>NZ_KV819894.1:0-6731 GCF_001815235.1 Pseudomonas sp. HMSC065H01 | reverse complement strand
CGTTCGCGCCGGCGAACACGAAAAGGCTACGGCCTGACACCACGTTCAGTTCATCATATGACGATCTGAACGCTTGAGATCGAGAATAATAGAAGTGCCATACTAAGAGAGGCATGTAGTGGTCAACCCACTGTCTAGGATGAGTTGACCACTACAAGGCACAACAGCTGGATTACTAATTTAGTGCTGTTATTGCGTGGTATCGTATCGCCTCCCCCTACCTAGCATGAAGAATAAGTAGACCGTATCGCGCAACCTTGAAGTCTTGGAAGTCCTGACCTATTTCTGGACAGACATCGTCTATGCTTTTGCCATCTTAGCAGGTTTCTTCTTTGGCGGCGGTAGAGGCACCTCCATCTCATAGTGCTCAAGCCTTACGGAGTTAGCCAACGCAAAGGCCGGAAGCTCTGGCATAGCAAGCTTATTGCGTCGCGCATCGTATAAACATGCAAAAGCCGCATCGGTATTCGCATTTGCATAGCCTTTAGCCTGAGTGATTCCTTCCTTGGCCCACTCAAGATTTCGCTCGAAAGACTTCTTAGGTGATAGCACCTTAAGCTCTATGACTGTGTTTATCTGTTTGTTCGACCCTGGACTTGTTTCTCGCTGCACATACAGGTCCGTTCTCCCCCCCTGATTGTTTATCTCCTCATTAACAAACACTCCTGACCTTCGGTAGGAAGCCCTCAAGTAAGTCAACAAGTACGACTGAACACTACGCTCTGGTCCACTGCGCAAGTCGTACTGCGTCTTTGTTTTGTTCAGCTCCCACATGGTCCGCGCACCAATCGCACGTGGAGTACTGAGCCATTCATGATGGAAGACGCGTAGATCCTCCGCCAAACTGTCAGGCGTAATATTCTCATCGGTGCTCTTGATCAAAATTTCATCCGGCTCATGAATCCAGTCATCCAACGGCTGGCCTGCACGATGGATTTGGATAGTCTGCTGGCCGAACTTGGCAATCACAAAAGTGTGTTGATCGCCGAGGTGGTGCTCGATGAAGTCATACGCCTCGTCAACAGTTAGTGCGTCGAGCAGTCTTACCATCAGGCGAAAGTTCTGGTTGCAAACGGCTATGCCCTGACTTACCGTACCCGAACGTCTTCTTATGCGTGAGATCGTTGTTGGGACATAGTCTTTAAGTCCCAAATCGACGTCCGGCGTTTCCGCAAAAATCATCAAGAGCGCCTGTTCCGTGCTTCCATAGTCGCCAAGAGAACGCTTGCTCTGCCAATAGCGATAAAAGTCGATAACTTCTTGGATGAATTGATCTTCCGAGCTGCCGGAGTTTCCAGGGCGAAGCCTCTCAATGTGGCTTTTCTCAGAATACGTGAAGGTGGGTTCAATAGTCATTCATGCCACCTCTGCTCGAGCTCGCAGGATCGACTGATAGGCACTCAGAACATCTTTCCTATTGATAAAAGTCTTGTGACCGAGTATAGATTGTATTTTTCTAAGTCCCTCGACGGTCGGCGTGTTTTCGCTCCCATCCTCTTCGATCAGAAGCATTTCACCTGGCCGTCTCAAGGCGGATACATACGTCAGGTCCTGAACCAGCATCCGATCCAGCGACTGTCCTTCCTGCTCCTCCGGGATACCTTCCGCCTCGAGCGATTGTACCGCGCCAAGACAGATATCAAGCAGGAAACTATAAATTCTCCTACCCATATCAGTTTGACGAAGAACCTTGCAGACCTGCAAGCCATTCTTTTTAAGCTTGAACACCCCGTCAAATTGTAGATCCTTAGGCGACGGATGAGCCTTAAATCCAGAAACGGAGACAAGATCGGCAAATACTAAATGCCCTAAGGCCAAGTGGGCTGCCCGATAATAAGGACCATGCGGAGTTCGTTGCGCACGCTGGCGCAACGGTTGTAACCCATAAAACCGAGCGGAAGCAAAGGACATAAACAATAGCGCATGCAGTCTAGCTCGGCTTAATGAGTTCAACCCAGCAGATTCTGCCGCCGTGATTAAGAAAAGAACCCACCTTACAAACTGTAGCTTTTCGTAATCACGCTTAAGGAGCGCCTTATCACTTAGCATTCAAGAACCTCCCAAGCTCTTCATGCAGCAGTTGAACCGCTCTACCTTCGGAGAGCGCTGCGGGCGAAGGAGTCAGTTCAAGTAGGTTTATAAAGTGGTTGGATCGATGGCTCTGTAGCTTCGATATTTTGCCTTTTGCGTCGATCAGTCCTAACAGGGCAGGAATCATTTCCGTGCCATTGAGATTTGAGGTCGCTATTACCTTTCTCGGTGCCGTTGAATCTTCAGGGGCAAAACTACGCATTAGATCCGCCGCTCGACGCATGAACCAGCTATCCAGACTCGCTTCGGGTGTCTCAATCACCAGCATTTTCTGGCCATTAGTGTTGATCATATCGAGCAACGTCATGCGAAACGCGAGGTCGAGAAACTCTTTTTGGGATTCAGAAACGCTACTGCTGCTTGATCGCTCGCTTGGCAGCTTATGGGTGCCGGAAGTCATCTTGACGGTGAAGGCAGGAATATTGACTCGATCTGCACCAGTGGCGATCTTGAACGGCGTCTGGCGATTGAAGGCAACACTCACGCGCTCCTGCAGAAACTCCATGGCGTAGTTCGTCAGACGAGTTTCGAGGTCAGCCTTCAAAGTTGACATTTCCTCCTGTGCATTATCGACGGCTGCCCGATACTCCGATGTGTAGCGTTTGCGATTTTCAGCTAGTACGTCCAACTCAGCTTGCTCTCGGTCAATCTCTGAGTAGACGTCATACATCTCCTGTCCTTCATCGACAGGGCGCAACATATCCAAGGTCTCAACTGCTTGCAGCGTAAGGGCACGCTTGGTCGCTGCGGATCTTAATAGCGGTGCGATTCTAGCTTTATGCTCCTCAATTTCAGCAAGCTTTGCGTCGTTCGCAGCTAGGTGTCGTCGAATCGAGTCAAGATCCGCCTCGATTCTATGGATATCGTTTACATTTATGGGGGTGATGCTGGGCGGGTTCGATGCTGGGGTCTGAGAGTCACAGACGAAGCAATGTCCTTTACGGATTTTCTTGCTGATACCAGACAGCTGTTTTTTTGACTTTGCTCCACAAATGAAACAACCGCAGCCCGTAGCATAGCCCTGCATTAAAAAACGCTCCTTATCTCCAAGCGAGGGTAAAGCCTGAAGAATAAATTTGGAGTCGGCCTGCAAGAATTGAGCCTCAAGTTCAGCAAGTTTTATTTGCCCATCATCGGTCTGGAGCAGCAGCTGATTCTCTTCGCGCTGCAACATGTCAAATTCTTGCTTTAAATTGATGTACTCAACCTCGGCCTCGGCGGCGGCCGCCTTCGCCTCTTTGAGCTGACCTTGAGATGTTTGAACCTCAATGGACAAGGCTGGACGTTCTAGAGAAGGTAGAGTATCTTTTCTGCGATTTAGAATATTTGTTCTATTGCGATACTCAGAGTCGATTTTTTGAATAAGTGCAAAAAGCTTATTTAACGTTTCGGCCACTGACTCGTCAAAGAATAGTATCTTAAAGAATTCAAACTGAGCCGACGGCTCCCATAGCAACGGCAAACGGTCCTCACCGAAAAACTGAAGATATCTGACTACCATGTGAAAGTCGTACGCTGATAGTAGTCCACTCATGGAGGCCAGCTCTTCAATAAATGCCGTCTCACCTGCTGGTGTATACTTGCGTCCGGAAACCTTCACTCCCTTTATACGCATATCTCGCATGTATCGCGAGACCTCCACTTTCCTCTGCCCCACGCTGAAATACAAAGTGGCGTAGGCATCATCGTCCAGTTTTTCAGGAACCCGGCTTGAGAAGAAGTCAAACTTCTTTGGCTCAACCAAGCGTCGCTGGCTTACCCGCCCCACATTCTTGGTCGCCTTTTCCGGGTTACTCGGCCCGAGCAATAACCTTAACAATAGGGTTAGCAATGTGGTTTTGCCAATACCATTGATACCTGCAATCACACTGATGCCATTTTCGAATGCAATGTCCAGTCCATTGCCATGCTCACCAGGGTAGAGTGAGAAGTTCCGGATTACCAACCGCTCAATAACTGGAAGGCTGATGCTAGAACGCACATTTATCTCCCTATATACATGCTGCTCAAGCGAAACCTTAACTGTCAGCTGCGGCGTAGCATCTTGATTGCCAGCAGTGCTTGAGTAAGGACCTTCGCATCTTCTTCTGTTCCCTCCCAGACACTGTCCAAGAGGCGAGTAAGACGAAGCCTGGTTGATGAGGTGGCTTGGTCCTGCTCTGGAAGCTCAGTCAGGAATGAAACACTGGCGTCGTTGCACATTTTCTGAACAGATTGAGCACGTACTCCGAACTCTCCTTTGTACACACGTCCAACCCAACTTTGCGAAACGCCATAGCACTCTGCCACCTGCGCCTGTGTCAAGCCCTTTCGTTTGAAAAACTCGGCGAGCAAGCGCCCAACGTCTTGCGCAGCGTCTTTGCGGATCATACAAATATACGTATATTTTTTGAAAATAAGCGTATATTTAGCACCAGAATTTCAACTGTGGCAATTCGTTTGAGATGAGAAGGAGGCAGCGATGCAGATCGCATTTGACCAATGGACTAAAGGCCGCAAAATCAATACGTTAGGGACGAATGCGGGCGCAGAGAAACTGCCCTTTCAGACTTGGCGGCATTTCAAGGAGGCATTCGCGCCAGAACTCGTCGCCCGAGCGGTCAGGGAAAGTCTCCTTCCTGTCCGCACCTGTATCGACCCTTTTGGAGGCTCGGGAACAACGGCTTTGGCCTGCCAGTTTCTAGGGGTTGAGCCTGTTACCATGGAGGTCAATCCCTATCTGGCTGATCTCATTGAAGCGAAACTCACCGCCTATGACAGCACGTCCCTGACTCATGACTTGGGTCAGATCATTCGTGCGGTGCGCAGCATACGAGGCGACCACGACCTGAGCTGGCTTCCAACCACATTTGTAGCTCCGGGAGTCAATAATCGTTGGCTGTTCGAACATGACGTCGCGCAAAGAATCGAGTCCTACCGTAAGGCTATTGCCAGCCTATCCAATCCCATCCATCAGATGTTCTTCAGAGCGATCCTTGGTGGCTTTCTGGTTGAAGTAAGTAACGTGCTCATCAGTGGCAAAGGACGTCGATACAGGCAAAATTGGCAGTTAAGGAAACAGAGCCCTGAGACGGTGGATCAACAATTTCTGAACAGGGTTCAAAAAGCGCTTTACGAAATTGCCCGTTATGCGTCTCGCCCCGTGTCGAAGTACACACTCATCCGGGGCGACTGCCGCGAAACGATCGCGAATGCGCCTATGGCAGATCTCGCGGTATTTTCGCCCCCCTACCCCAACTCGTTCGACTATACCGACGTATACAACGTTGAGCTGTGGGTGCTGGGCTACCTGAACGACTCCGCTGATAATCGTTCACTGCGTCAGTCGACATTGGCGTCCCACGTTCAGATTCAACGCAACTACGCACCGCGCCCACTTGGATCAGCAACGTTGGATGACGTTTCGAAGAAACTGCATGCCAGTCGTGAGCTGCTTTGGAGTCGCTGGATTCCCAACATGGTCGACGGCTATTTTGCGGACATGGCCGGCGTGATGAAGTCTTTGGCCAACCGTTTGCCTCTTCAAGGTGAAGCATGGGCGGTTGTAGGGGACAGTCTTTATGCGAACATTCACATCCCCGTAGCAGAGATCCTGACCGAGCTCGCGCCCACCTGTGGATTTGAAGCAGTACACGTTGAGGCGTTTCGCTCAATGAGATCATCCGCGCAGCAAGGCGGAAAGCAAGAACTAGCAGAAAGCTTGGTCGTATTTCGCAAGGTATAACGCGGTAGATTGTAGTGTTACTGCCCCGAGGCCGATTTAGGCGAGATCATCGCCGAGAGAGGGGTGTCTGATGAGCAAGCAACGACGTACGTTTTCCGCGGAGATTAAGCCAGAGGCCGGAGCCTTGGTGCTAGACCAAGACATATCGGCGCCTGCCGTTCGCTGGGAGCGGTGGATTCGGCCTTGCGCCGTTGGGTAAAGCAGATACAGCAGGAGCGCGATGGCGGGCCCCCGAAAAACAAGCCTCCCCCCGAACAGCAGAAGATCTAGGAGATGGAGGCCCGGATCAACTGGTTGGAACGGGAGACAACGATCCTAAAAAAGCTACCGCTCTCTCGATGTCGGACGCACTCGATCGTACGCGCTGATAGTCCAGTGATCGATAGCGATGGGAGGCCCTGCTCGAGGATGGCACATTGCCAACAAAATACCCCTTGCCCGCCACCGTTGTTTTATCGTTGTTGCCAGCCCCTGATCTGGCGGAAAAGCCCGCTCCATGAATCGTCATGGAGCCTCCCATGTTTCAACTCCTTTCCTGGATATCCAGGAAGCCGTCCCCCACCCCACCAACCAAAGCTGCCCCAGGGGGATTCCTCCCTCCTCTGAGCAGCATGGAACTGCTCGGCACGCCTCGGCGCCGGCAGCTACTGGAGAACATCTGGCAGCGTGCCTCGCTATCCAAGCAGCAATTCGAGGAGATCTACCGCCGACCACTGGCCAACTACGCCGAGCTGGTCCAGCAGCTCCCTGCTTCGGAAAACCATCACCATGCCCATCCAGGCGGGATGATCGATCACGGCCTGGAGATCGTGGCCTACGCACTGAAGGTGCGGCAGACTTACCTGCTCCCTGTGGGCGCGGCACCAGAGTCACAGTCAGCCCAGGCTGAAGCCTGGTCGGCCGCCGCGGCTTATGG
>NZ_KV819893.1:0-16043 GCF_001815235.1 Pseudomonas sp. HMSC065H01 | reverse complement strand
GTAAGGGCGGCCAGGAACCGGAGGACGATGAGTCGTTCTGATTTCATGGTGACGACGGCCTGCTGCATGGCTGCATGTGGCAGGTCTTCAACAGCTGAACTGGGACAGCGAGGGAGTGGGTTCAAAAGCAGCTGCGCTGGTAGACTTATCCACAGTTGCTGGTAACAAAATCAGCAATCCGCCCTGGGTCAAATTTCAATCGGCAGGGTGGGTCAATTTTCCATCAGCGCCAACACACTAAGCAACCATCAGAAAATTTTGACTGTACGCCAAAAAATTCGCATCTACCAGCATCTAAACAGGCGTTGTTGATTATCATAAAACACTGACACTGTATTATATAATCGTGCTTTTGTGTTATTTTTTTAATATTTACTGATTACGTACTTGCTTAACCACTCAGTTGCGCTAGAATTAATAGACGCGAAATTTAAATCTCTAATTTTCCAACACTTAGTAAAACCTCGTTTGCCATCCCACTACCATTGTAGGAGCAAATCAGGAGACATAAAAAATTAGCGGTAGCGTGCCTGGCCCTCTAGATAAGTATTGGAGACTGTAATGAAGTTTGAAAAGTCACAGACAGCAATCGACCACCTGACTCCCGAGCAACACCGAATTACCCAGGAGGCGGGCACCGAAAGGCCCTTCACGGGCGAGTACAACGACAACAAGGAGCCTGGCATCTACGTCGACATAGTGTCGGGAGAGCCACTGTTCGCTTCGACGGACAAGTTCGATTCGGGTACTGGCTGGCCCAGCTTCACCAAGCCGATCGTTTCGGCAAACGTGAACGAGGTGCGGGACAGCGCACACGGCATGGTCCGGACGGAGGTCAGGTCAGTACACGCAGACAGTCATCTCGGCCATGTGTTCCCCGATGGTCCTTCCGACCGCGGCGGTCTGCGGTACTGCATCAACTCAGCGTCCCTTCGCTTCATCCCGCGCGACGAGATGGAGTCCGAGGGATACGGTGAATATCTCGATCAAGTAGAGGAGGCTTAACATGCATCAGCGCGCTGTTCTCGCAGGAGGATGTTTCTGGGGCATGCAGGATCTGATCCGCAAGCGGCCCGGCATCATCTCGACCCGTGTGGGTTACACGGGCGGCGATATTCCGAACGCCACGTATCGTAATCACGGCACGCATGCCGAGGGGATCGAGATTGTCTTCGACCCGACAGTGACGAGCTACCGGAACATCCTGGAATTCTTCTTCCAGATCCACGATCCGACGACGCTGAACCGCCAGGGCAATGATCGTGGGCTCTCCTACCGGTCGGGCATCTATTATGTCGACGAGGAGCAGAAGCGCGTCGCCGAGGATACGATCGCCGATGTGGATGCCTCGGGGCTGTGGGATGGCAAAGTGGTGACCGAGGTCCAGCCGGTCGGCGAGTTCTGGGAGGCCGAGCCCGATCACCAGGATTATCTGGAGAAGCGCCCGGGCGGCTACACCTGCCACTTCGTCCGTCCCGGCTGGGTGCTTCCGAAGCGCCAAAAGGTTGACGACGTACAGCCAGCGGCCGGGACCGCGGCGGAATAGGCTTCACTGCCGTTGCCACTGCGCCGATCCGGTCCGCAATCTTCGTGACCGCGTCGTTCAGCGACGCGGTCATCGAACCCTACTTCAGAGTGACGGCTCGTTCCAGTCAGTCGCCATCGCAACACCAGGATCGCAGATTTATGCCAGACCTCTCGTCCTTTCCGATCACGCAGCGCTGGCCGGCATCTCATCCCGATCGCCTGCAACTCTACGCAGCCCCTACGCCCAATGGCGTCAAGGTCTCGATCATGCTTGAGGAGACTGGCCTGGCGTACGAGCCCCACCTGATCGACATCTCGAACAACGAGTCGAAGGATCCGGCGTTCGTGTCGCTGAACCCGAACGGACGCATACCGGCGATCATCGATCCGGCTGGCCCTGACGGTAGACCCATCGCCTTATGGGAATCCGGTGCGATCCTCCTCTATCTGGCCGACAAGACGGGTCAGTTCATCTCCACCGAACCAGGCCAGCGTTACGAGACCCTAGCGTGGGTGTTCTTTCAGATGTCGGCCATCGGGCCGATGTTCGGTCAGCTCGGCTTCTTCCTGCGATTTGGCGGCAAGGACTATGAGGACAAGCGGCCGCAACAGCGCTTTATCGACGAATCCACGCGTCTGCTGGGGATTCTGGATCGCCGGCTGGAAGGCCGCGACTGGATCGTCGACGACTATTCGATCGCGGACATCGCGACGCTCGGCTGGGTGAATGCGCTGGTGGAATTCTACGCTGCGGGTGACATCCTTGGCCTCAGCAGCTTTTCGAACGTCCGCGCATGGCTTGGACGCGGGCTGGCTCGACCGGCCGTCCAGCGTGGCCTCCACATTCCCGCGAGGCCAGCATGAGCATCATCGCCGCCTATTATTACAACGAAGGCAAGCGAGTTCGCGAAATCGCGCTCGATGAGCACGTCAAGTTGGGCGAGAGTCGCTCGGGCTTCTGCTGGATCGCGCTTAGCGAACCCACCCCCGAGGAACTACTCGCGATCCAAAGGACATATAATCTTCATCCGTTGGCGATCGACAACGCGATGCACCCGCTGTGCCCGCCCAAGCTCGAGGTCTACAACGATGAGTTGTACGTCGTCGCGCAGACCGCCGAGCTGGTCGGCGACCGGATCAGCTACGGCAAGATGGCGATCTTCACCGGTCACAATCACCTTATCACCGTGCGGCACGGCAATGCCGGAGCGCTGGGCAAACTTCGGGAGCAACTCGAGGCATCGCCGACGCAGTTCGGCAAGGGTGTCGACTATGTGCTGCACGCGATCTTGCATCGCGTGGTCGACCAGTATCTGCCCATCTTCGAAATGATCGAGGACGACGTCCTGGCGATGGAGCGACGGTCGCTGCACGATTTCCTCGGGCCAGAAGAGGTGGCGCGAATCTTCGAACTAAGGTCCGAACTCACGCGGTTCCAGCGCACGCTCGGGGCTATGGCCGAGCTGGTGCGAAAGCTCGTTCGCGGCCACTTTCCCTGCATCAGCGCCGAAATGACACCATATTTCCACGACGTCGCGGACCATGTCCACCGCGTGCAGTCCATGGTCGACGGCCTCCTGCTTGTCCTGTCCACGGTCTTTGAGGCCAGCAGCCTTCTTGAAGCGCAAAGGACGGGGGTGATCACCCGCCAGCTGGCGGCTTGGGCGGCAATACTGGCAGTCCCGACGGCGATCGCTGGAATATACGGCATGAACTTTAAGCACATGCCGGAGCTGGACACGGCCTACGGATACTTTGTCGTGCTCGGAGTGATAGCGATATCGTGCGTTTTCCTATTTGTGCGCTTCAAGAAGGCTAAGTGGCTGTGAATACTGCCCATCGTTTTCTTCGCCGTCATCTGACGGTTACAGCGGGCCTTATACGGAAGCTTGTCCAATCCAACTCAAGATGAAGGTGCGTCCATGACATAGCAGCTGACCGACGCTCTACAAGCAGTTCAGTCCTTCATCGCCAAGGGCTAAGACCGCGAATAGCGCGTCAAGGACAGCAATCTCGTCGATCTCGAGCCAGGATCAACCATCGGTCCGTGCGGCATCTGCGTCGACGCGGCGTTTCGCCTCGGAAGCGGTGATGATGGCGATAACGCCTCCACCCTCTACGCGATCACCGATCCGGCGACCGAGCATAAGGGCCTGTTGATCGACGTGTTCGATGAAATCTGCTACCGCGACCCAGTTCAAGAGTCGGGACCTCAATGTAGAAGAAGTTGACTAACGAGCATTCGCGTCATCCGATCAAGCAAGCTGGAGACATTTATGAAAGCCATTGGTTACAAGGTTCCGGGACCCATCGCCGCGGATGCCGCGCTGGTCGACATCAATCTGCCTCGGCCTGTCGCTGCAGGATACGATATCCTGGTTGAGGTGAAGGCCGTCTCGGTCAACCCGGTCGACTACAAGGTCCGCAACAGCACGCCGCCGGCAGATGGCGATTGGAAGGTGCTGGGATGGGATGCCGCCGGGATTGTGCGCGAGGTCGGCCCCGACGTCACGCAGTTCGAGTTAGGCGACGAGGTCTATTATGCCGGATCGATCACACGGCCCGGTACCAATGCGGAGTTCCATCTCGTCGACGCCCGGATTGTCGGTCACAAACCTGCGTCGCTCTCCTGGGCGGAAGCGGCGGCGCTGCCGCTGACGACGTTGACGGCCTGGGAGGCGATGTTCGACCGCCTGGACGTGGCGAAGCCCGTACCCGGTGCGGCGGAGGCGATCCTCATCATCGGTGGCGCGGGCGGGGTTGGGTCGATCGCCGTCCAGATCGCGCGACAGCGCACGGACCTCACCGTCATCGCCACAGCCTCTCGACCGGAAACCCAAGAGTGGGTAAGAGGGCTTGGAGCTCACCACGTCATCGACCATTCTCGTCCGCTCGCGCCACAGATCGCCGAACTCGGCATCGGTGCTCCCGCTTTCGTCTTTTCGACCACACATACCGAGCAACATGTCGCCGACATCGCCGAACTGATCGCCCCACAAGGACGGTTCGGACTGATCGACGATCCCAAGGCATTCGATATCATGGTTTTCAAGCGCAAGGCGGTGTCGATCCACCACGAGCTGATGTTCACGCGGTCGATCTACGGCACGCCCGACATGAATGAGCAGGGCGAGATTCTGGATGCGATGGCAGCGCTGGTTGACGACGGCAAAATCCGCACGACGCTGACCCGGCGACTGTCGCCGATCAATGCCGCCAATCTGAAGACGGTGCATGCACTGATCGAAAGTGGCGCGGCTAAAGGCAAGATCGTCCTCGAAGGCTTCTAACGACCGCGATCGCCAAACATCTTGTCCAACCTCAAAAAGCCGAACGGGTTATGCCCCAGCGATGAGAATCCCATGACCAAATCTATTGCCACCGCCTCGATCAACCGCGAAACCGCAGTCGCCCTCATCGACGCGGCGCTCGCTGCGGCCCGTGCCATCGGCATCCCGGCTGCCGTCGCCGTCGTCGACGCCACCGGTAACCTGCGCGCGTTCGAGCGCACCGACGATGCGCCGTTCCTTACCGTCGATGTTGCCATCGACAAGGCCTGGAGTTCCGCCTCGTTTGGGTTCCCGACCCATGTCTGGAACGACTATGTGACCAACGATCCAAAAGTGGCGCCGCTAGCCTATCGCCCTCGGATGGTCGCTGTCGGCGGCGGTTATCCGATTCTGGAGGATGGGAAGTTGATCGGCGGCATAGGCATCTCCGGAGGCAACTATCAGCAGGATCAGGATGCGTGCGTCGAGGCACTCATGAAAATCGGGTTCCAGTTGCCAGCCTGACGACTGTGAGGCCATCACCGGTGGTAATGGCCAACAGATCCAACCTTTGAGAGGCCTAATGATGGAAGCGTTCGTCGTCTTTACGCGGGAAGAAACCAGCGACCCACATGCACTCGCAACCTATTCTGCAGGCGTCGGACCATCGTTCGATGGTCACGACGTTACCTTTCTCGCCGCTTATGGCGCGATCCAGCATTTGGAGGGGCCGCCCATCGAAGGGGCCGTAATCTTGCGTTTCCCGACGATGCAGGCCGCTCGCGACTGGTATGACAGTCCCGCCTACCAAACCATCGCTGCTCATCGCTTTGCCGGTTCCCGTTACCGCGCCTTTATCATTGAAGGGCGGCGGTGACATACCGACAGAAGCACTTCGGCGCTGACCACGAGGTATCGGCGTGTGAACTCGCATCTTGGGAATCTGTGGGGGGGACCAAGACAGCGGCGCTAGGGGCTCATATCGTCGATCGGATCAGAGAGTTGCTCGGCGAGAATGGGTTATCTATTGCCGAGCTGACGGAGCGGAGCCGCCCTCTCCCAACGGATTGATTCAATCGTTGACGCTCCTCCTATCCGGATCCGGGTTTTCGCACGCTGATCAACAGAGTTACAGCGCGCAACGCCTGTAGTGGGCATCAGGGGATGGGTGGCAATCAGGATGATTGCCCACCTTCCAACGATTAACCTTGCTCAAGTTGCTTCACTAGTCGCTCCGCGTCGAGATGGAAGTCCGAGAAAACAATGCTACCGCCAGCGTCGATAACCGTAAACCACGGAGTTCCTCGTGTGCGGTAGTCTTCCATGAAGGTTGGAAACGGCGAGCCGGTCGGTTGCTCGTCGTGACCGAAAACGATAGGAAGCTCATACTTGAGCTGGTTCACGCGCAACTTCTCGAAGGTATTCTCATGCGTTCCTTCGAAGACGGTCTGGATCACTGCGAACCCCACGTCTTTTGAGCTCAACGCTGCATGCAACTTTTGTAGCGTCGGAAACCCATGCAAATGGCAACCTTGGCACCAATGCTGGAAGGCAAACAAGATTTTCGGGCCGGGCCCGATATCTGACAGTTTGAACGGCGCGATACTTTCCCCATCTTTGCCAATCCATTTTTGCACCCGCAGCTCAGGCGCTTGTCGTTCGATCTCGTTCATCTGATCCTCCAACCCCGATACAGAAGCTTAGTGGATGATCGCGCGTCGCGACGGTGCGCGAACGTCCGACCTTATTTTCCCTATTTCCTGAAGCCAGAATAGATCAGATCGACATTTCGTCCTTAATATACTCAAGCTGCCGGCGAGCGCGAACTGGGCAACCATGCGCTGGTGAGCCTTGAGCTTTGCACGCTGCCCATCCGTTTGAGAGCGAACCTGCAACTTCCGCTCCGCATACCGCAGATCAGCGTACGCAGCCTTGGGGTTATCTACCCTATAGCCATTGGGTATTGGGAATCATGCTGGCCTGACGCTATGTTCGATACGCGATTTTTTACGATGATAGAGCATCTGTATCTGATTTTTAGTCGATTGGCTTATTCGGCGGATGTGCGGGCAAATGCTTTACGCAGAGTACTGAAATGAAGGCCGGCTTCGGTCTGCCGTATCGAGCAAGAGGGGTCACTATGGTCACCAGAGGTTTCACCGGTCGCGGTTCAGGCGACCAGTCCGATCGGATTCCGCCAGGTCAGCATCTGGTGGAGGATTTCCCTGTTCTGTCGGCCGGCCCTACGCCGAGGGTAGAGCCCTCCGACTGGAAATTCACAGTCAAAATTGGTCCGAAGCCCGTCAAAACGTGGAATTGGGGCGAATTCAACACTCTACCAAAGACCCAGGTGACAAAGGATATTCACTGCGTCACCTCTTGGTCCAAACTGGATACCGTTTGGGAGGGTGTACTCATTGAAGACATCCTTGCAGATGCAGAGCTTGATCGGCCTACCGATTTCGTCTTGGCGCACTGCTACGATAATTATTCGACAAACGTCCCTCTGACGGATCTGCTTTCCGGGAAAGCGATGGTCGCCCTCAGTTATGCGGGCAAGCCACTTTCCCGCGATCATGGGGGGCCGGCGCGTCTTCTAGTGCCGCACCTTTACTTCTGGAAATCCGCCAAATGGGTGAATGCGCTGCAATTCACGACGCGTGACGAGGCCGGCTTTTGGGAGCTGCACGGCTATCACATCTACGGCGATCCGTGGCGCGAACAACGATACACCCATGACTGAAAACGAAGCGCAAGTCCGTTCGTGGCAATCATGCGTGATCGACGACATCATCCAGCAAACACCGAGTATCAAGAGCTTCTTCCTTCGGTTGAGCAAGCCGTTCGCGCACACCGCAGGTCAGCACGTCGATATCCGGCTGACCGCGCCCGACGGCTACAGTGCAATGCGCAGCTACTCGATCGCGTCATCGGCAGTTTCGACCCCGATCGTCGAGATAGCTATCGAGCGCATGCCGGATGCCGAAGTTTCGCCGTTTTTTCACGACATCGCGGCGATTGGTGACGAAATCGAAGTTCGCGGTCCGCTCGGTGGCCATTTCCTTTGGCCTGAGCCTGCCATAGATCCGGTTCTGTTGATCGGGGGAGGCTCCGGCCTCGTGCCGTTGATGGCAATGATCCGGCAGCGCCGCGCATTGGCCCAAGCCGTTCCGACAGCGTTGCTCCTGTCCGCACGAACCGCCGAGGACGTTCTCTTCTCAGAAGAACTTCATTGCATCGAAATCAGCGATCCGGCGTTCGTCCTGGCGCTCGCGATTACGCGCGAGAAACCGGTTCGCGCATCGGACTTTGCGCGACGGATCGACGGCATGATGGTCCAAGAAATTCTAACCAGGCTTCAGGGAAAGCCGACGCAAGTGTTCGTCTGCGGGTCTAACGGATTCGTCAACATCGCAACCGATAGCGCGCTGCTGGCGGGCTTGGACGCCTCCATCATCAAGACGGAGCGCTACGGGGGCTAGCGGCGCGAGCTATCTCACGTCGCGCCGATCGTAGACGTGCGCCCTGGGAAGCTTTGGCGATCAACGTGAACCGTTTTGCCGAACACAGTCTTCGTACCCCCCGGCCTCTAGAACGCCTTCGCTCGCGATACCTGGCTCGACATCAAGCTCAATTTGAAAGTTCCTGCACTATCCGTCGTCCTGATATGCTCGACCAGCATGATGGGCGATTCGAGCGGGACCGCTTCCGTCCCAATCGAGGCTCGGTTACCTTAGAGCATCGGCTCGGCGCTACAGGAGGCGCGTGCGGCCTCTGCCTGGCGGTGAAAGCACTTTGGGCCATGTCGCCTGGATAGCGGCCAATCGTCAGCATCTGCTCCGATGTCGGCCAAGGTGCAGTCGCCATCTTTGAACGCCGCGAATTGGAGATCAACGCCATGACAGCGATCCGCGTGCAACTGCCGGAGATGCAATATGACAACTGATGTATTGCTGTACACCACGAATTGGTGCCCGTTCTGCCGCCGAGCGAAGGCGCTCCTCAAGGAAAAGGGCGTGCGATGGAAGGAGCTCGATATTGAGGCGGATCCGGCTCACCGGCAGGCCATGGCGGAAGCGTCGGGGCGAAGCTCCGTGCCGCAGATCTTCATCAATGGCACCCTTATCGGTGGCTCCGATGAGCTATTCGCGCTCGATGTCAGAGGCGAGCTCGACAAACTTCTCGGGCGCAACCCGCCTGCCACCTGAGGAGGTGCGGCTTGGGGCAGCCAGCCCGCGAGCCTTCGCCGGTTGATGAATACAAAAGGAGAGTCCGTTGGTCTCAGCCATCTGGAAAGACACTACTATCGCCACAAGCGACGAAACAGTCATCGTCGAGGGAAATCACTACTTCCCACCGTCAGGAGTCGACCTGAGCCTGCTTGAGATGAGCCCGCACACATCTGTCTGTCCGATCAAAGGCGCCGCGCGCTTCTTTCATGTTCGCGCGGGTGACGCGCTCAACGTGAACGCCGCTTGGACCTATCCCGCCCCCACTCCGGATGCCGAGGGTATCCGGGATTACATCGCTTTCTGGAAAGGCGTGGACGTTGCCTAGCAGACTGGACGGACGACTTCGCTGATAGCCATGCGGGCGCCGACATCTCAATTATCCTGCCCACCCCGGGCCTCGTCGGCTGCAGGAATCTGCCCGGCACCTTAGCGCGACCCGGCACTGGCGGTCTCGCACCCGCCGCGCCTCTGTTCTATCAATAAGGATGGATGACATGGAGCATTCCGAGTTCGATGCCGCTTTCGCGAAGCTTGCGGAGGGATACAGAGAAGGGACTTATGAAGGCCGGCGTTTCAGCTTGATCGTCCGGCGATCTGGGGACGGACGTCGCAACAGTCTGTTCGCCAGGGAGTTGGACGGGACTGACATTGTCAGCTTCAACCTCTTCCGCGTTACATCAGATAGGACATTGTTGAAGCCGTGCGAAATGTCCGCCGAAAAGGTCGTAGCGTTCGTGCTGGAGTTCCGACCGGACACCTGACGGGCAGAAGAAGATCCCGGCCAACCGGCGCGCCTGCGACGGCCGGCTATCTAAGGCTGCGCAAGCCTATAGCCGCAGCTCATTGCACTTCGTCTGGCGAGGAATTCAACATCGATACGTCGCCATCCGCGGGGATATCGGTACAGGCGCCCGTGTAAGCCAGATTGAGAAATCCTAAGCGATGACTAACACCAATGACGCCACCCTTCCGACACATTCTATTCTTGAGGAATGCACAGCGATGGCTGTCGTCAACGCTCTGAAGATTATTCTGAAGAACAGCTACGCGATCTACCTTAAGACAAAAAATGCCACTCGGGCGCATCCCGCCCCTACTTCAGGGACTTTCACTTGCTTCTCGCTCTGTCACTCACAGCATCGGCACGCCCATGACGCATGGTATCCAGGCCTCATAATTTTCCCATATAACCTTCTTGTCTTTTGCGCACCCAGAAAGACTCGAGGCTTTAACTGGACAGATGAGCCCTCGAGGGTAGTGTTCACCTGATTGGCTTTCTCATATCTGATGTTGATTCGCACAGTGTGCCAACCAGGTGATAGTTTCAAAAAACCTGCGCTTCAGAGCGAATTAGACGATCTTCGATAAGAGCGATCCGCCTCAAAATCCAAAACATCTAACATTGTCCTAGAGCCATATTTGTACCTAGTACTATGGCGCTCCCATTAACACATTTGATGATGCACAGAAAACTTAGCTCATGATAGCTTTCAGCTAACAGCTATTCGGAAGCCCGAAAGGATTCAACCGTTTAAGCGTGAACCGTCGATTATAAATACTTTCGTAAGTTAGCTTTAAAGAACGCTTTTAGTCCTTGTAAATACGCATTACGACTCCACAGCTACCAAATCCATACGGCGCCAGCAACCATTAAAACACCCGACACTACTAAAACAATAGTAGAGGCGCGATTGCTGCCTTTCAAAGTATGACCAACACCCACATCCATAACTAGGTGTCGAATTCCGGCTACGAGATGATAAATAAATGAAGAGTATACCAACCAGAAACTAACTTTGCCGAAAGGTGAAGAAAAAATCTCCTTGACTTCATTAAAACCCTTTTCTGACTCCAACGATTTGCTCAGCATATACAGTATCAGTCCCAGAAAAATAAAGAGCATAATTCCTGAAATCCGGTGCAGAATCGATGTAAGCGCCGTGAGAGGAAGCTGAATGGTTCGAATATCAAGATTAACCGGCCGCTTTTTATTCATTTTGACTCCAGTCAACAATTCTAGTGGGGGATTTCAGTTTTCGATCTCATTCATCATAGCAGCTGTAACTAAGGCTGGCGGCGACAATAATGGAGATATTCGGGGCTTACGTTGCATTTTGAGGTCGCAAGTGCATGTGCGTAAATTGAAGCAAATTGCAAGGTTATGCCCAATAGGTAGCTAGCTTATTAATTTAACAAAAGTGACGTGTGTCGTTCTGCAGGGCATGCTGTTCCCCCAATGTCATCAACTTTGGAAATTATCCATAAATATCATATAATTAGCGCTCAAATCAGTGCATGGGAGAAGCCCTTTTGACTACCTATACCGCATCGCTTGACACCGCCAGCCAAACCCTGGCTTGAAAATTGTACAAAAAATAACCAGCCCGCTCGATTGTCCCGCCTTCATCGCCGCCCACCGCCAGAATCCTCAAGACTTTACCCGCCGACGCCAGCTCACCTTCAAGAACCTCGTCCTGTTCCTGCTCAATCAGCCGCGCACGGCCCTGCAAACCGAACTCGATCAGTTCTATCGCGTACTCAATCAGGCGTCGACTGAGACGCAAATGGTCACTGCGCAGGCCTTCTGCAAAGCGCGCAAAAAGCTCAACCCCGAGGTATTTGAAAGTCTCAATCGCCTCCTGCAGCAACAAATTGACTGCTTCGGGCTGCGTCAGAAGTGGCGTGGGCTGAGGGTGCTCGCGGTGGATGGCTCGACCGTGCATTTACCCCTGGAGTCGACCATGGCGACCTTCTTTGGCAGTCACTCTGGCTTTCCCATGGCTCGCTTGTCCACACTCTACGAAGTCGCTGACGGTCAAACCTTGCATAGCCTGATCGTGCCCCTGACCGTCGGCGAGCGCGACTGTGCCCATCTGCACCTTGAGCACCTGCCGGCTGACAGCCTGACGCTGTTTGACCGTGGTTACCCTGGGCACTGGTTATTCGCGCTGTTCGCGCAGCAACAGCGGCACTTTCTGATGCGCCTGCCCTGTGG
Source organism: Pseudomonas sp. HMSC065H01 (assembly GCF_001815235.1). NCBI lineage: Bacteria > Pseudomonadati > Pseudomonadota > Gammaproteobacteria > Pseudomonadales > Pseudomonadaceae > Pseudomonas > Pseudomonas sp. HMSC065H01. Next base: position 4,020 of record NZ_KV819893.1, on the reverse strand, counting down.
CTATAACGCCCAGGTCAAAGCGTTTCTACACTCTGGCCAAGTTGAAGACACACAGCTTTTCGTGGCCAACCATCCTGAAGCACGTCTGTTCTGCTCCGAGGCTGGCGTTGATCCTGCCAGCCAGATCGAGCTGAGACTGATCCGGGTCGAGTTGGCCAACGGCGAAAGCGAAGTATTGCTGACCTCGCTGCTGGATCGAGAAGCCTTTCCCGCTGAGGTGTTTGCCGAGCTTTACCACCGCCGCAGGGGCATCGAAACCGATTTCCGTCGCCTCAAACAAACCCTGACGCTGGACAACTTCAGCGGCCGCAGCGTGACCGCTGTAAAGCAGGACTTTCATGCCGCTCAACTGTTGAAGAACCTGGCGCTGTTGATGCAGCACCTGCTACAGCCGGTCATCGAACAGCGCCACAAAGGTCGCAAGCTGCGATGGAAAGTCAACTTCACCCAAGGCGTGTCACGGCTCAAAAATACCCTGGTCGAGCTGCTGGTGCGGCACTGTGCTCAGGGGCTGAGCAATGTGCTGGCCTTGATGGCTAAAAGCCTCAGTGCCGTACGCTCAGGCCGTAGCTTTGCGCGCCAACGCAAACGCGCAGCCAGCCGAGGTTGTGAGGGCTACAAACCGACGCGCTGAAGAAACACCACCGCCCAACCTCCGTGCAAAAAAGCTGGCCACAAGCGGTCGGCATAGGCTCGTCCGGAGAACGAGAAATCTCGCCTAGACAGCCGGAACAGACGATGATCACATCACCGCCAGCCCAGCTAGACCGCCTGATTGAGCGGCAGAGGCCTGGTCATCGCCCGACGGCCATGGCGGCTGGCTGCTTCGGGGGGCTTGCCTTGGGCAGGGCTGCAGCTTAGGTTGATGACATTGGCTGTTCCCCAACCCTGGAAAACCTATCCTCTTTAACACGTCAAAGTCGATTGATAGGCTTGCTGCAACAGCTATCTGCCCGGTTGAAGTCGAAGATCGATGTATCTGTAGGGTTTGGAAATAAATGCGGGCGCCCACCGCACTCACGGCTCAGTTACCATTCTTTGTGCATCGCGGCCGCGCGGCTAGTTGGTAGCTGTTCTAAGCCTAGTCAGTGCCGCCCTTCGCCCCAAGCCCCATAGTCAGATTTGAGAAATGACAGTAGGCGATGCCGCAACGCGCTTCATCGACCTATGTAAAACGACTCCTTTATCGAAATAGTGCACTCATCGCTCTCCACGGCGATCCCTTCATCGCGAATTGCACCGCCCAAGACGATCTGCACTGAAATCAATACTTTCTGATGCCTCTTGATTAGAGATGCCAGCCATAATAATCTCATCGCCAACGCATACGGCGTTCGGCAGCCAACACACTCTCACTCACTACTGGAAGCTCAGACATGAAAACCATAGGCATTGAAAACTCGAAGTCCAGCGTACAGGCCCACTTAACGCTTGGAACCAAAACTATGGGGCTAGGTATCTATGGCGCGTACTTGGCTCTCGCTATTATTTACTTCTGGTTCGGCGGCATGAAATTTACCCACTACGAGGCCGAGGGCCTGGTTCCACTGGTGAGCAACAGCCCGCTTTTGGGATGGGTGTATAGCATTTTTTCGGTCGACATGTTCTCCAGCCTGCTCGGCATACTAGAGATTTCGATCGGCACTCTGATCGCAGGCCGCATGCTGTCGCCCAAACTATCCGTGGTAGGAGGCGCTCTGTCTGCAGGCCTGTTCTTCACAACCCTTAGCTTTATGTTTTCCACTCCGGGCGTCATTGAGCCTAGTTTAGGGTTTCCGGCGATTTCCGTTGCGCCAGGTCAGTTTCTGCTTAAAGACTTAGGGTTGCTTGCTGTTTCGATATTTGTGGCAGGCCATTCGCTGGTTGAACTGGAAAAACGTAAAATTAATGCATAATTTTTTCAATGGCTTAAGGCAGTAATGCCTTAGGCCTTTTTGCCATCATTTTCCCCCGCCAGATCTTTCAACCAGTCACGAGGGCTCAACCCCGTCTTGCGTCTAAATGCGCGAGACAGCGCCGAAGGACTTTCGTAGCCGACTTGAGCTGCAATCAGCGTAATCGAGCGCCCTTCTCGCATCAGCTTCTGAGCCAGGCTAACTCGCCAACTCAACAAATAATCAGCAGGCGTCTGTCCGATGACACTCTTGAAATGCACGGCATACGCAGCGCGTGACATATTTGACTCACTGGCCAGCTCTGCTATTGACCAGGCATGTTCCGGGGAGTTGTGCATCTGTAAAAGCGATCGGGCAAGCCGCATGTCGGCCAGTCCAGCCATCATTCCGGTGCGCAACTGGTGATGATCGAGCAGGTAACGGAGCAACAGAATGATTAGGAGCTCAAATAAGCGCTCAAGCGCGGCTTCCCTTCCACAATGCACATTTGCCGCCTCGGCAAACATCCACTCCAACGTGTCTGCCAGCATGGGCAGATCATCGAGTGCGAGCACCAAACAGTCCGGTAATGAAGCCGACAAAGGATTATCAATTCCGCCCTCAAACTCCATGGAAGCACACAACAACTTTGCGCCATCGGACTCACCCGCAAACAATTGATGCTTGGCGGGGCGTGGCATAAAAATCAAGCTAGGGCGAGTGAGCTGCAAATCCTTGCGATCGGGACCAAGCAACGTCACGCTGCCGGCCTGAAGCAGATGGATATAACCTCGCCGCTCGGCGCCATCGTAAGATGCAGAGCCGCATAGGTCGCCGTCATAGAACAGATTGGCCCGCACGCCGAACCGCGAGAGCAAATTAGACAAACGATCCATTGGCCGATCCTTGACGAGTCAGAACGCACAGACCATACCATCTGCGTTGTCGTTCAGTGCCTGTAGCGAACATGCCGGCGTAAATCAGCCAACGGATAAAGTGATCACTGAGCAGCTCAGCCTCCCTTTCCAGTTCGGCTGTTAAAAAAACAACACCGTTGTTTGAAAGCACCAGCAAATCAAGTGCTCACTCTTCTATTTTACAGTACCTGGCAACAGCACTTTGCGGTGCAGTCGATCAGATATCCGGAAGGTTGATCGTAAGCTTCAGCCTAGCGCTCTTCGAATTTAATGTCGTCGAGCTTCGGCCCAACCATTCCCCCGACCTACTCTTCCCTCCCCTAGAGACCCTAGCAGTCACTTGAATCGCGGCTGTCTGCGATAAGGTGTTGCTGGTAACTATTGCATCAGCGCCTGAAAACTCCACCTCGGCCGGCAGACTTGAGACCTTAAGTCGTATGGTAGCGAGAGGTACCTTGGAGCCCGATAGCGTCTGTACGAAAACGAACACACTGTCATCCAAAGCGACCTTTTCGAAAATTTCCGGGGAAATGTCCACCCGTACCTTGAGCGGTGTTGGTGGCAAGCCAGCAACATGGTTAATCTGTTGCCGCTGACCGAAAACTGACCCAGTAGAGGCTGTTCTGCCGACTGAAAACTGACCCAGGTGTTCAACTGCTTCTGCTCAATTTTTGAGCAGGAGAACACAGGGTGATCAGTATGGAAATGATGGGCAAAATTCGCCGGATGTATTTCCGCGACAAGCTGTCGCTGCATGAGATAGCCAAGCGCACCGGGTTGGCGCGCAACACGATTCGCAAGTGGGTCAGAGCACCTGAGGCCAAGCCGCCGGTCTACCAACGCCGCGCGATCTTCAACAAACTCAGCCCTTTTCACACCACGCTGGAGCAGGCGCTAAAGGCCGATTCGCTGCGCCCCAAGCAACAGCGGCGCAGTGCCAAGGCGCTGTTGGCGCAAATCAAAGCCGATGGTTATGACGGTGGCTACAGCCAGCTCACCGCGTTTATCCGTGCCTGGCGAGGGGGACAGGGCAAGGCGTCGCAGGCCTTTGTGCCGCTGACCTTTGCTCTTGGCGAGGCGTTTCAGTTTGACTGGAGCGAGGAAGGCTTGCTGGTCGGCGGCATTTACCGGCGTATGCAGGTGGCACATCTGAAGCTGTGTGCCAGCCGTGCGTTCTGGCTTGTGGCGTATCCGAGCCAGGGCCATGAGATGTTATTTGACGCCCATAC
>NZ_KV819892.1:105685-124081 GCF_001815235.1 Pseudomonas sp. HMSC065H01 | reverse complement strand
GGCGGATAACCGCAAGCGGTTATTCGCCCTACAGGCCCACGTGCCATGCAGAAAGGCCACCCTCGGGTGGCCTTTCTGCATGGCGACCAACGCCACGGGCGCTATCCGCTGCCTACCTGCGGTGCTTCTTCATCGCCACCCGGCGCAGGTCGATACCGATCACCACCGGGTCGTGGTCGGAGGCCCGGTACGGCTCGGCGTTGTACAGGCTGTCCTGCTGCCGAGGGGTCTTGAACTCGACGTTGTAGTCCAGCACCCGGGGCTCGTCGGCGTTGATGTGCCACTCCACCGCGCCGCGTACCTGGCGCGCCAGGCTGGCGTTAGCGAGGGCGTGGTCAAGGTAGCCGGACTGCCCGGAGAACACGTAGGAATAGCCCTTTCCTGCGCCCGCCTGACGCGCCACCAGGTCGGTGTAGCCGGCGCTGCGGATGACGTTCACCGGGTCTTCCTTGGCATAGGAATTGAGGTCGCCGATGATCAGGCGATCAGGCTCCTTGGCGCCCGTCGGATCGCCCGCCAGCCAGTCCACCAGGGCCTGGGCGGCGCGCGCCCGGGTCAGGTTGCAGTTGCCCTGGCCGTCGCCGGTGTCCGGGTCGCCGTCGCAGGCCGAGCCCTTCGACTTCAGGTGGTTCACCGCGATGGTCAGGCGTTCGCCGCCATTGATCTCCTGGAAGGTCTGGGCCAGGGTCGGACGGTTGCGGGTGTCGTCGAACTCCGGGTTCACCGAACTGTCGAGCACCGCCGCGGATCGATAGGTGCGGACCTTGTCGCCGCGATAGATCAGCCCCACGGCAATTTCGTCGCTGCCCAGCTTCGCCCGGTTCGGGTTGACGAAGGCATAGCGCTGGCCCTGGGGCAGGCTGGCGTTGAGGCCGTTGACCAGGTCGGCGATGGCGCTGAACTCGCCGTAGCCGTCGTTCTCGATCTCCATCAGGCCGACGATGTCCGCCTTCGAGGCGAGGATCGCCGCGACGATCTTCGCTTTCTGCCGTTGGAACTCCTCGGCCGTGTTGGCTCCGCGCGAGGTGGGGAAACCGCCGCCCTTGCCATCGCCGTTGAAGTAGTTGAGCACGTTGAAGCTGGCCACCCGCAGGCGCCCTTCCACCGCCGGCTGGGCCGGACGCGGATTGGCCGCCTCGAAGGTCGGCGTCTGCAACGGCTGGATACGGTAGCTGCCGGCCGAGTAGTCGAGCACGCCGTCGATGGCGCTGGTACGGTCGCCGACGCGCAGGCTGTTGTAGGCGCTCAGTTCCGGTGCCGGGTAGCGGATCGGGTCGGGGTTCTGCCCGCTGCGGCCGTCGTCGAGGAGAATCCGGTCGAGGTCGTTGCGCGCCTGCATGGCCTTGGCCTGTTCGCCGGGAGCCACCACGTTGGTCGGAGTCATCTGGCGGCCGCCGGAGGACAGCAGGACCTCGCCGTAGCGGCCGAGGTTGTAGACCTCGTTGACGGTCAGCGTCTGGCGGAGCTGCACGCGCATGCCTTCGTAGCGCTCCAGCGCATCGGCGCTGGCCAGCGGCAGGCTGATGCCGGCCGGCGTCGGCAAGGCCACGCCGCTCGCCAGGACGCTGACCTGCAGCGGCCCGACCAGTTCGGTGAGGCCGTTGAACTCGCGGACCTGGCCGGTCACCCGGACGCGGTCGCCGAGCTTGACGTCGCTGCCGTTGCCGCCGTCGTAGACGAAGATGCCTTCGGAGGTCGCCGGGTCGCCGTCCACCGTGGCATCTTCCTGCTGCACGTAGAAGCCCTTCAGCTCGCTGGCGTTCTGGAAGTCGCCGACCACCACGCCCTCGATGGCGACCCGCTGGTTCACCAGCGGACTTTCGGCGCCGGCGCCCTGCACCTCGTGGATCGGTCGCAGGCCGGCCTCCTCGCCGCCGCCGGGCTCACCAGCGCCATGCTGGCCGAGGTTGGCGAAGGTGTCGCGCGGGTAGCCCAGCCATTGCGCCGCCGGGTCGAAGGCGTCGCTGGGATCGCTGTCGCCGTCGCGGATGTCGGCCTTGCGCACCAGGCTCCGGTCGAGGGTCTGCACATCGCCGCTGCCCCAGGTCGTGCCGGGGTTGAAGCCGACCTGGCCGAGGCTGTCGAGGATCTCGCCGCCGCGCCGGCGCAGCAGCACCGCATCGTTGCCATTGAACCAGCTGCCTTCCACCCGCTGGCTGGCCAGCGCCAGCAACGCCGGGTCGGCCACGCCGTTGGCGAGGACGAAGGTCTTGCCCGGCGCCAGGCTGCCGCTCAGGTCGATGCTGCGGCCCGCCGCGCTGGCGCCGTTGAAATAGAACTCGACGCGGTAGGCGGAGAGGTCGAGGACCTGGCTGCCGCTGTTGTAGAACTCCAGCGCCTTGTTGTTGCCGCTGCCTTCGACATACTCGGAGATGATCAGCTCGGCGGCGTTGGCCACCGGCAGGCCCAGCAGGGCCAGGCCGCCCAGCAGGGCGGCGTTACGCAAGGGGTGCATCGGGATACTCCTTTATCGGAATGGGGTCGCCGCGGCTCAGGCGCCGTCGGGCTGCAGTTCCTGGGAAAACACCGGCTCGCCGTCGAGGTCGCGCAGGGTGACGGTGAGCGCGCGGCTTTGCGCATCGATCTCCACCTCGCCGAAGAACTGGTAGCCGGCGAAGGGGGAACTGTTCTGGACCAGCGGGGCCTTCTGGAACATCACCTGCGGGCCGAACGTGCCATCCAGCGCGTTGGGTCCGAAACTACCGGCATTGAGAGGCCCGGCGACGAACTCCCAGAACGGCGCGAAGTCCTTGAACGCGGCGCGCTCCGGGCTGTAGTGGTGGGCAGCGCAGTAATGCACGTCGGCGGTCAGCCAGACGGTGTTGCGCACCCCGGCGCGCTGGACGAAGCGCAGCAGGTCGGCGATCTCCAGCTCGCGGCCGAGGGCGGCGCCGTCATTGCCGTTGGCGATGGCCTCCCAGCGGTCGCGGCCCTGGGCGTCCTTGCCATCGGGCACGCAGAGGCCGATCGGCATGTCGGCGGCGATCACCTTCCACTGCGCACGCGAACCGCGCAACTCGCGCTTGAGCCATTGCAACTGCTCACGGCCGAGGAAATCGGTGGCGGCGCTGCGCCGCGCCTGCAGGTTGGCGCTGTTGCCGCCGCGGTAGCTGCGCATGTCGAGGACGAACACGTCGAGCAAAGGGCCGTAGGCGACCTTGCGGTAGATCCGCCCGTCGCGCCCCTGGCGCTGGAAGCGCAGCGGCGCGTATTCGAGGAACGCCTGGCGTGCACGGGCCGCCAGCACGTCGATGTCCTTCACCTGGTAGCGCTCGTCGAGCTGCTTGCTGGAGGACCAGTTGTTGGTGGTCTCGTGGTCGTCCCATTGCCAGATCTGCGGCACCTCGGCGTTGAAGCGGCGCAGGTTGTCGTCGAGCAGGTTGTAGCGGTAGTTGCCGCGGAACTCGTCGAGGGTCTCGGCGACCTTGCTCTTGGCCTCGGTCACCCGGTTGCGCCAGATGCGCCCGCTCTCGGTCTCGATGCGTTCGGGGATCGGCCCATCGGCATAGATGGTGTCGCCGCTGTGCAGGAAGAAATCCGGCTGGCGCCGGCGCATGGCTTCGTAGATACGCATGCCGCCGATATCCGGATTGATCCCGAAACCTTGCCCGCAGGTGTCGCCGCTCCAGACGAAACGGATATTGCGCGCCTCGCTCGGCGCACTGCGCAGGTGGCCGAACCAGGGCTTGCTCAGGCTGCCGTCGCGGGCATCCTCGAAGCGCACCCGGTAGAAGATCGACTGGTCGGCCGGCAGGCCACGCAGGTCGATGCGCGCGGTGTAGTCGAGGCGCTCGTCGGTGACCGGCGAGACCAGCCGACGCGGCTCGCTGAAGACGCTACGGGTGTCCCATTCGACGATCATCCGCGCCGGGCGGTCGGTGCGGCTCCAGACCAGCGCGCGGTCGCCCTGCACATCGCCGGATTGCACGCCATCGGTCAGCTTCGGCCGCGCCCTGGGCGAGGCGATCACCGCCGGCGCGCCCAGCGCCGGCAACAGCAGTCCAGCGCCCAGGCCTTGCACGACGCGGCGGCGCTTGAGGTCCATCCCACTCATACCGGAGTTCTCCGCAGGCTTCACGAAGGTCCGGTTTACCGGGGCAAGTTGACAGGGGCGTTACGGGGACAGACAGGCTATCCGTTTGGTCAGGGGAAACGCCCATTCGCTCCGCGCCGCCCATGCGGCAACGAACCGGGCGTTGCCTCGCTGAAAAGAGCTTCAGTGAGTTTCAGGCTTCAGGGAATACACCCAATCGGAGGGGCGCGCCCAGCGACATTGGCGTCGCTATACGCCCCTTTCCACCGACCTCAGCCGCCCCGCGCGCCCTGGACCGGCCCCTGGGGCGCCTCGCCGCGCTCCTCCTGCACTGCCCGCCCGGCCCGTTCCACGGCGTTCCACAACCAGGGCGGCAGGTGCTCCGGGTCGAGGCTGTCGAGGAGGTTCTTGACCGCCAGGCCCAGCTCGGTGTCGCCCTCGATCACCAGGCGGCGGCGGAAGAACAGGGTATCCGGGTCCTCATGCCGGCTGGCCAGCAGCAGGAAGTCGCGCCAGTCGCCACGGATGGTCACGCTGGCCCGTGGCCGTTCGACCAGGCGCAGGCCGCCGGGCACCCGGGTGACGCACCAGCCGACGCCGAGGTCCCTGACTTCCAGGCGCAGCCAGCGACCTTCCAGCAGGTCGAAGGCGCCCTCCTCCAGCGGCTGGGCGAACAGCCGGTTGGCGACCCGTTGCAGGACCAGGTGCTGGAGCCCGCGCGGAACCTTCGCCGCCAGCGGCAACAGGCGTCCGGCGACGCCGAGGAGCAGGCGTTGGCGGTTCAGCATAGCCCTGCCTCCTCTGCCCGCAGCATCCCCGGCCGGCCGTGCCAGTAGCCGTTGCAGCCTTCCACGGCGAGCGGCGGAGCGGCACCCTTGCGTACCCGGTCGAAGGCCGCGATCACCTCGGCCATGCCCTGCGCCCGAGGACTCAGGCGTAGCAGGTCAGCGCCGCTATGTTCCAGCGAGCGGTAGTCGGCCAGCAGGTTGCTGACCTTGCCGGACATGGTCTGGATGCCGTTGAGGGTGAACAGCGCCTCGCCCTCCTGGCTGAGCAGCGGGATACCTTCGGGATACTGCTGGCAGCAGAACTGGCAGTCGTCCTTGGGCCGGTTCTCCGCCCGCGCGGTGAAGCAGCGCGCCGAGTAGGCCAGCGGCAGGTGACCGTAGGCGAAGACCTCGGTCTGCAATTGCTCCAGGCCCAGCTGCGCAGCCTGGTCGAGCACCCCGCGCAGCAGCTTGCCGGAGACTTCCACCGGCGGAATCCAGCGGCGCATGCCCCAGGAATACAGTTCGGCCAGGGCATGACCGTTGTAGAGGTTCAGCGCCGGACCTCCGACAAAGGGCACGCCGCGCTGGCTGAGGTAATAGACGGCGGCCATGTCGTTGGCCTCAACTCGGAGTTCGCCGTTCTCGCATAGCCGGCGCAGGCTGGACAGCTCCGAAGCGGCCTCGATCAGCGCCAGCCCGGAGAGCACCAGCTCGGCACGGGTCGCCTGCGCCAGCTCGCGGGCCAGCGCCTGCCAATCGTTCAGGGACAGCGCCCGGCGCTTGGCGCAGACGGTCTCGCCGAGGTAGATGACGTCGAGCGGCTGGCCGGCCATCTCGGCGTAGAAATCGAATATCTGCCGCTTGTCCCAGTAGAACAGCAGCGGTCCCAGGCTCAGTTTCATCGCGGCGGTCCTCACTGCCAGGAACGGTGATAGGCGCCCAGGGTGGTCTGGTGCCCTTCGGAAAGTCCGGCCAGCGCGCGCTGCCATTGCGGCTGCACGCTATAGGCGCCCGGCGCGCTGGCGTAGCTGTCCAGCGCCTGGCGCCAGACCCGGGTGACCTGCTCGACGTAGGCCGGGCTGCGCTGGCGGCCTTCGATCTTCACCGCCGCCACGCCGATTTCCGCCAGTTGCGGGACCAGGTCCAGGGTGTTCAGGCTGGTCGGTTCCTCCAGCGCATGGAAGCGCTGGCCATTGACCAGGAAACGGCCCTTGCAGAGGGTCGGGTAGCCGGCCGCCTCGCCGGCGGCGTAGCGGTCGATGAGCACTTCGTTGAGGCGCGAGGTCAACCCCTCCGGTTCCTCGCTCCAGCGCACCGCCCTGGCCGGCGAACAGACGCCGCAGAGGTTCGGCGACTCGCCGGTGACGTAGGAGGACAGGTGGCAGCGGCCCTCGGCCATGATGCACAGGCTGCCGAAGGCGAACACCTCCACCGGCACCGGGCTACCGGCCGCCACCTGGCGTACCTGCGCCAGCGATAGCACGCGGGGCAGGACCGCGCGACGGATGCCGTAGCGTTCGTGATAGAGGGCCAGGGCCGCGGCATTGGTTGCCGAGCCCTGCACCGACAGATGCAGGTTGAGCCGCGGATGACGCTTCGCGGCATAGCCGAGCACCGCCACGTCGGCGGCGATCAACGCATCGACGCCGAGGTCGGCGGCCTGGTCCACCGCGCGCTGCCAGCGCTCCCAGCCCTGCGCGCTGGAATAGGTGTTGACCGCTACGTAGAGCTGCCGCCCGGCCTCGTGGACTCGCCGCAGGCCTTCCTGCAACTGGCGTTCGTCAAGGTTGAGGCCGGCGAAATGGCGGGCGTTGGTGTCGTCGCGGAAACCGACGTAGATGGCATCGGCGCCCTGTCGCAGGGCCGACTTCAAGGCGGGCAGGCTGCCCGCCGGACAGACCAGTTGCATGGGGTTGCTCCTCTGGCGAAAAACGCGCTCCGCGGCAGTGGGCAACCCCGGGGCACAGGCGCCACACTCTAGAAAGACGCTCCCGGTCGGCGCTTGACCGGGATCAAGAAGGCCTCAGGCCATCAGTGCGGAGAACGGCAGAAAGTCGATCGCATCACCCACGCCCAGGGTGGCGCCGCGCTCGATCACCGCCAGCCCGTCCGCCCAACTGGCGGCAAGCAGCATCGCCGAGCCCTGCTGCGGGTGGATTTCCACCCGCCCCCGCTCATCGAGCCGCGCCCGCAGGTACTGGCGACGCGCCCGCGGTTGCGGCCAGTCGAAGGCCGCCGGCAACGCCAGCGGCCGCGGCACTACGTCGAACAGTCCCTGCTGGCGAAGCAGGAACGGACGCGCCACCAGTAATGCGGTGACCAGCGCCGCCGCAGGGTTGCCGGGCAGCCCCAGCCAGGGCTTGCCGGCCACGGAGCCGAAGGCGAACGGCTTGCCCGGCTGGATCGCCAGGCGCCACAGGTTGACCTCGCCAAGCTCGGCGATGGCGCGCTTGAGGTGGTCTTCCTCGCCTACCGAGACACCGCCGCTGGTGACCAGCGCGTCCCATTCGGAGGCCGCCAGGCTGAGCGCATCGCGGCTGGCCACCAGTTCGTCGGCCAGCACTTCCTCGTCGTGCACCTCGAAGCCGAGACCGCGCAGCAAGGCGCCGATGCAGTAACGGTTGACGTTGTAGATCTGCCCGGCCAACAGTGTCTGGCCGGGCTCGCGCAATTCGTCGCCGCTGCTCAGCAGGCCGATGCGCAAGCGCCGACGCACCGAGACCGTGGCGACGCCGAGACTCGCCAGCAGGCCGAGTTCCTGCGGGCGCAAGCGCTGTCCGGCACGCAGCACCGGCGCGCCGCGACGCAACTCCTCGCCGCGCCGGCGCACATGCTGGCCGGCGCTCACCGGCGGCAACTGCACGCGCTCGCCGTCGACCACGCAGAGTTCCTGCGGCACCACGCAGTCGGCGCCGGTCGGCAGCGGCGCGCCGGTGAAGATCCGCGCCGCCTGGCCCAGCGGCAGGCTCATGCCGCGGGTGTCGCCGGCGGCGATCCGCGCGCCGACCGTCAGGCTGCCGCCGCTGCGCGGCAGGTCGGCGGAGCACAAGGCGTAGCCGTCCATCGCGCTGTTGTCCCAATGCGGCAGGTCCATCGGCGCCAGCAGGTCCTCGCCGAGCACTCGTCCCAGCGCCCGCTCCAGGGCCAGGCTCTCGCAGGCTGGCGGGCGCGGCGCGCGCGCCAGCAGTTCGGCCAGCGCCTCGTCGAGCGGGCGCAGTTGGCCGCCATCGCAGGCGCAAGCGCTCACGAGCGGCACCCGCAGCCGGCCACCGGCGCCACGGCTGGCGGGGTCTTCAGGTGCGGGACGAAATTGCACGGGCGGGTGCGGCTGTCCAGTTGCGCCAGGAGAATCTCGTTCCAGGCGGTGCGACAGGCGCCCGGCGAGCCGGGCAGGCAGCACACCAGGGTACCGTTGCTGAGCCCGGCCAGCGCCCGCGACTGGATGGTGGAAGTGCCGATCTCGCGCTGCGAGACCTGGCGGAACAGTTCGCCGAAGCCCTCGACATCGCGCTCGAACAGCGGCCCGACCGCCTGCGGGGTGTTGTCCCGCGCGGTGAAGCCGGTGCCGCCGGTGATCAGGCCGACCTGTACCTCGGGGTCGGCGATCCAGGCCGAGACCACCGCGCGGATCTGGTAGATGTCATCGGTCTTCAGGCTCCGCTGGTGCAGGCGATGACCGGCGGCCAGCAGCGCGTCGGCGAGGGTCTGGCCGGAAGTATCGGTTTCCAGGGTACGGGTGTCGCTGACGGTGAGGATGGCGATGTTCAGCGGCTGGAAGGTGGAGGTGGCCAGGTGGCTCATGGAAGGGGGTCCTAGGAACGGGCGATGCCTCAGCCTGAACCGCGGGCCCCCGGCTGGCTATTCCTCCGAAGAGGTAAGCCGGCGGCGCGAGGAGGTAGACGTCACTCCTCCCAGCGCTGCGCGGCGGCCTGGTCGCTGCAGCGGCCTTCGACCCAGCGCGGGCCTTCGGCGGTGTCTTCCTTCTTCCAGAACGGCGCGCGGGTCTTCAGGTAGTCCATGACGAAGTTGCAGGCGTCGAACGCCGCCTGCCGGTGGGCGCTGGCGCAACCGACGAAGACGATCGGCTCGCCCGGCTCCAGGCGGCCGATGCGGTGGAGGATCTCCAGGCGCAGCAGCGGCCAGCGCTGCCCGGCCTCGGCGGCGATCTTGCCGAGGGCCTTCTCGGTCATGCCCGGATAATGTTCGAGGAACATCCCGCCGACCTCGCGACCGTCGTTGAAGTCGCGCACGTAGCCGACGAAGCCGACCACCGCGCCGATGCCGACGTTCTGCGCATGCAGGGCGTTAAGCTCCTGCCCCGGATCGAAAGCTGCCTGCTGGACGCGGATGGCCATGGGTTCAACCTCCGGTGACGGTGGGGAAGAAGGCGACTTCGTCGCCGTCCTGCAACGGCTCGTCGAGGCCGCACAGTTCCTGATTGCGCGCGCACATCAGGTTCTGCTCGCCGAGGGTACGCTCCCAGGCCCCGCCGCGCTCCACCAGGAGCTGGCGCAAGGCGCCGAGGGTCGCCAGCCCGGCGTCCCAGTTCAACTGCTCGCCGTCGATGCCTAGGGCTTCGCGGTAACGGGCGAAATACTGCACGCGGATCATGCCTGCCCTTCCTCCTCTTTGCGGTAGTGGCCGCTCTTGCCGCCGAGCTTCTCCAGCAACTGGACCTGCTCGATGACCATCCCGCGGTCCACCGCCTTGCACATGTCGTAGATGGTCAGGGCCGCGACGCTGGCGGCGGTGAGCGCCTCCATCTCCACGCCGGTCTGCCCGGCCAGCCGGCAACGCGCGCGGATGCGCACGGCGTCCGGCGCCTCGGCCTGCAGTTCGAGCTTGACGCTGGTGAGCAGCAGCGGATGGCACAGCGGGATCAGTTCGTGGGTGCGCTTGGCCGCCTGGATGCCGGCGATCCGCGCCACGGCGAAGACGTCGCCCTTGGGATGGCCGCCGTCCTGGATCAGTTGCAGGGTTTCCGGGCGCATGCGCACCACGGCCTCGGCCGTGGCTTCACGGGAGGTCACGGCCTTTTCCGTGACGTCGACCATGTTGGCGCGGCCCTGGGAATCGAGATGGGTCAGCACGTGGGTGCTCCTGGAAGAGGATACTGGCCAGTCATTGTAAGCCCTGGAGGGCATGACGCGATGCCTGGGGGAGGTTCGGAAGGGGGATGATTGTATACATAAAGAGGTAGGGCAGGCCGGCGCAAAGCGCCTCATCCCGATCGGGTAACGATGCGGGCCCGGTCCCCGGACCGGACCGGGCCTGGCCTGGCCTGGCCTGGCCTGGCCTGGCCTGGCAGGATGTATATCCCGCCCGGCTTTTTCAACCGGGCGGGATATCGGCCGGCGATTGCCGCCGGCTACCTCACATGTGCGCCTCGGCGTACTCCGCCAGCACCGAGCGCGGCACCCCTTGCAGGGTCACGTGCACGCCGTGGGGGAAGTCCTTGAAGCGTTCGGTGAGGTAGGTCAGGCCGGAGCTGGTGGCGGACAGGTAGGGCGTGTCGATCTGCGCCAGGTTGCCCAGGCAGATCACCTTCGAACCGCTGCCGGCGCGGGTGATGATGGTCTTCATCTGGTGCGGCGTGAGGTTCTGGCATTCGTCGATGAGGATCAGGCTCTGCTGGAAGCTGCGACCGCGGATGTAGTTCAGCGACTTGAACTGCAACGGCACCTTGCTGAGGATGTAGTCGACGCTGCCGTGGGTGCATTCGTCGTCCATGTGCAGCGCTTCGAGGTTGTCGGTGATGGCGCCGAGCCAGGGCTCCATCTTTTCCGCCTCGGTGCCGGGCAGGAAGCCGATGTCCTCGTCCAGGCCCTGCACGCTGCGGGTGGCGATGATGCGCCGGTAGCGCTTGCTGACCATGGTCTGCTCGATGGCCGCGGCGAGCGCCAGGATGGTCTTGCCGGAACCGGCGGCACCGGACAGGTTGACCAGGTGGATGTCCGGGTCGAGCAGCGCGTACAGCGCCAGCGACTGGTACACGTCGCGTGGCCGCAGGCCCCAGGCTTCCTGGTGCAGGAGCGGCTCCTGGTGCAGGTCGAGGATGGTCAGCTCGTCCTCCTGGATGCCCTTGATCCAGCCGACGAAGCCCTGTTCGTCGACGATGAACTCGTTGATGTGCACCGCCGGCAGGTTGTCGGTGAGCTGCACGCGATGCCAGGTACGGCCGTGATCCTGGCGGGTCTCGACCTTGCTCACGCGGTCCCAGAAAGAGCCAGCGAGGGAATGGTAGCCGCGCGACAGCAGGGCCACGTCGTCGATCAACTGGTCGGTGTGGTAGTCCTCCGCGTCCACCCCGCAGGCGCGCGCCTTCAGGCGCATGTTGATGTCCTTGGTCACCAGCACCACGCGTACGCCGCTGTGGCGGCTCTTCAGCTCGACCAACTGGTTGATGATCTTGTTGTCGTTGAGGTGCTCCGGCAGCCAGGTGATGGGCTCGGCACGCTTGCTCATGAGGATCGACAGGCTGCCGCTGGGGCCGTTCTTGCCACGCTGGATCGGTACCCCTCCCTCTACCTGCTCGGGCGTGGCCTCGCCGAGTACCTGGTCGATCAGGCGGATGGCCTGGCGGCACTCGGCGGCGATGGTGTGCTTTCCGGTCTTCAGCTTGTCCAGCTCTTCGAGCACCGTCATCGGGATCGCGACGCGGTGTTCCTGGAAGTTCAACAGGGCATTCGGATCGTGGATCAGGACATTGGTATCGAGGACGTACAGGGTGGGCTGGGTGGGGCGGGAACGTCCGTGGTCATCCATACGCGATCACCTTCTGCTAAGGGCCTGGCGACGGAATGCCGGGTCGGCGCTCCGCCGGGGGGCGAGCCGCCTTCTCTCTTCCGGTGGGGAGAGCCTGACAGCAGAGGTGAGGGCCGGGGCCGCCACCTGTGCTGCAGGGTTCGGCGGTCTACGGTTCCACAAATACCGCAAAAAATATGACGGTAAAAAGTACTTTTCGTCATCAGCAGGTTTTTTTTCCGCAAGCGACGAAATACCTTGGCGCAGCCCTTCGCGAGGTCTAGTGTTATCGGTCCCACCCCTGTGAAAACCCTCCGCTTTTCCGTGCCGCAACGGTTTTCCAGCGCCATTCCCCCTCCCCCCTGCCCCTGCGACATAAAGCCGCCACTGCGCCCTGCGCCGCCTTCCTGTATGAATCCGGGGCTTGACCTTGACACGATGTCAAGGCTGAACCTGGCGACAGATCTCACCGGCGCCTCCCAGGGCGCCTGCGGTGCCACTTCTGTCCATTCCAAGGAGGACTCATGAACAGCGCCACGCTAACCGAGCTCGATCTGCCGGTCAGCGGCATGACTTGCGCGTCCTGCGCCGGCCGTGTCGAACGAGCCCTGAAGAAAGTGCCCGGGGTCGCGGCCGCCTCGGTCAACCTGGCCAGCGAGCAGGCCCGCGTACAGGCCCCGGCGGACAGCCTGCCGGCCCTGGTGGCGGCGGTCGAGCAGGCCGGCTACCAGGTTCCGGCGCGCAGCCTGGAACTGTCCATCGAGGGCATGACCTGCGCCAGTTGCGTCGGCCGGGTCGAGCGGGCGCTGAAGAAGGTGCCCGGCGTACGCGAGGTCAGCGTCAACCTGGCCAGCGAGCGCGCCCACCTCGAGCTGCTCGGCGCCGTGGACAGCCAGGCCTTGCTACAGGCGGTGGAACAGGCCGGCTACAAGGCCCGCCTGCTCGACGCGGGGCAACCACGCCAGGACGATGCCGAGCGCCGCCTGCGCCGCGAACGCTGGTGGGTGATCGCCGCGCTGTTGCTGGCGTTGCCGCTGGTGCTGCCGATGCTGGTGGAATGGGCCGGCCTGCACTGGATGCTGCCGCCGTGGGCGCAGTTCCTCCTGGCGACCCCGGTGCAGTTCGTCATCGGCGCGCGCTTCTATGTCTCCGCCTGGCGCGCGGTGAAGGCCGGTGCCGGCAATATGGACCTGCTGGTCGCCCTCGGCACCAGCGCCGGCTACGGCCTCAGCGTCTACCTCTGGCTGACCGCCCCGCCCGGCCACATGCCGCACCTCTACTTCGAAGCCTCCACCGTGGTGATCGCCCTGATCCTCCTCGGCAAGTACCTGGAAAGCCGCGCCAAGCGCCAGACCGCCAGCGCCATCCGCGCCCTCGAGGCGTTGCGCCCGGAGCGCGCGGTGCGCCTGCGCGACGGTCGCGAGGAAGAGGTGGCGATCGCCGAGTTGCGCCTCGGCGACGAGGTGGTGGTGCGTCCCGGCGAACGCTTCCCGGTGGACGGCGAGGTGCTCGACGGCAGTAGCCACGCCGACGAGGCGCTGATCACCGGCGAGAGCCTGCCGGTGCCCAAGGCTCCCGGCGACAAGGTCACCGGCGGCGCGATCAACGGCGAAGGCCGCCTGCTCCTGCGCACCACTGCGCTCGGCGGGGAAACGGTGCTGGCGAAGATCATCCGCCTGGTGGAAGACGCCCAGGCCGCCAAGGCGCCGATCCAGAAGCTGGTGGACAAGGTCAGCCAGGTCTTC
Source organism: Pseudomonas sp. HMSC065H01 (assembly GCF_001815235.1). Taxonomy (NCBI): domain Bacteria; kingdom Pseudomonadati; phylum Pseudomonadota; class Gammaproteobacteria; order Pseudomonadales; family Pseudomonadaceae; genus Pseudomonas; species Pseudomonas sp. HMSC065H01. Next base: position 110,789 of record NZ_KV819892.1, on the reverse strand, counting down.
GTCCCGGTGGTGATCCTCATCGCGCTGGTCACCCTCGGCGCCTGGCTGGTCGCCGGGGTCGGCCTGGAGCAGGCCCTGGTTAACGCCGTGGCGGTGCTGGTGATCGCCTGCCCCTGCGCCCTCGGCCTGGCCACCCCGACCGCGATCATGGCCGGCACCGGCGTGGCCGCGCGCCACGGCATCCTGATCAAGGACGCCGAGTCCCTGGAAGTCGCCCATGCGGTCACCAGCGTGGCCTTCGACAAGACCGGCACCCTGACCTCCGGGCGGCCGCAGATCATCCACCTCGGCGGCGACGACCCGGAGCAACTGCTCAGGCTCGCCGGCGCCCTGCAACGCGGCAGCGAGCACCCGCTGGCCAAGGCCGTGCTCGAGCGCTGCGCCGAGCGCGACCTGGAGGTTCCGCCGGTGAACGCCAGCCAGGCCCTCAGCGGTCGCGGCATCCAGGGCGAGGTCGAGGGTCGCCGGCTGGCCCTGGGCAACCGCCGCCTGCTCGACGAGCAGGAACTCAAGCCCGGCGCGCTGGCGAGTGCCGCCGCGGACTGGGAGGCCGAGGGCCGCACCCTGTCCTGGCTGCTGGAACTGGCTCCGGAGAAACGCGTGCTCGGCCTGTTCGCCTTCGGCGACAGCCTCAAGGACGGCGCCGCCGAAGCGGTGGAGGCCCTGCGCGGACGGGATATCCACAGCCACCTGATCACCGGCGACAACCGCGGCAGCGCGGCGGTGGTGGCCAAGGCCCTGGGCATCGACGACGTACACGCGGAAGTGCTGCCGGCGGACAAGGCCGCCACGGTCGCCGAGCTGAAAGGCCGGGGCCGGGTGGTGGCGATGGTCGGCGACGGCATCAACGACGCCCCGGCGCTGGCCGCCGCCGACGTCGGCATCGCCATGGGTGGCGGCACCGACGTGGCCATGCACGCCGCCGGCATCACCCTGATGCGCGGCGACCCGCGCCTGGTGCCGGCGGCGCTGGACATCTCGCGGCGGACCTACGCGAAGATCCGCCAGAACCTGTTCTGGGCCTTCATCTACAACGTGATCGGCATCCCGCTGGCGGCCTTCGGCCTGCTCAACCCGATGGTGGCGGGCGCAGCGATGGCCTTCTCCAGCGTCAGCGTGGTCGGCAACGCCCTGCTCCTGCGACGCTGGAAGCCCTGAGCCAGCACGCCAGGCACATGGGGTGGCGCGCCTAGCGCAACAACCCCATGTGCTTGGCCCGCGCCACCGCCTGGGTGCGACGCTCGACGCCGAGCTTGTCGTTGATATGGCGGGCGTGGCTCTTCACCGTATGCAGCGAGATGAACAGCCGCTCGCTGATCTCCTGGTTGGACAACCCCTGGGCGATCAGCTCCAGCACCGCCAGTTCGCGCCCGCTGAGCACCTCGCCCGCACCGCCCGCGGGCTCGGCGGGCGGCTCCGGCAACAGCGCGCGCATGCGCTGGGCGCCGGGACAGGCAGGGAAGCGCTGCAACTGTTCGCGCAACCATTCCGGCTGCTGCACGAGCAATTCGTGGAGCGGCAGCAAGGCTCCGCCGACTGCGCCCTCCATGGCCTGTTGCAGGGTCGCCAGCGCCTCGCGCTCGCGGCCCTGCTCCAGGTGCAGCGCAGCCAGTTGGCCGAGGGCCAGGCGAGCCGGCAATAACGCGCCGTTCTCCCGCGTCGAGCGGGCCAGCCGGTCCAGGCGCCGGGCGGCTTCCTCCGGGCGTCCTTCGCGGCGCTCCAGGCCGGCCTGGAGCAACTCCACATGCAGCGGCAGCAGCGGACTGCATTCCGGCGGCGTGGCCGCCTGCCCGCCGTAGGTGCCGCCCAGGCGCTGTAGCCAGACGCCGGCCAGTTCGGTCTGGCCCTGGGCCAGCCAGAGTTCGCACTTGATCAGGGTGATCGCCGCCAGGTAGTAGATCGGCGGGATATCCCAGGCATGCATCAACCGCTCGACGTCGCCAAGCCGGGCGAACGCCGCCGCGTAGTTGCCCAGGCGCCCTTCCAGGCTGGCCAGGACGCAATAGCCGATCACCAGGCTGACATCCCGGCAGCTGCGGGTTTCCTCGATTCCCTGCTTGATCCACTTGCGCGCTTCGTCCGGCTGCAGCGCCAGGCTGCGCAGGTAGCCGCGGTACAGCAGGAGCCGCCCGCGCACCGCGTAGCGGCGTTGCGCCGGCAGGTGCTGGAGGCGTTCCAGGCCCTGGCGCACCTCCTCCTCGGCGCGCGCCACCTCGCCGCGCGCCTGGAGGACGCGGGCGCGGTCGTAATGGACCAGTGCCTCGAACAGCGGGTTGCCGTAGCGCTGGGCGAACTCCAGGGCGTCGCGGTTGTAGTTGCGCGCCTGCCAGAAGTCGCCACGGGTCACCGCCAGGTTGCTCAGCGTCGACAGGCATTGCAGGCGGGTGCCATAGCGCTCCCCGGCGAGGTCCTGCAAGGCCTCGCGGCAGTGCGCCTCGGCCTTGTCGATATCGCCGCGGCCGCGCGCGATCACCCCGCTCAGGGCCTGCCACTGGGCCAGCAGGTCGCGCTGCGCGGACTCGTCCGGCGCCGGCAGGAAACGCGCCAGTTGGCCGGCCAGTTCTTCCGCGGCATCCAGCTGGCAGGCCAGCGCCAGCGCCCAGCCGTACAGCAGGATCAGGCGCGGCGTGCTCGCCAGGAGGCTGTCCGGCAGGTCCATCTTCCAGCGCAGCAGGGTGGCGATGTTCTGCTCCGCCAGCAGTTGCTCTTCCGACAGGTTCTGCACCAGGCTCGCCGCCACGTCCGGCTGGCCGGCGCGCAGCGCCTGCTCCACCGCCTGGTCGAGCAGGCCATGGCGGCTGAACCAGCCGCAGGCGCGCAGGTGCAGGGAGCCGGCGGACGGACCGAAGTCGGGCAAGGGACGCGCCAGCAGCAGGTCGGAGAACAGGTGGTGGTAGCGGAACCACTGGCCGTTTTCGTCCAGCGGCACGAGGAAGACCTGGTGCTGCTGCAGGTGGTCGAGGATCGCCGCGCTGTCGCCGGCCTCGCGCACGGTATCGCAGAGCTCGGCGCAGAAGCGCTCGAAGCGCGCGGTCTGGGCGAGGAACGCCTGGACCTCGGGCGGCTGCCGCTCGATCACCTCCTCCAGCAGGTAGTCGCGGATCAGTTCGTCGGCGCCGTGTACCCCGGGGCTGACCTGCTCCTCTGGATCGCCGCGCGCCAGCAGCCAGAGGCGCAGCCCGGCGACCCAGCCTTCGCTGCGCTCGAGCAGCGCGTCCAGCGCGTCCTCGTCGAGTTCGAGGCCGCTGGCGGCCATCAGCGCCCCGCTCTCCTCGGCGGTCAGGCGCAGGTCCTGTTCGCTGAGTTCGAGCAATTGCCGCGACAGGCGCAGGCGCGCCAGGTGCCAGTCCGGCCGCTGCCGGCTGGTGACCAACAGCACCAGGCCCTCGGGCAGGTGATTGAGGAGGAATTGCAGGCAACGGTCGAGCACCGCGCCCTGGGCCAGGTGGTAATCGTCCAGCACCAGTAGCAGGGGACGCTGCGGGTCCAGGCAGGGGGCGAGTTCGTCGAGCAGGTCGTCGAGCCAGGTCTCGAAGGCGAACGGCTGGTGACGCTGGCGCATCTTCAGCAGGCCGAGGGCCTCTTCGCCCAGGGTCGGGTGGTACTGTCGCAAGCCATCGAGCAGGCGTTCGAGGAAACGTCCGGGATCGCTCTCGCGGCTGCTCAGTCCCAGCCAGAGGCTCTGCCAGCGCGGATCGAGGCTTTCGCAGAACTCGATGGCCAGGGAACTCTTGCCGAATCCGGCGGGCGCGGCGATCAGCAGCAGGCGACCGTCCAGTCCGTCGCGCAGTCGACGGCAAAGACGCGGGCGCGCCACATGGGCCGACGGCAGCGGGGGGCGGAAAAAGCGGTTGGCCGTCGGCAGGACGGCGGATGGAGTGCCCGAGAAGGTGCGCGAGAAGTCAGTCATCACCCGGTTTCTTGGTTTATGTATGGGGCGTGAACGCTCCGGAGACTAACCACAAGTGATGGCTATTTGAAGCACTATCCATCGGCTCGGACGAAATAGCGCACCGGCGCTTCAGCTCGATAACCAAGGAAAGACCGGTTTCCCGGCGCGGTCCAGGCGCGGCAAACGTTTCCCGGCCACACAGGTGCCCGCCGGGAGGATGGCGACGACGGAATCCGCGGGCGAGGCGGGAAAACACTTTGTAATGAATTGACGGCCGGAGCGGCACGCCGCCCGCGAAAACGAAGAAACCGGCACAAGGCCGGTTTCTTCGTGGCTAGGAACGCCGTTTCTCAGCGTACCCCTTCCTGGCGCAGCGCCGCCGGGGTGTAGTCGCTTTCCGAAGCGCTGTAGTTGAAGTCGTAGGCCTGTTTCTCCTCGTTCTTCATGCCCAGCGCCAGGTAGCGGCCGGAGAGCAGGTCGTAGAGGGTTTCCACCGCGTACCAGGGCACCTGCTTGTCGTAGTACTGCTCGGCATGCGCCTCGGCCACGCGCCACAGGGTGCCGCGACCGTCGTAATGGTCGATCTCGGCGGCCTGCCAGGTGTCCTCGTCGATGTAGAAGTCACGCTTGGCGTAGATGTGCCGCTCGCCCGGCTTCAGGGTCGCGACCACATGCCAGACGCGGTGCAGCTCGTAGCGGGTCAGGTCCTGGTTGATGTGGCCGGCCTTGACGATTTCGCTGTACTTGATCTTCGGATCGTCGAGCTTGTAGCTGTTGTAAGGAATGTAGATTTCCTTCTTGCCTTCCAGCTTCCAGTCGTAGCGGTCCGGCGCACCGTTGTACATGTCGAAGTTGTCCGAGGTGCGCAGGCCGTCGGCGGCGGTGCCAGGACCGTCGTAGGACACCTGCGGAGCCCGCCGCACGCGGCGCTGGCCGGCGTTGTAGAGCCACGCCAGGCGCGGCTCCTTGACCTGGTTGAGGGTCTCGTGGACCAGCAGCACGTTACCGGCCAGGCGCGAGGGCGCGGTGACCCGCTGCTTGAAGTAGAACAGCACGTTGCTCGGCTTGTTCGGGTTGTAGTCCTTCAGGTTGGTACGGAAGGTGAAGGCATCCTGGAAGTAGACCAGCTGGTAGGAGCCGTTGACCTGCGGAGTGGCCTGGGTCACCAGGCGCCGGACGCTGCCGCCGCGGTAGCGGGTGATGTGGTTCCAG
>NZ_KV819892.1:97619-105585 GCF_001815235.1 Pseudomonas sp. HMSC065H01 | reverse complement strand
GCCGCCGCGGTAGCGGGTGATGTGGTTCCAGATCACCTCCAGGCCGTTCTGCGGGATCGGGAACGGGTTGGCGGTATCGAAGTTCTCCAGGCCGTTGCCGCCTTCCACCAGCTTGGTGGTGGTGGCGTTGCGCTTGGCCGCCTCCTGCACCGCCGCCGGGACGGTGGCGCTGCGGTGGGTCTTGTATACCGGGATCTTGTAGGTATCCGGGTAGCGCTTGAACATGGCCAGTTGGCCGGGAGTCAGCTTGTCCTTGTACTGGTCGACGTTCTGCGCGGTGATGGTGAACAGCGGTTGCTCGCTGGCATAGGGGTTGGCGAGGAAGCCACGGCTGTCGACGCTGCCGGCGTTGGTCGCCAGGCCGCCGTCCCAGGCGGGGATGCTGCCGTCGGCGTTGCCGGCCTTCTCCGCCCCCAACGGAGTCAGGCTGGTGCCGAGCTTGGCCGCTTCGTCGGCGGATACCGCCGCCATCACCTGGGTGGCCAGCAGGCTCAGGGCCAGTACACCGGTATGCAGAAGAATCTTCGTTGTTTTCATTCGCTCGTCGTCCTCGTTAAGTCCTGCTCGCCGGCCCGGTTCGCACCGGGCCGGCGTACATCAGAAGTTCATGCCGAAGCTGAGCGCGACGAAGTCGCGATCGTCCACGGTGGTGTACTTGCCGTCGAAGAAGTTGGTGTAGGAGAGGCTCGCGGTGTAGGTGTTCTGGTACTCCGCGTCCACCCCCAGGCTGACCGCCTTGCGGCCTTCCTCGAAGTTGGCGCCGGGGCCGGGCGAATAGCCATCGACGTCGTGCGACCAGGCCACGCTGGGCTTGAGGTTCACGCCCATGAACACGTCGTTGTAGTCCCAGATCGCACGGGCGCGATAACCCCAGGCATCCGAGGTGGTATAGCCATCGTTCTCGCAGTAGCGGCTGACGTTGTTCGCTTCGGCGGTGCCCAGCGTGCTGACGTTCAGCGCCTGGCAGCTGGCCAGGCCGGAGATGGTCCCCGGCAGCGGCCCCGGTCCGAAGACCGGGTCACGCCCGTAGCGTGCCTTGGAGGTGCTTTCCAGGCCGCCGACGTGGGTCCAGCCGATCTCGCCCACCAGGGTCAGGCGCTCGGCGCCCATCACCTGGTCGAAGAAGTGCGTCAGGGTGGTCTGCAGTTGGGTGATCTCCTTGCGCCGATAGCCGTGCAGGTCCTGCCCGGCCTGGCCGTTCAGCACCGAGGCGTTGTCGTAGGGGCGGTTGCCGCCGATGCTCACCGGGTCGAGGCCGGCGAAGAGGATGTCGGTGGTGTTCAACTGCACCGGCGCGTTGGGCCGGTAGCTGACTTCGCCGCTCCACGCGGTGCCGTTGGGCAACGTGGTGGAGAAGCTCAGGCCGAACATGCGGATATCCTCCGGGTACTCGATGAAGTAGCTGGAGTTGCCGGCGGTGGCCGCCGCCGCGGCCTGTGCGGCCAGTGCCGGGTTGATCGCGGCGAGGCGGGTGGCGAGGTCGTTGATCGCCGCCATGGTGCTGGCCGAGGCGCCCTGGCCGCTGAAGATCGGCAGGCGGCTGTGGTAGTTCATGTAGTAGGCGCCGAACTCGGTGTTCAGTTCGTCGGCGAAGTAGCGCAGGGCGAAGCCGTACTGGCCGCTGTCGCGAGCGTCGCGGTCCGGCCCGCGGCGGACCAGGATGCCCTCGTCCCAGGGCGACGGGGTAACGCTCAGGCCAGCCCCGGCGAGCACGTTGTTGAGCAGGTTGATGGACGCCTTGTTGTTGGTCAGCACCGCCAGGTTCTGGTCGCAGCCATCGGCCACCACGTCCGGCTGGGAGAAGAAGGTGCCACAGTTGTCGACCACCGTCTGGTCCCACTCGATCTGGTAGAAGCCTTCGGCGGACAGGTTGTCGGTGAGGTTCTGCGACAGGTAGAACATGTTCACCGGGATCAGGCCTTCCTTGATCTCCGAGCCGGGCCGGCGGAAGGCGGTGACGTCGATCGGGTTGATGGCGCTGATGCCGTTCTGGATGAAGGTGCTCTCGCCCCAGTTCACCACCTGCTTGCCCAGGCGCACGCTGCCCGGCAGGTCGCCGATGGCATAGTTGTGGTAGATGAAGGCGTCGAGCAGTTCGGCTCCGGAGGACTTGGCCAGGGTCTTACGGCCGCTGTCGTCGATGTCCTTGAACTCGCGGTGCTCGTCCTTCAGCTCGAAGTCGTACCAGTACTTGCCGCGCAGGAACACACCGGTATCGCCGTACTTCAGTTCGAGGTCATGGATGCCCTTGAAGACCTTCGAGAACGTTTCCCCACGCTTGAAGTTCAAGTGGCTGTCGTCGGAGGTCTGGGAAAGTCCCTTGCCGCCGTTGTTCACACCGATCAGGTTCTTGTTCGGCTTGGCGGTCGACCAACTGGCCCCGACCGACAACGCCGAATCGAAGGAACCTTCGATTTCCCCGATGTTGAAGGTCACCCCAAAGGCCGGAGCCGCCAGCGAGGAAGCCAGGCTGACGGCCAACGGCAACCGGGCCCGACGCGAGAACGGATTACGGGTTGTCATCGACGCTACTCCATGTGTGTTTTTTGTTATGAGTGCGTGGACTATAGCTAGCGCTGCCTGCCGCTTGATCCCTCGAAAGTGTGATTTGCGCGGCGCAACCACTCTGGCTCGCGCCTTTGCGGCGGATGGAGAATGACCGGGCGGTCGCGAAAACGCGGAGACCAAGCGTTTGCTTGGCCTCCGGGCGTTTCGGCGGTGTAGGAAAGCCCCGTCAGACGGTCGACAGGAAGGCGCTGCCGGCTTCCTGCCACTGGGCGATCTCGATACGGATGCGCTTCTTGTCCAGCTTGCCGACGCTGGTCTTGGGAATATCGGTAACAACCGCGATCTGCGAGGGGATCGCCCACTTGTTGATGTTGCCCTGCTCGACGAAAGGCTTGAGGTGCTCCTTCAGGCCACGGGCGTCCAGTTGCTGGCCCTCGCGCACCACCAGCAGGGCGAACGGGCGCTCGCCCCATTGCGGATCGGGCACCCCGACCACCGCCACTTCGCGTACCGCCGGATGGCGGCTGATCAGGTCTTCCAGCTCCAGGGAGGACAGCCACTCGCCGCCGGTCTTGATCACGTCCTTGATGCGGTCGCGGATCTCGATGAAGCCCATGCCGTCCAGGGTCGCCACGTCGCCGGTGTGCATCCAGCCGCCGCGCCACAACTCCTCGCCGCGCTCGGGTTCGCGGAAATACCCCTGGGTCAGCCATGGCGAGCGCAACACCAGCTCGCCCTGGGACTCGCCGTCGGCCGGGAGGAAGCGGCCCTGTTCGTCCATGATCGCCGCATCCACCAGCGGCACCGGCACACCGGCCTTGATCCGGTAGGTGGTGCGCTCGTCCTCGCTTCCGGCCAGCAGTTCGTCGTTGAGGTAGGCGCAGGAAATCAGCGGACAGGTCTCCGACATGCCGTAGGCGGCGGTCAGCTGGATGCCGCGCGCCTTGGCCGCCTCGTAGAGCGAGCGGTTCAGCGCGCTCCCGCCGATGATCACCTTCCAGCCCTTGAAGTCCACGCCCTGGGCAGCCCTGGCGTTCATCACCATCTGCAGGATGGTCGGCACGCAGTGGGAGAAGGTGACCTTCTCGCGCTTCCACAGTTCGACCAGCAGTTCCGGATCGTAACGCCCGGGATAGACCTGCTTGACCCCGAGCATGGTCGCCACGTACGGAGTGCCCCAGGCGTGGACATGGAACATCGGGGTGATCGGCATGTACACGTCGCTGGTACCGAGCAGGCGGATGCTGTCCAGGCTGCCGATGGTCGAAGCCATCGCCAGAGTGTGCAGGACCAGTTGCCGGTGGCTGAAATACACACCTTTCGGATTGCCGGTGGTGCCGGTGGTGTAGAAGGTGGTGGCGATGGAGTTCTCGTCGAAATCGGGGAAGTCGTAGCGCGGGCTGGCCGCGGCCAGCAGCGACTCGTATTCGCCGACCAGGCCGGGCAGTTCGGCGCTCTTCTCCGCGCCGTCGGTGAGCAGGATGGTCCGCTCCACCGTGGCCAGCTGCCCCGCCATCGCCTGGTAGAGCGGGACGAACTCGCTGTTCACCAGCACGAAGCGATCCTCGGCGTGGTTCATGGTGTAGAGGATCTGTTCCGGGGAGAGGCGGATGTTGATGGTATGCAGCACCGCCCCGATCATCGGGATGGCGAACATGCATTCCAGGTAGCGATGGCTGTCCCAGTCCATCACCGCCACCGTGTCGCCGGCCTTCACCCCGGCCTCGCTGAGTACGTTGGCCAGGCGCGCGACGCGCTCGTTGAAGGTGGCGTAGCTGTAGCGCACCTGGTCGCGGTAGACGATTTCATGACTCTTTTCGTAACGACGGCCGGAAAGCATCAGGCTCTTGATCAGCAACGGATACTGATAAGCGCCGGCGGCGGCCGGGATGAGACGGGTCTTCAGCATGGGGCGTACACCTGGGAGCGGGTTCGTTGTCAGGATGAGGCCGACTCTAGAGCCGTCGGCGGGCTTTGTTCATCAGTCAAAAGAGTGATTTGCCCCGTGACCTTTCGGAGCCTCCCGGTCACAAGATAGAATCCGCCCACTGAATCGTTCAGACCCTATCCAGAACAAGAGGTAACGTTCCATGTCCGATATCGTCATCGTCGCCGGCGCCCGTACTCCCATGGGCGGCTTCCAGGGCAGCCTGGCCGGCGTTTCCGCGGTCGACCTGGGTGCCGTCGCGATCCGCGAAGCGGTGCAGCGCGCCGGCATCGCCGCCGAGGACGTACAGGAAGTGATCATGGGTTGCGTCCTGCCCGCCGGCCTGAAGCAGGGCCCGGCCCGCCAGGCCGCGCTGGCGGCCGGCCTGCCCGCCGCCACCGGCTGCACCACCATCAACAAGCTGTGCGGCTCGGGGATGAAGGCGGTGATGCTGGCCCACGACCTGCTCAAGGCTGGCACCAACCAGGTGATGGTCGCCGGTGGCATGGAAAGCATGTCCAACGCGCCCTATGTCCTGGAGAAAGCCCGCAGCGGCCTGCGCATGGGCCACGGCGAGATCAAGGACCACATGTTCCTCGACGGCCTGGAGGACGCCCGTACCGGCCGTTTGATGGGTTCGTTCGCCCAGGAGACCGCCGACAAGTACGGCGTGACCCGCGAGGAGATGGACGCCTATGCCATCGAATCGCTCAAGCGCGCCCAGGCCGCCATCGCCGATGGCTCGCTGGCGGCGGAAATCGTCCCGGTCACCGTCACCAGCCGCAAGGGCGAGAGCGTGGTGAAGGACGACGAGCAACCGCTGACCGCCAACCTGGAGAAGATCCCGAGCCTCAGGCCGGCGTTCCGCAAGGACGGTACCATCACCGCCGCCAATGCCAGCTCGATCTCCGACGGCGCCTCCGCGCTGGTCCTGATGACCGCCGAGGAAGCCCAGCGCCGTGGCCTGAAGCCGCTGGCGCGAATCGTCGGCCATGCCACCCAGAGCCAGGACCCGAGCGAGTTCACCCTGGCGCCGATCGGCGCGATGACCAACCTGTTCGCCAGGACCGGCTGGAGCAAGGACGACGTCGACCTGTTCGAGATCAACGAAGCCTTCGCCATGGTCACCATGCTCGCCATGCGCGAACACGGCCTCGATCATGCCAAGGTCAATGTCTATGGCGGCGCCTGCGCCCAGGGCCATCCGGTCGGTTCCACCGGCTCGCGGATCATCCTCACCCTGATCAACGCCCTGCGCCAGAAAGGCGGCAAGCGCGGCGTCGCCTCGCTGTGCATCGGCGGCGGCGAAGCCACCGCCGTGGCGCTCGAACTGCTCTGATACGGCGTTGAGCCATCGGCGCCCGGCCGGCTCGCGCTGTCCGGGCGCCCTCTTCCTCAGGTGCCCACCGCGGCGCTGCGCGCCGGACGCGGAAACACCAGCGCCGCGGCGAAGGTCAGCGCGGCGAAGCCCGCCAGTACCAGGTACAACCCCAGCAGCCCCTGCCGTGGTTCCAGGTAGGCGATCATCGGGATCGCCGCCGCGCTGGCGCCGAACGACAGGAAATAGCGCAGGGCGAAGACCCGCGCCTGCCACTGCGGCGCGACGAAGTGGGCGACCATCGCATCGTTCACCGTCACCTGGCCGAACACCGCGAACATGAACAGCGCGCCGAACAGCACCACTGCGCTGCCGTGGCCGTAGGCCAGGGCCAGCAGCAGCGGCACCTGGCAGAAGGTGAGGAAGACGAACGGCAACTTCAGGTTCAGGCGATCGATCAGGCGCCCCATGATCAGTTGCGCCACCGCGCCGAAGGCATAGGCCAGGCTGACCACCACGCCGAGGGTCTGCGGCGACGCCAGCAAGTCGCTCAGGCGCTCCTGGAACAGCTTCGGGTAGGTCACGGTGCTGGCGTTGAACACCACCCCGCCGGTGGCGGTGACCAGCGCCAGCACGCCGAACACCCGGCGCATCGACAGGCCCTCGCTGTCCTCGCCACGCGCCGCGGCCTTGGCCGACAGGTGCGGCGATGGCTCCTCGCGCACGCAGAAGAAAAAGCCGATGCCGAGCAGGATGGCCACCCCGCCGGGCAGGATGAACGCCGCACGCCAACCGAAGTGCGCGGTGAGAAAGCCGGTAAGCAGCGCGGCGAAGGCGACCCCGAGGTTACCCCACATGCCGTTGATGCCGATCTCGCGGCCGCGGTTCTCCGCGTGTGCCACCAGCATCGCGGTGCCGACCGGGTGGTAGATCGCGGCGAATACCCCGATCAGGGTCAGCCCGGTCACCAACATCGGTACGCTGCCGGCCAGCCCGGTGAGCAGTGCGGCGGCGCCGATACCGAAGAAGAACAGCAGCATCATCCGCCGCCGGCTCCAGGTATCGCCCAGCCAGCCGGCCGGCAGCGAACAGGCGCCGAAGGCGATGAAACCGCCCAGCGACAGGCCGATCAGACCGGCGTAGTCGAGGTCGAAGCTGCCGGCCATGCCGAGCACGGCGGCGGGGAAGATCAGCATGAACATGTGGTCGATGACATGCGCGGCGTTGATGAAGCGGATAACGGTTCGAGGTCGGTTCATGGCGTGCGGCCTGAATGGTCGGTGAGGAATGGGCGTCATGACCCGGGCATGATAGGTTGACCGAAAAGCGCAGACAGGACAGCGAGGTCATCGAAACGGACATGCTGATCGAGCACCGCCCGGACGGCCTGCTGGCCGCCATCTCCCTCGACTTCCCCGACGGCCATCACCTGGGGCGGCATTTCCACCCGCAGGCGCAGTTCCTCTACGCCGCTCGCGGCCTGATGCGCCTGGCCACCCACCACGGCGCCTGGGTGATCCCGCCGACCCGCGCGGTATGGATTCCGCCCCGGGTGGAGCACGAGATATTCATGTCCGGCGAGGTGCACATGCGCACCCTGTTCATCGAGCAACCCGAAACGCCGACACCGCTAAGCGACTGTTGCGTACTGGCGGTGACGCCGCTGCTGCGGGAAATGATCCTGCGCGCCATCCACCTCGAGAGCCAGCCGCGCCTGGACGACTTCCGCCAGCGCCTGCAAGGGCTGATCCTCAGCGAGATCGCCAACCTCGAACGGATGCCGCTGTACCTGCCGATGCCCCGCGACCGCCGCTTGCAGGCGATCTGCCAGGCATTGCTGAAACAGCCGGAACTGGGGCTGACCCTCGATGACTGGGGCCTGCGGGTCGGCGCCAGCTCGCGCACCCTGGCGCGGCTGTTCGCCCAGGAATTGCAGATGAGCTTCCATGAGTGGCGCCAGCAATTGCGCCTGACCGAAGCCCTGCCGCGCCTGCTGGCCGGCGACAGCGTGCAGGTGGTCGCCCGCGACCTCGGCTACGGCAGTACGCGGGCCTTCAGCAGCATGTTCCGCCGCCTGCTCGGCGAAACCCCGCGCGACTACCTGGGGCGACTGGAGCAACTGGCACGGGTCAGGGGCCGCGAGGACTGATGCCCCACGGCGCAACGCCAAGCAATGGCGAATCGGCGGATAACGCCTGCGGCGTTATTCGCCC
>NZ_KV819892.1:0-97519 GCF_001815235.1 Pseudomonas sp. HMSC065H01 | reverse complement strand
CGGATAACGCCTGCGGCGTTATTCGCCCTACCAAGGCTTCAGTAGGGCGCATCCGCCGCTCCCGTAGGGCGCATAACCGCAGCGCGGTTATCCGCCGAACCGGCCTGGATGGTGCAAGGCGGGAACGCGAGGATTGACGCCCTACGGCGCAACACCGAGCACTGGCGGATCGGCGGACAAAAAGAAGCCCTCCAGCGGAGGGCTCTCGGAAAAGGGCGCCGGAGCGCCCGGATGGGATCGTCGATCAGTGCGGGACGCCCAGCCCCGCCGCGCTCATGAACAGGCGCATCAGCCAGGCGGCGACGCCCAGGGCCAGCACGCTGGCGGTCCAGATACCCGCCAGCCAGGCAAGGCGTCGCCAGAGCGCTGGCTTGGCCGCGCTATCTCGTTCGGGATGACTCGGCGTACGGACCATATGCGGCGCCTCCTCAGTGATAGCCATCGCCGTGCTTCACCTTGCCGCGGAACACGTAGTAGCTCCAGGCGGTGTAGCCGAGGATGAAGGGAATGATGAACAGCGCGCCGACCAGCATGAAGCCCTGGCTCTGCGGCGGCGCCGAGGCCTCCCAGATGCTCACCGCCGGCGGGATGATGTTCGGCCACAGGCTGATCCCCAGGCCGCTGTAGCCGAGGAAGATCAACACCAGGGTGAGCACGAACGGCTTCACGTGGTCGTTGTTGGCCACCGAGCGCAGCAGCGCATAGAAGGTCACCAGGACCAGGATCGGCACCGGCAGGAACCAGAACAGGTTCGGCAGGCTGAACCAGCGTGCGGCGATCTCGGCATGGGCCAGCGGCGTCCACAGGCTGACCACCCCGATGATCGCCAGCAGCACCAACGCCAGCGGGCGCGCCAGGTCGTGCATGCGCTCCTGCAGGCGGCCTTCGGTCTTCATGATCAGCCAGGTGCAGCCGAGCAGGGTGTAGGCGACGATCAGGGCCAGGCCGCAGAACAGCGGGAACGGCGCGATCCAGTCCAGCGAACCGCCGGCGAAGCTGCGGTTCTCCACCGGGATGCCTTCGATGAAGGCGCCCAGCGCCACGCCCTGGAAGAAGGTCGCCACCAGCGAACCGCCGATGAACGCCTTGTCCCAGATGTGCTGCTTGGCCGGCTTGGCCTTGAAGCGGAACTCGAAGGCGACGCCGCGGAAGATCAGCCCGACGAGCATGAAGATCAACGGCAGGTAGAGCGCCGACAGGACCACCGCGTAGGCCAGCGGGAAGGCCCCGAACAACGCCGCGCCGCCCAGCACCAGCCAGGTCTCGTTGCCGTCCCAGACCGGCGCCACGGTGTTCATCATCACATCGCGGTCGCCGCTGTCCTTGAAGAACGGATAGAGCATGCCGATGCCCAGGTCGAAGCCGTCCATCACCACGTACATCATGATGCCGAAGATGATGATGACCGCCCAGATGAGGGGAAGATCGATACCCATGTCTCAGTTCCTCTTGTCCTGGTCGCGGTCGGCCGCTTGCGCGTGGCCGTCGTGCTCTTCGTCGAAACCTTCGCCGGCGGCCGACAACGGCCGTGCCGGCGTGCGCTTCTGCCCGGCGCCTCCCGGGTTGGTCTCGCGTCCCTCATGGGTGACCGGGCCCTTGCGCACCAGGCGCATCATGTAGCCGATACCGACGCCGAACAGCGAGAAGTACACCACCACGAAGGTCAGCAGGGTCAGGCTCATCTGCGTCACGCTCTGCGCCGAGGAGGCGTCGGCGGTGCGCATCAGTCCGTAGACCACCCAGGGCTGGCGGCCCATCTCGGTGGTGAACCAGCCGGCGAGGATCGCGATCAGGCCGGACGGTCCCATCAGCAGGGTCAGGCGCAGGAAGGCCTTCGAGTTGAACAGCTTGTCCTGGCCGCGCCAGCGCAGCCACAGGCTCCAGACGCCGACCAGGATCATCAGCATGCCGAGGCCGGCCATGATCCGGAACGACCAGAACACCACGGTGGAGTTCGGCCGGTCTTCCGGCGGGAAGTCCTTCAGCGCCGGGATCGGCTCGGTCAGGCTGTGCTTGAGGATCAGGCTGCCGAGCACCGGGATCTCCACCTTGAAGCGGGTTTCCTCGCGCTGCATGTCCGGCCAGCCGAACAGGATCAGCGGGGTCGGCTCGCCGCTGCTGTTGTCCCAGTGGCCTTCCATCGCGGCGATCTTCGCCGGCTGGTGCTCCAGGGTATTGAGGCCATGGGCGTCGCCGATCAGCGCCTGTACCGGGGCGACGATCAGCGCCATCCACATGGCCATCGAGAGCATCTTGCGGATCGCCGGGTTGTCGCGCCCGCGCAGCAGGTGCCAGGCGGCCGAGGCGCCGACGAAGAAGGCGGTGGCGAGGAACGCGGCGACCGACATGTGCAGCAGGCGGTAGGGGAACGACGGGTTGAAGATCACCGCCAGCCAGTCCACCGGGATCACCCGGCCGTCGACGATCTCGAAACCCTGCGGGGTCTGCATCCAGCTGTTGGAAGCGAGGATCCAGAACGTCGAGATCAGCGTGCCGATCGCCACCATCACCGTGGCGAAGAAATGCAGGCCCGGTCCCACGCGGTTCCAGCCGAACAGCATGACCCCGAGGAAACCGGCCTCGAGGAAGAACGCGGTGAGCACCTCGTAGGTCAGCAGCGGACCGGTGATGGACCCGGCGAAGTCGGAGAAATGGCTCCAGTTGGTGCCGAACTGGTACGCCATGACCAGCCCGGACACCACGCCCATGCCGAAGTTGACCGCGAAAATCTTCGACCAGAAATGATAGAGGTCGCGGTAGACCTCTTCGTTCGTTTTCAGCCAGAGGCCTTCCAGTACGGCCAGGTAGCTGGCCAACCCGATGGTGATCGCCGGGAAGATGATGTGGAAGGACACGGTGAACGCGAACTGGATGCGGGCAAGGTCGATAGCCTCCAATCCGAACATGGCAACTCCTCTTCAGGTTCTCGGCCCTTCCGGCTTACGTGCGGATTCGGCCGTGCTTCCTCACGCGCAACGCTACGCAAGGTTTTGGAACACATCCTTCAGCTATCGTTCTTGTCATTGGAAAGCGACCGCAGCCCTGGATGGCAGGAATGCGGGAAGGGTCGCAAGCAGATTCCCGGACCGCCCGCCTTGATGCAGAGCAATTCGGTACGAAAATCTTACCCGTTAGCCTAGACCGTCCTGCTGTGGTCGGTTGTCGCGAGACAAATTGCCTCAGCTCTCTCATATTCATTAATAGAATATAAAAATAAACAAATAATATTTTTATGGAATAAAAAGAGTCGCTACTCTCCCCTTCAAGCCGCCCCTCGCGTGTTGGCGCCCCTCCTTCACCGCCCTGAACGCAGCGGCGGACATCGCCCTACAAGGATCGAAGAATGAAAAAACTGCTCCTGCTGACTGCCCTGGCCTCCGTCATCAGCGTTTCCGCCAACGCAGCGGAAAAGCTCCTCGTCGCCGCCACGCCGATCCCCCACGCGGAAATCCTCGAGCTGATCAAGCCGACCCTGGCGAAGGAAGGCGTCGACCTGCAGATCAAGGTGTTCACCGACTACGTGCAGCCCAACGTGCAGGTCGCCGAGAAGCGCCTGGACGCCAACTACTTCCAGACCCTGCCGTACCTGGAGAACTTCAACAAAGGCAAGGGCACCAACCTGGTCACCGTGGTCGGCGTACACGTCGAGCCCTTCGGTGGTTATTCGAGGAAATACAAGTCGCTGGCCGAGTTGCCCGACGGCGCCACCGTCGCCATTCCCAACGAAGGCAGCAACAGCGGGCGCGCCCTGCTGCTGTTGCAGAAGGCCGGCCTACTCAAGTTGAAGGATCCGAACAACGCCCTGGCCACGCCCAAGGACATCGCCGAGAACCCGAAGAACCTGAAATTCAAGGAACTCGAATCGGCCCTGCTGCCGCGCGTGCTGGACCAGGTCGACCTGGACCTGATCAACACCAACTACGCGCTGGAGGCCAAGCTCAACCCGGCCAAGGACGCGCTGGTCCTGGAAGACCGCGATTCGCCCTATGTGAACTACCTGGTGGCGCGTCCTGACAACAAGGACAGCGACGCCCTGAAGAAGCTTTCCGCCGCGCTGACCAGCCCGGAAGTGAAAGCCTTCATCGAGAAGAAATATGCCGGCGCGGTGGTCCCGGCCTTCTGACCCCAGCCCGTCCCGACTCCCACGCTGGGCGCCGTTGCAGCGCCCCTTGTTCACGCCGGTGTCGCATGGCTTGCACCGGCGTTTCTTTTTCCGCAACGGCCCCCGCCCGCAGCCGTTCCGGCCGTCGTCGCGGCGCAGGCGCTGGAGGCGCCCCGTGCCGCCAAGGAGTTACCCATGAGCGAGAAACCACGCCCCGCGCCGCTGACCTTCCCCGACGCCGACCGCAGTCCGCTGAGCATCCGCGCCAAGGCCCTGGTGTTCTTCGACCCACGCTCGCACCGGGTCCGCGAAGAACTCGAGCGCCTCGCGCCACAGGGCCAGCCGGTGCTGATCGAAGGCGAGACCGGCACCGGCAAGGAGCTGCTCGCCCGGCAGATCCACCGCCACAGCGAACGCGCCGGTCTGTTCGTCGCGGTCAGTTGCAGCGCCCTCAGTCGCAACCATGCCGAAGCCGAGCTGTTCGGCTACGCTCCCGGCGCCCATAACGGCCCGGTCGGCAGCCGCGCCGGCTGGTTCGGTTCGGCCAATGGCGGCACCCTGTACCTGGACGAGATCGCCGACCTGCCGCTGACGCTGCAGGCCAGGCTGCTACAGACGCTGGAGGAACGCGAGGTGCTGCGGGTCGGCGCGCAGCAGCCGATTCCCCATGACGTGCGCCTGGTCACCGCCACCAGCGTCGACCTGGACCAGGCGGTGCGCGCCGGCAAGTTCCTGGCCGGCCTGCAGCAGTACCTGCACGACGGCCGCCTGAGCCTGCCGCCATTGCGCGAACGTCCGGGAGACATCCTGCCGCTGGCGGAATACTTCATCGGCGTCTATGCCCAGCGCCTGGACCTGCCGGTGCCGGCCATCGGCGTGGAAACCCAGCGGGTCCTCGAGAGCTATCCCTGGCCAGGCAACATCCGCGAGCTGGAAAACGTCGTCCACTTCGCCCTGCTGGTCAGCGACAAGGAAGAAATCCTGCCGCAGCATCTGAATTTTGGCGGGGCAACGCCAGACCCATCGCTGGCCGGTCTGCGGCGCCTGCTCGGCCAAGCCGGAGCGCCGTCGCTGGAGCAGGTACAGGCCCTGCTCCTGCAACTGGCCACCGAGCAGGCAGGCGGCGACGAGGAGGTGGGAAGGCGGCGCTTGGGACTGGCGGCGAACTGAAGGAATCCTTCGGCGAACGTGCGGGAAAAGCGCGGCGCCGAAGGCTTCCATACGTCCGAAGGATTGGCTCCCGAGCCCTTGATCGTGTTTATATTGAACGCTTGATCAAATTAAGGACGAGGAGACCAGCCTGTTTTGACTGACGCACAATCGCCCTCCGCCACCCCCTCCACCCCCACGCCCATCCGCATGAATCCCCCGGTGTTCTACGGTGCGGCGATCCTGATCCTGCTGTTCGCCGCAGTGGTCATCGGCTTCCCCCAGCGCGCCGGCGAATGGCTGCTGGCCGCGCAGACCTGGGCCTCGCAGACCGTCGGCTGGTACTACCTGCTGGCGATGACGCTGTACCTGATCTTCGTGGTGGTCACCGCGCTTTCCGGCTACGGCAAGATCAAGCTCGGTGCCGACCACGACGAGCCGGAATTCAGCTACCTGTCCTGGGCCGGCATGCTGTTCGCCGCCGGCATCAGCATCACCCTGTTCTTCTTCTGCGTATCCGAACCGCTGACCCACTTCCTCCAGCCGCCGCAAGGCGAGGCCGGTACCCAGGAAGCCGCGCGGCAGGCCATGGAACTGCTGTTCCTGCACTGGGGCCTGCACGGCTGGGGCGTGTTCGCCCTGGTGGCGATGGCGCTGGCCTACTTCGCCTACCGCCACAACCTGCCGCTGGCCCTGCGTTCGGCGCTCTACCCGTTGATCGGCAAGCGCATCAACGGGCCGATCGGCTACACGGTGGACTGCTTCGGCATCATCGCCACGGTGTTCGGCCTCGGCGCCGACATGGGCTTCGGCGTGCTCCAGCTCAACTCCGGGCTGGACTACCTGTACGCCATCCCGCATACCCATGCGGTGCAGATGGTGCTCATCGTGCTGATGATGGGCGCGGCGATCTCGGTGGCGGTCTCCGGGGTCGACAAGGGCATCCGCATCCTCTCCGACATCAACATGCTGCTGGCTTGCAGCCTGTTGCTGTTCGTGCTGTTCGCCGGTCCGACCCAGCACCTGCTCAACACCCTGGTGCAGAACGTCGGCGACTACCTCGGCCACCTGCCGGGCAAGAGCTTCGACCTCTACGCCTACGGCGGCCCCAGCGACTGGCTGGGCTCGTGGACGGTGTTCTACTGGGCCTGGTGGATCGCCTGGGCGCCCTTCGTCGGCCTGTTCATCGCGCGCATCTCGCGCGGCCGGACGATCCGCGAATTCGTCTTCGGCGTGCTGTTCATCCCGCTCGGCTTCACCCTGGCGTGGATGTCGATCTTCGGCAACAGCGCCCTGGAGCAGGCCCTCGGCGGCGCCAGCGAACTCGGCCGGGTGGCCATCGAGCAGCCGTCGATGGCCCTCTACCAGATGCTCCAGAACTACCCCTGGAGCCGCGCGGTGATCACCGTCACGGTGCTGGTCAGCTTCGTCTTCTTCGTCACCTCGGCGGACTCCGGCACCGTGGTCCTCTCCACCCTCTCCGCCCACGGCGGCAGCGCCGACGACGACGGGCCGAAGTGGCTGCGGGTGTTCTGGGGCTCGGTCACCGCGCTGGTCACCGGCGGGCTGCTGTTCGCCGGCAGCATCGACGCGCTGAAGTCGGCGGTGGTGCTGACCTCCCTGCCCTTCTCGCTGATCCTGCTATTGATGATGTGGGGCCTGCACAAGGCCTTCTACATGGAGTCGCAGCGCCAGCGGGCGCGGAGCCACTCCCTGGCGCCGCTGATGAGCGGCAACGGCAAGCGCTCCGGCGGCTGGAAGCGACGCCTGTCGCAGGCCGTGCACTTCCCCTCGCGGGACGAGGTGTACCGCTTCATGAACGACGTGGTGCGCCCGGCGATCAGCGAGGTTTCCGAGGTGTTCCGCGAGAAGGGCCTGGCGGTGGACGCCCAGCTCGACCCGGGCAACGCCTCGCTGAGCCTGGAGATCGGTCATGGCGAGCAGCATCGGTTCCTCTACCAGGTGCTGATGCGCGGCTACTTCACGCCGTCCTTCGCGCGTGCCGGCATGGGCGGCCTGCACCTGAAGAATCGCCGCTACTTCCGTGCCGAGGTGCATCTCGCCGAAGGTAGCCAGGACTACGATCTGATGGGCTACACCAAGGAGCAGATCATCAACGACATGCTCGACCAGTACGAGCGGCACCTGCAGTTCCTGCACCTGGTGCGTTGAGCGCAGGAAAAGGGGGCGCGCAGGGCGCCCCTTCCCTCATCCTCCGTCCCTGTCCGCGGGGAATGACGCTAGCGGCAACATCCCATCCCCGTGCAGCTGCGAATCCCTCAGCGCGCCAGCACTCGCCGGTAGAACAGCACGCAGATCGCGACGAATACCACCAGTCCCAGCCACTGGGCGATGCCCGCGAAGCCGGCGCCGGCCAGCGCCAGCGGCGCGTCCTCGCCGGTGGCGCCGATCACCCCGGCGAGCAGGATGCCCATCAGGCTCTCGCCGACGATCAGCCCCGAAGCCAGCAGCACGCCGCGTCGCTTCGGCTCTTCGGCATAAGCCTCTTCGTCGACCCCGGCCGCCGCCGCACGCTTCTTCAGGGCATTTTCCAGCAGCCAGGAAATCAGCGCACCGACCACCAGGGTCATGCCGATGGTCGGCGGCAGGTAGATCCCCAGGCCCACCGCCAGCACCGGCAGGCAGGCCTTGCCGGTACGGCGCAGGAGCAGGTCGACGAGGATCAGGGCGATGCCCAGGGCGACGCCGATGAGGATCATGTTCCAGTTCAGCGCGTCGTGGAAAATCCCGCTGGCGATCGCCGTCATCAGGGTCGCCTGCGGCGCGGCCAGGGCCTGGCCGGGGTCCATTCCCTCGCGCGGCAGGGCCCCGGTGAAGCCGTAGGCGCTGTAGAGCAGTTCCAGCACCGGGGGGATCACCAGCGCGCCGACGATGCAGCCGACGATCAGCGCGACCTGCTGGCGCCAGGGCGTGGCGCCGACCAGGTAGCCGGTCTTGAGGTCCTGCAGGTTGTCGTTGGAGATCGCCGCGATGGCCAGCACCACCGAGGTGGTAAACAGCGCCAGGGCGATCGCCAGCTTGCCGTTCTGGCGGTCCAGCAGGCCGCCCTCGATGCTGCCGAAGCCGAGTATCAGCAACGACACCAGGATGACCGCGATGATTCCGATCCCCGAGATCGGACTGCTCGACGAACCGACCAGGCCGGCCATGTAGCCGCAGGCGGCGGCGATCAGGAAGCCGAAGAAGAAGGCGAACACCACGCATACCGCCACCAGACTCCAGAACTGCGGGCTGGCCATGTCCGGCGCGGCGGCACCGAGGAAGTGGCTGAAGACCACGAACAGCGAGACCAGCAGTATCCCGGCGATCAGCAGGATCCACTTGGCCGGCATGTCCAGCTCGGTGCGCAGGCTGTTCGCCTGGCTATTGCCGCGCACTGCCCCGAGGGAGGCCCAGACGCCCCGCACCATCGGCTTGAACAGGGTCGCCAGGGTCCACAGCGCGGCCACGCCGATGGTGCCGGCGCCGAGGAAGCGCACCTGCGAACTCCACAGTTGGGTGGCCAGGTCCGACAGGCTCTGGCCGTCGGCCGGCACGCTGTTGACGGTCAGCAGCGGCACCGCGACGCCCCAGGAGATCACCACGCCGATGAGGATCGCGATGCCGGCGGTGATGCCCATCAGGTAGCCGGCACCGACCAGCGCCAGGGAAAAACCGGTGGAAAGGCGGAACGCCGCCTGCCCGGCACTGAGCCAGACGCTGAAGCCTTCGGCGAGAACCTTGAAGCCGCTGCTCCAGAGGCTGAACAGCGCCGCCACCAGGCCGCCGCCGAGGATATCGTAGAGCCCCGGCGCGTTACCGGCGGCACGCGGCGCGCGGGCGTCTTCCTCGTCCTCGGCGCCGTCGCTGCCGACCCGGAGGATTTCCGCCGCCGCCACCCCTTCCGGATACGGCAGTTCGCTCTGCACCACCATCACCCGGCGCAGCGGAATGGTATAGAGCACCCCGAGAATGCCGCCGATGGAGCAGATCGCCGCGGTCTGCCAGAACGGGAAGCCACTCCAGTAGCCGATCATCAGCAGGCCGGGAAGGATGAAGATGATCGAGGACAGGGTGCCGGCCGCCGAGGCCTGGGTCTGCACCATGTTGTTCTCGAGGATGTTGGCGCCGGAGAAGTAGCGCAGGACGGCCATCGAGATCACCGCCGCCGGGATCGACGAGGCGAAGGTCAGGCCGACCTTCAGACCGAGGTAGACGTTGGAGGCGGTGAAGACCACGGTGATCAGCGCACCGAGGATCAGGCCACGCAGGGTGAGCTCTGGCAGGGTCAGCTCATCCGGGATGCGTTCTTGCATGGATGAAAACTCTCGAAACAATTGGACCCGCCAAGCTTAGGCGAGAGCGGCACGCCGGGACACGACAGCGAATGTCGCAGAGGCGACCTTTTCGAGAGCAAAAGCTGGCGGAACGGACAGTTGCCGGCGCGGGCCGCCGGAGGAAGCCCGCGCGCGGCGGCGTCAGAAGGGCTTGTCGCCGAGGATGGTGGCGCGATGCATGACCCGCCGCTGGGGCCGGTAATCGTCCACCGCGTAGTGCTGCGTCACGCGGTTGTCCCAGAACGCCACGTCGTTTTCCTGCCAGCGCCAGCGCACGGTGAATTCAGGTCGCGTGGCATGGGCGAAGAGGAACTTCAGCAGCGCATCGCTCTCGGCCGGCTCCAGTTCGTTGATGCGGGTGGTGAAGCCATCGCTGACGAACAGGCACTTGCGCCCGGTGACCGGATGGGTGCGCACCACCGGATGCGAGCGCGGCGGATTCTTCAGGCGGGCCTCCTCCAGGCGCGCCAGGTCGGCCTCCGTGACGCCGAAGCGCTCGCGGGGGAAGGACTTGCCGATGTCGTGGGTCGCCGTGAGGCCGTCCAGCAGACGCCGCAGCGGCGCCGACAGCGCCTCGTAGGCCGCCGTGCTGCTCGCCCAGAGGGTGTCGCCGCCGTACGGCGGCAATTGCTTGGCGGCGAGCACGGCTCCCAGCGCCGGGGTCTCGAGGAAGGTCACGTCGGTGTGCCAGATGGCATTGTCGCGCACGTCGGTGACCGCGGTGTCGAGGACGATGACCTCCGGCTGCTCCGGCACGCTGGGGTAGATCGGATGGATGTGCAGGTCGCCGAAGCGGGCGGCGAAGCGCGCCTGGCTCCTGGGTTCCAGCGACTGGTCGCGGAAGAACAGCACCTGGTGTTCGAGCAGGGCCTGCTCGATGGCCCGCTGGCCGGTGTCGTCCAGCGGCGCGCCGAGGTCGATGCCGGAAACGATGGCGCCCAGGGCCGGGCTGATGGGTTGGATGGTCAGGCTCATGTCGTGCTACTCGTCGGGCAGGTTGCGGGCGCGCCCTGCGCGCCCTCGCTCCGGCCTTCGCCGCGTGAGTGAAGGCCGGTTCGGAAATGACTCGGGACTCTCGCGCTCAACCCCAGGCGGCGAAGCGCCGCTGGACCCAGCGCAGCCCCAGTTCGAAGGCCAGGGCGATGGCGGCGATCAGCAGGATGCCGACCACCACCACGTCGGTGGCGAGGAATTGCGCGGCGGACTGGACCATGAAGCCGAGGCCTCGGTTGGCCGCGATCAGCTCGGCGGCGACCAGGGTCGACCAGCCGACGCCGAGGGCGATGCGCAGGCCGGTGAGGACCTCCGGCAAGGCACTCGGCAGGATCACGTAGCGCACCACCTGCCAGCGGCTGGCCCCCAGGCAGCGCACCGCCTGCACCCGCGATCGGTCGACGCGACGCACGCCGGCGGCGGTAGCGATCAGCAGCGGCGCGAACAGCGCCAGGTAGATCAGCAGCACCTTGCTCAGCTCGCCGATGCCGAACCAGATGACGATCAACGGCAGGTAGGCCAACGGCGGGATCGGCCGGTAGAACTCCACCAGCGGATCGAGGGCCGCTCCGGCCAAGGGATTGAGGCCCATCAGCACGCCCAGCGGGATCGCCGTCAGCACCGCCGCGCCGAGCGCCAGGAGCACCCGCAGCAGACTGGTGCCGACGTGTTGCAGCAGGCTGGCATCGAGGTAGCCCTCCTGCCATAGCCGTTGCAGGGCTTCGAAGAGCTGTTCGGGCGCCGGCAGGAACAGCACGTCGACCCAGCCGAAACGGGTCGCCGCCCACCACAGCAGGGCCAGGGCCAGCACGCTGGCACCGGCGGCCCAGCGCCGACGGTCGCCGGGCAGACGGCGCTTGCGCGGGACAGGATTGGCAACGGCGAGTCCGAGGGTATCAGTGGGCATGTTCGGCCTCCGCGACATCGAGGAATTCGTCCAGCAACGCCTGGCGCAAACGGCCGAACTCGGGATCAGCCTTGATCGAACGCACCGTTTCGCCGGCGGCGTAACGCCGCGCGAAGTCCACCGGCAGGCGCTTGACGATGCGCGCCGGCGGGCCGTCCATCACCACCAGGTCGGTAGCCAGGAACAGGGCTTCGTCGACGCTGTGGGTGATCAGGAAGAGGCCCTTGCCGGTCTGCTTCCACAGGTCCAGCAGGAGCACCTGCATGCGCTCGCGGGTCAGCGCGTCGAGCGCGCCGAACGGCTCGTCGAGCAGCAGGAAGTCCGGCTCGACCGCCAGCGCGCGTGCCAGCCCGAGGCGTTGCCGCTGGCCGCCGGAGAGCTGAGCGACGGACTGCTCGGCGTACTCCTGGAGGCCCACCAGTTGCAGGACCTGGCGCGCCCGCGCGGTGCGCTCGGCCTTGCCCAGGCCACGGATGCGCAGGCCCAGGGCGACGTTGTCGAGGGCGTTGAGCCAGGGCATCAGGGCGTCGTCCTGGAATACCACGCCGCGCTCGCCGCCAGGCCCTTCGAGTGTCCGGCCGTCGATCTGCACGCGTCCCTGGTTCGGCTTCTGGAAACCGGCAAGGATGTTCAGCAGTGTCGACTTGCCGCAGCCCGAAGGACCCAGCACCACCAGCGACTCGCCCTTGGCCAGGCCCAGGCTGAGATCGCGGAGGATGGCGCGGCGCTGGCCGCGCTGTTCGAATGAGAGGCTGATCGCCTCGGCCGTCAGACGGCTCATGTGTTCTGCCCTCCGTAGGGTAAGAAAGCCTCCGCTCCGACAGGCCGGAGCGGAGGCGCGGAATTCAGCGCTGGCCGACCTGGACCTGCTCCGCCTGGCGCACGAAGTCGGCGCTGACGTAGGGCGAGTAGTCGCCGAGGACGGCCGGCACGCGCTTCTGTTCCTTGAGGAATTCGGCAGTGCCGGCGATAGCCTTGGCGGTGCCGCCGCCGAGCAGGTCGGCGGACAGTTGCGCCTGGCTTTCCGGGAAGGTCGAGCCGGCCAGCAGTTCGGGGACGTCCCTGGGATCGGCGCCGGTCAGCCGGGCGATCTTCTTCACCGGCTCGGAGTCGGCGGTCCATTCGGCCTTGTGCGCGTTGTAGTCGGCGAAGGAATCGAGGCTGACGCGGGCGAAGCGGGCGACGATTTCAGGATGCTTCTCGGCGAAGTCCTTGCGCGCCACCCACACCTCGAATGTCGGCGCACCCCACTGGCCGACTTCGGCGGCGTCGGTGAGGACCTTGCCGCTTTTCTTGATCTCGCCCAGCGCCGGCGACCAGACGAAGGCCCCGTCGATGTCGCCGCGACGCCAGGCGGCAGCGATCTCGGCCGGGTTGAGGTTGACGATCTTCACCTTGGACGGATCGATCTTCCAGTGCTTGAGGGCGCCGAGCAGGCTGTAGTGGGAGGTTGAAACGAACGGGGTAGCGATAGTCTTGCCGACTAGGTCCTCGGGTTTCCCGATCCCGCTTCCATTGCGCACCACCAGCGCCTCGGCGGCGTTGATCTGCGCGGAAACGATGAAGGCGACGATCGGCAGCTTCCGCGAGGTCGCCGCTGCCAACGGGCTGGACCCGATGTTGCCGAGTTGCAGGTCTCCGGAGGCGAGCGCGGCGATCACTTCCGGACCGCTGTTGAAGCGGCGCCAGTCGATCTTCTCCCCGATGGCTTTCTCGTACAGGCCATCGGCCTGGGGCACCTTGGTCGGGTCGATGCCGGTCTGGTAGCCGACCGTGATGTCGGCGGCCTGGGCGGCGACGGAAAGGCTGGCAAAGGCCAGGGCTGCCACCAGGCGGTGCAGGGAATTCGGGCGTTTCATCGGGCGAACCTCGGAGGCAACGGTGCCGCGCTCCGGAGGAGAACGGACCAGGGACGGGCAATGGGTGGCGACAGCAAGTCCGGTGGTCCGGTGCGATGCAGATTACAGATATAAAAAACTCGATATAAATAATATTTTGGAATTAGTTTATGAGCGCGAATGCGCCCCCGGATGCCCTTCCGCCCTTGCTCCATGCCCCCGTCCCTACAGGGCCGCGCCCAGCAAACGGGCTTCCAGGGCCTGTCGGCGCAGGCAGGCGAGCAGCCCGGCGCGGGCCACCGCCTCCGCCTCGCTCGCCAGCAGCGACGCCGCCGCGCTTTCGCGGAATGTCAGCGCGCCGCCGCGGGCGAATGCCGCCTGGAAGGACTCCGCCGCCAGTTCGACAAGACGCAGCGCGAGGGCGAGGAGACGCGGCGCCTCTCCCTGCCCCGCCACGTCGCCCGGCACCCGCGCAGCCTGGCCCAGGTCGAGGTTGGCCTGGGCCAATCGGGTCAAGCCTTCGCGCAGTTGCCCGCACGGGGTCGGCGGCAGGCCGGGCGGCACCAGGATGTCCTCGGGATGCAGCCGCAGCCGCTGGTAATGCAGCCGCTGCCCGGCGGGCAAGAACAGCCCCGAACCATCGGCGAGGCCGGAGATGTCGATGCCTGCCCGCCCCGTTTCGGCGACAGCGATCAGGTGAGCGCGGGAGGGCGCGTGCCAGGCTGAGATCAGCAAGCGATCCACGTCTTCCACGGCGAAGCAATCGCTACCCCGTCCACCCACCAGGAAACCGCCCCGCCAGTGCTCCTGCGCTTCGGGCTGGGCGCGCCGCAGATCGACCGCCTCGCTCCACAGCCAGCGGCGCTCGACGCTGGCCGGCAACAGGCGGCGCTGCTGTTCAGGACTACCCAGCAGGCGAATGGAAGCGATCTGCAGATGATGCAGGGCCAGGCGCCGTGCCAGCTCGAGTTCCTGCTCGGCCAGGTGGCGGACGCCAGCGAAGATTTCCCCCCAGTCCCGCTCCATGCCGGCGAACACGCGCGGCACTGCCAGCGCCAGCAGTCCACTGTCGCGCAGGCTTGCCGCCCAACCGGCCATGGGTCGCGGTGTCCTGGGGTCGGGCGAGTGGAGCCGGGCTTCGCTCATGCGGCACCTCGAACGGGGAGCGAGGGCCAGGCGTTGGCGCGAGGTAAGCAGGCTCCGGTGATGGAAAGGGACGGGATGTCCTGCTTATAACCCTAATGGATGAAACCCTAACCTATAAATAACCAATAATCCTTAACTAAGAACCGGAGGCATGCGCCCTGGCAGAACCATGAGGATGCGTCGGGCAACCGACGCCGGCATCATTCCGGACAGCCGCGAAAACCTCTGTAACGGCTCTGTCATGCGCGTCGTGCGAGGAAACAAATAAGCGGAGAAAAGGGAACCTTATTCGCGCCAAGCTGTTTAAAATCACGCCCGTTTCTGTGCGAGGCCCCTCGCGCAGTCTTTTACCAAGGAGCTACACCACCATGGCACTGACCAAAGACCAACTGATCCAGGACATCGCCGAAGCCATCGACGCGCAGAAGACCACCGTTCGCAGCGCGCTCGACCAGCTCGCCGAGATCGTCAAGGACGCCCTGGAGAACGATGGCGAAATCACCCTGCCGGGTATCGGCAAGCTGAAGGTCTCCGAGCGTCCCGCGCGCACCGGCCGCAACCCGCAGACCGGCAAGGCGATCGAGATCGCTGCCAAGCGTGTAGCCAAGTTCGTTCCGGCCAAGGCACTGACCGACGCGATCAACGGCTGATAACGGCCGCCGCATCCCGCACGGATGCGCAGGAAAAAAGCGCAGGAGCCTGGCTTCCTGCGCTTTTTTCGTTTTCGGGGAGCCGCTGGCGCTGCCGCCCTCGAGGTTTTCCGCCGGATATTCCTACGGCGTTTGCAGTTGCTCGAGCAACGCATGGCAATCGGCAGCGTGCCAGTCGGCCAGCTCCGGCCAGGGGTTTTCCGGCAGGTTGACCAGCACCGTGCGACTACCCGCGGCGCGTCCGCAGTCGAGGTCGAAACGGTAGTCGCCGACCATCACCAGCTCCGCCGGCGTCACGTTCCAGCGTCGGGCGATGCGCAGCAAGCCATCAGGGTCCGGCTTGGGCCGCGCCTCGCCGCGCCCGAGGATGTGCTCGGTGGGGAAGCAGCCGCCCAGGCCGATCGCTTCGAGGGTGATCAGCGCCAACTGGTGGTCGTTGCGGGTCAGGATGCCCAGGCGCACGCCGCGCCGCTGCAACTCGCGCACCAGTTCCAGTGCGCCCGGCGCCGGCCGCGCGGCCTCGGCCAGGGCGCGCTCGTGTTCGAGCAGCCAGGCGTGCTTGGCCGCCGCCTCGGCCTCGGGCAGGGCGGCGAGGTGCAGCAGGATGTCGTCCTGCTCGGGGATGTCCAGCGCTCGGCGGATCGCCGGGAAGTCGTGCACGGCCCGGGTCAGGGTGCCGTCCATGTCGAACACCCAGTGGCGGATGTCGGCCAGCCTCACGCCCAGTCCTCACGCTTGCGGATCAGGCCTTCCTGGCTCGACGAGGCGACCAGCTGGCCGCTCTGGTTGAAGATGCTGCCGCGCACGAAACCGCGTGCGTTGCCGGCCCAGGGGCTGTCGATGGCGTAGAGCAGCCACTCGTCCGCGCGCAGGTCGCGGTGGAACCACAGGGCGTGGTCGAGGCTGGCGACCTGCATGGTCTTCTGCCACACCGAAACGGCATGGGGCTGCATCGAGGTGGTAAGGAAACCGAAGTCCGAGGCGTAGGCCAGCAGGTACTTGTGCAGCGCCGGGACGTCCGGCAGCTTGCCGTCGGCACGGAACCAGAGGTACTTCACCGGTTCGTCGGGCTGCGGGTCGTAGGGGTCGTGCTGGGTGACCGGACGAATCTCGATGGGCTTCGGATACAGCAGCTTGTCGCGGATGCGCTCGGGAATCCGCTCGGCGCGCTGGCGGGTCAGCTCCAGTTCCGAAGGCAGATTATCCGGGCCAACCACCTCGGGCATCTCGATCTGGTGGTGGAAACCTTCCTCGTCGTACTGGAAGGAGCTGCTCAGGGTGAAGATCGGCTGGCCTTTCTGGATCGCGGTGACCCGGCGGGTGCTGAAGCTGCCGCCGTCGCGCACCCGGTCCACCTGGTACACCACCGGCATGCTGGCGTCGCCGGGACGCAGGAAGTAGCCGTGCATGGAGTGTACGTGGCGATCGTCCTCCACCGTCTGGCTGGCCGCCGACAGCGCCTGCCCCAGGACCTGGCCGCCATAGAGCTGGCGGAAGCCGAGATCCTGGCTCATGCCCCGGAACAGGTTCTCCTCGATGGGTTCCAGGCTCAGCAAAGCCACCAGGTTGTCCAGTATCTGGGTCATGGGGTGTTTCCTCGAATTCGGGCTGTCGACGGGCTAGTCGCGGCGCATGGCCGGGTACGCGGGCATGTTGCAAAGACGAGTGTCCCACACCGCGCGGCCGAGGGTGAAATGGTAGAGACTGGCCATGGACTCATCCGTTAGTCCAAGCAGCTCATGCACCAGGGGGTCGTAGTAGCAGCCGATACCCGTCCCAGACAGCCCGGCGGCCTCCGCCTCGAGGTAGAGCAACTGGCCGACCTGCCCGCATTCCCAGTACAGCCGCGGATAGCACCAGGGACCTTCTTCGAGCGCCGCGCCGAGATGGGCGAGCATGGCGAGCGCGACGCAGCCGTCGCCGGCGATGTCCTGCTGGCAGGAGAGATACGCCGACAGCGCGCGTGCATCGCCTTCCTGCAACAGGTACAGCGGCAACTCCGGATCGACGTGCTGCCAGAGGAAGTCCTCGCGCATCGGCGGCCGCCGCAGGCCGCTGCGGTCCAGCCAGTACAACCCCGGCACCAGGCCCCGGACGCGATGGACGAACAGCAGCAGATCGACCCGCGCGGCCTCGCCGGTGACCGCGAAAGGCACCGGCGAGCGCTCCGGCAGCAGCCTGCGCAGCCAGGCCCGCAGCAGCCCGACATCGATGCCGGCGCGCCCGTCCATGCGCTGCGCGCTACGCCGCCGATGCAGCAGCGGTCGCAGCGGCAGGCCGGGGTTGTCGTTGCCGGGCTCGCCCGGTGCGACCCTCCACGGGCGTGCCGGCAGGCGCGGCGCCCGACATAGCCCATGTATCCGCTGCAACTCCGGCCAGTCCCGGTACTCCCGCGACAGCCGGTTCGGCGCGCCGGCCAACGGCAGGGCCGCCAGTCCTTCGCACAGGCGCGGCGAAAGGGAAGGCTCCTGCGTGAGCGCCGGCCCGATCCAGAACAGTGCGTCGACGCTCTCGCACTCGGCGAAGCCGTCCCGGTCAAGGCCGAACAGGCCGTCCAGTGCGCTTTCGGCGACGCCGCGCAGCAGGCGCATCTCCCAGCCCTGGATCGCCGCGGCGATCGAGAGGCAGGCCAGCGCGTGGCCGAGGTCATGCTGGCAGTAGCGATAGGCTCGCTCACCGTATTTCCAGGCCTCGCGCCAGTGCACGCTGGTCAATGCCAGGAGGCAGCCGCCGGGCGGCAAGCAGTCATCCAGCAGCGAAGCCAGCGGCGCCGGCAGTTCGCCGCGCACCTCCAGGGCATGCTTGTCGGGACGGTAGTGGGCGAGCAGCGGCGCCGGCTCCAGGGTACCGCCGGGAAGCAGCAGGTAGGCTTCGGTGGGATGCAGGTTGCCGCTCGACGGATTGACCCGCAGCGCCCAGCGAGTGCCGCCGGCCTCCTTCCAGGCCGACAGCGCCAATCCGTCGTAGAGCATCTGCGAGAGGCTGCGGCGATCGAGCCGAGAGGGCGCGGCCGCCGGCCCGGAAAACACCCCGTCGTAGGGTGGCGACTCCTCCAGCGGCCGATGCAGCAGTTCGATTTGCCGGCAGCCCCGGTACTGGCGGAACGGCGCCGGCTGGGTCGCCCAGTCCAGTCCGCCGGGACCGGGTGCGTAGCGCTCCGGGCGATGCATGCTGAGGCGATGGTAGGAGAGCACCTCGCCGCCGCCGTCGCCCATGTTCACCGCTCCGCCCAGCGGGCCGCGTCGACGCGATAGAGGATATGCCGGCGCATCGGGTGATCCGCTGCCAGGAGTGGGTGGCCGAAATCCTCGGCCGGATCGCGACGCATGCCCAGGCGCTCCATCAATCCCCAGGAGCGGCGGTTGGGCGGCGTGGTGAAGGCCACCACCTCGGGCAGGCGCAGCCGCTCGAAGGCGAAGTCCAAGGCGGTTTCCGCCGCTTCGCGGGCGAGTCCACGCCCCCAGTAGGCGGGCGCCAGGCGCCAGCCGATCTCCACGGTCGGGGCGAAGTGCACGTCCATGGTCACGTCGAACAGGCCGGTGAATCCGATGAACACCGCCTCGCCCGGTAGCTCCAGGGCCCAGGGCCCGTAGCCACGCTCGGCAAAATGCGCCTGGACGCGATCGACCAAGGCGTCGCTCTGCGCGCGGTCGAGCACACTGGGGAAGAATTCCATTACCTGCGGGTCGGCGCACATCTCGGCGAACGCCTCGCGGTCGCTGTCGCGCCAGGCGCGCAGCAGCAGGCGCGGGCCATGCAGTTCGGAAATGGCGGAAGGGGGAAGGTTCGCGTTCATGGGAGGCCTTTTCGGAAACGGCCGACTCATCTGCGAAGCCAGTCCTCGCGCGTCAACCGGTACAGCACATGATGCCGCAAGCGGTGGCCGGGAGGCAGGTCGGGATGCTCGAAGTCGTCGGTGGGATCGCGATGCATCCCCAGGCGCTCCATCAGCCCCAGGGAGTTCTCGTTGGCCGGTACGGTGAAAGCCACCACCTGGTCCAGGCCAAGGGTATCGAAGGCGTAGCTCAGCGCCGCCTCGGCCGCCTCGTGGGCGAAGCCCTCCGCCCAATGCTCGGCGGCGAGACGCCAGCCGATGGCCACCGCGGGTACGAAGGGCGCATCGAAGTCCACGACCTCCAGCCCCACGTAGCCGATGAAAGGATCGCCGCCCTTGACCTGCAGCGCCCACCAGCCAAAACCGTGCTCGGCGAAGTGCGCGTCGATGCGGCGCAGCAACGCGTCGCTCTGGGCACGATCCAGGCAGGACGGAAAGAACTCCATCACCAGTGGATCGGCATTCAGCTCGGCGAACCTGGCCCGGTCCTGCACCAGCCAGGGCCGCAGGATCAGACGGTGGGTATACAGCCGTGGCGAGCGAAGATGCTCGATGCTCAGGCTGGTCAGGTCGGCCATCGCTTGGTTCCTTTCGTTCAACGCACTCCAGAAGGACTATCTGACCGCAGGAATCGGCTGGGGTGCCCGCGAGGGCGGTATTCCGATCTTTGGTCAGGCTCCGCGGAAAAGGCTCCCCAACCGGAGTGTAGTCTTTTCCGCGCCTGGACATGCCCGATCCTCGGGCAAAGCGATGACGATTGGTTTACCGCCCGGGCAACGGGCGCGGGCCACGTCAATCCGTGCACTCTTCCACCAGGCTTTCGTCCAGGGCGAGGATCGCCAGTTTCACCCCAACGGCGCACTCTTCCACCCAGGCGAACGAGGCGTTCGGGCTGAGGCAGGCATCCTCGAGGCGCCGGCAGCTTTCCACCAGTTGCTCGCCACGCACCACCCTCGCCGCGCCCTTGATCCGATGCGCCAGCTCGGCCAGTTCGCCGGTCTCCTGGCGTTGCACCAGTCCCTCGAGGGTCTCCAGGTCCTTGCGGTTGCTGGTCAGCAGTTCGTCGAGCAGCCGCCTGAGCATCGTCGGCTCGCCGCCGGTCAGCGCATGCAGGGAATCCAGGTCGTAGAGACGGGGGGCCGTCGGTATGGCGACGGGTTCGGCATCGATGGTGACGGGCAGCTCGTCGGCGGCGAAGCCCAGGGCCAGCAGGCGCTCCTCGAGGACATCGAGGCCGATGGGCTTGATCAGGCACTCGTTCATTCCAGCCTGGATGCAGCGCTCGATCTCCTCCGGCTGGGCGTCCGCGGTGAGGCCGATGATGACCACCGGCTCCTCGCCATTCTCGCGCTCCTCCTGGCGGATCGAGCGGGCAAGGTCGGAGCCGCTCATCAGCGGCATGTGGCAGTCGGTGATGACCATGTCGAACGGTTGCCCATGCCACAGGTTGAGAGCGCTCAGGCCGTTCTCCGCTTCCTCCACGTCATGACCGAGGAAGCTCAGCTGTTGATGGAGGATCTGCCGGTTGACCGCATGATCGTCCACCACCAGCACCTGCAACCGCCGCGCCTGGCGACTGCCGAGCGGGATCGCCCGCACGTTCTCGACGATCGGTTCCAGCACCTGCAGGCGCAGCTCGATGTCGATCCGCGTACCCTGCCCCAGCTCGCTGCTCATCACCAGGCGCCCTCCCATCATTTCGCACAGCGAGCGCGAGATCACCAGGCCGAGCCCGGTGCCCTCGGTGTTCTGCAGGTTGCGGTTGACCTGGGCGAAAGGCCGGAACAACTGCTGCTGGTCGCCCAGGGAAATACCGATGCCGGTGTCTTCCACACAGAGATTGACCTGCAACAGCGACGGCTCCACCTGGCGGCCATCGATGCGGATGCGGATCGAGCCCTCGTCGGTGAACTTGATCGCGTTGCTGACCAGGTTGGAGAGGATCTGCTTGAAGCGCATGGCATCCAGCAGTACGTCGCCGTTGATGCTCGAATCGATCTCCAGCACCAAGCTCAGGCGCTTTTGCCGGGCCAGGCCTTCGAATACCCGTGCCACCGATTCCACCAGCTCGCGCAGGTTGGCCCGTTTCGGCGACAGGCTGAGGCGACCTGACTCGATGCGGGCGATGTCGAGAATATCGCCGATCAGCTCCAGCAGGCTCTTCGCCGAGGCATAGGCGATCTCGATGCTGGAACGGTCCACCCGACCGGTCTCGGCACGCTTGAGCGCCAGTTCGAGGATACCGATCACCGCGTTCATCGGCGTGCGGATCTCGTGGCTCATGGTCGCCAGGAAGGTGGTCTTGGCCCGGCTCGCTTCGTCGGCCAGATTCTTTGCCTCTTCCAGCTCATCGATCAACTGGCGGTGCTCGGTGATGTCCAGCCAGCCACAGATGACACCGCGGATGGTCCCGCTGGAATCGCGGAACGGCTGGATCCAGTGGTCGATCCAGCGCTCCCGACCGCCCAGCGCCACCGGGTAGACCGCCTCGATGGTCCTGCCCTCGCGCATGGCCATCAGGTAGCTGCGATGGAACTCCGGAGCGGTCTCGAAGTTTTCCATGGGCAGTTCGAGCACGGTGCGGTTCATCACCTCCTCGGAACTCAAGCCGACGCTCTGCAGGTAGCTGCGGTTGCAGGACAGCATCCGTCCGTTGACATCGCGCACATACAGCGGCGGAGGCATGCAGTCGGTCAGGGCCTCGACGAACCGCAACTGGTCGCTGAGCGCCTGTTCGACCCGCGCGCGCACCCTGATCTGCCGGCGCTGATAAGTGACCCAGCCCAGGCAGAGCAGCAGCAAGGCCGCTGCGATCGCCAGGATCTCGGTGATCACCAGGATGTAGTCGACCCAGGTCTGGCCGCTCATTCCCGGCGGCGAGCGCCAGCGATTGACGATATCGCTCAGGTCGTCCGGCGAGATGCTCAGCAAGGCCTTGTCGAGAATCGACTGGAGTTCGGCGTCGCCTCGGCGAACGGCGAAGTGGGCGGTGGCCGCACCGATGGGAACCAGGTCGGCGATCGCCAGCCTCTCGCGGAACAACCGGACGATGTAGTAGCGAGCGGTGACCAGCGGCACCACCGCCGCGTCGGCCCGTCCTTCGTAGACCAGGTTCATGGCATCCAGCGCGACGCCGACCTCCACCATCGAGGCCTGCGGATAGCGCTCGCGCACCTGTTGCATGCCCACATGGCCGGCGGGAATCGCTATGCGCTTGCCGTCGAGGCTTCCGGGGCTATCCGCGCGTCCCTTGTCGTCCGCCCGGGTGACGAGGACGTACGAGGTGGACAGGAACGAGCGGGTGAAACGCAGCATTTCCTCGCGCTTGCTGCTGCGGCTCATGATCGCCAGGTCCGCCTCCTTCCTGGCCAATACGCCGATCTGCTCGGGGAAGCCGCCACTGCGAGGCGTGACCTGGAAATGCAGGCCGGTGCGGCGGGAAATCATGTCCAGCAGGTCGGAGGCGATGCCCGAGAAGGTCTCGTCGGAATTGAAGAAGGCCAGCGGCGCCAGGTCGTCGTTGATGACCAACCGCACCACCGGGTGGCGAGCGATCCAGCGACTCTCCTGCGGCGTCAGCGCGATACGCTGGCCCGTTGGCAGGGAACCGCTGCCGACCCAGCGCCTGGCGATGCTTTCGAGACGGTCCTGGTTGATCGCGCCGATGGCCGAGTTGACGACGCGCAACAGGTTCGTGTCGCCGCGACGAAGGAGGAAGCCGTAGCCCCCTTCCAGGCGGGCATCGGCAAACCGCTCGAACCTCACGTAGCCGTAATAGGACCGATTGATCCGGTGGTAGGCGCTGAGCACATCGTCGAGATACAGGTCGGTATGTCCGAAAGCCACCGCGGCAACGGCCTCGTCATGGCTGCCGAAGACCACGAAACGCGCCCGCGGGAAACGCTGGCGCAATTCCCCGACATGCTCCCGGGCCACCGCCACGCTGAGTCCGGCGAGATCCTCCGGCGAGTTGCGCTTTTCCCCCATCCGCTTGAACACCGCCAATCGATCACGGGCATAGGGTTGGCTGAGC
Source organism: Pseudomonas sp. HMSC065H01 (assembly GCF_001815235.1). Classification (NCBI taxonomy): domain Bacteria; kingdom Pseudomonadati; phylum Pseudomonadota; class Gammaproteobacteria; order Pseudomonadales; family Pseudomonadaceae; genus Pseudomonas; species Pseudomonas sp. HMSC065H01. The sequence continues at coordinate 74,529 of NZ_KV819892.1, read as the reverse complement.
ACCAGGGAGGAATCACCCGCCGAGCTGTAATGGCTGCCAAGCAGGTCGATCTTTCCGGCAGCGAGCGCCGCCACGGCATCCGCATGGGTATCGAAGCTCACGACCTTGATGCGCATGCCGAGCAACTGCCCGACCAGCGTGGCGACGTCCGCCGTTATGCCTTCGTAGTTCTCGTCGTCGAGCCGGACGTTGAAGGGCGAGGTCTCGTCCAGCGCCGCGCCGAGTCTCAGGTGACCCTTGTGGCGCAGCCAGGCCCAGTCGTCCTCGGCGATCGCCATGTCCTCGTGCTCGATGCGCAACTGGCTGAACAGCGTCAGGGACGGATGCGCTTCGACGGCGAACAGGCGTCCGCCCGACAGCAGCAGGCAGAAGAACAGCAGGAATAGTTTTGATCGCATGAAAGGTCTGTGCGGCAGGGCCGGCAGTTGTATGGAAAGGAAACGCGTCCGGCGCGAGGCCCGGCGTTCGGCTAGAGGCAGCCGAGGCCAGGGCGGCGGCGTCAGGATCCGGAGCAATAGTCGAGAAAGTGCTGTTCCGGCATCGGCCGGGCGAACAGGTAGCCCTGGGCTATGGAGCAACCGAGTTCGATCAGGCGTACCCGTTGTTCGTCGCTCTCCACCCCTTCCACCACCAGGGAAATTCCCAGCGCCTGCGCCAACGCCACGACACTGCTGATGACGGCGCAACTCCTGGGCTGGGTCTTCATCTTCTGGACGAAGGTTCTGTCCAGCTTGATCTGGCTGAAGGGAAACTCGCAGAGCCGGTCGAGGGACGAATAGCCGGCGCCGAAATCGTCCATCGCCAGGCCGCAGCCCATGATCCGCAGACGCACGAGGTTCTCCAGGCTGCTGGCAGGAGCGCTGATCAACCCGGTCTCGGTGATCTCGAACATCACCGAACTGGGCGGCAGGTGGAACTCGGTCAGCAACGCCGAGATGTTCTCGGCCAGGGCACGCGAACCCAGTTGCGAAGGATGGACGTTGAACGCCAGGTTGATCGGCTGCCCCAACTGCGCCAGCTTCCTGCGCGTCGCCAGCCCCTGGCTGAACAGTTGCCAGAACAGCTTGTCGACCAGGTTGTAGGTTTCCATCACATAGAGGAAATGCGACGGCGGCAATACGCCGAGATGCGGGTGGTTCCAGCGTGCCAGGACCTCGGCGCCGATCAGGCCGCCGCCATCCAGGGCCACCTTGGGCTGGTAGTAGGCTTCGAACTCGCCATTGTCGAGGCCGCGCACCACGTCCGCCACGGAGGGCAGCTCGGCGACTTCGATCTGTCGCGGCAGGTCCTGGCGACGAGCGTTGTAGCGGGTCAACAGGGCGGTGATCCGCTCCAGGCTGAATGGCTTGCCGAGGTCGCCGAGAAAATTGAGGCCCAGGCACTCGATCATCGAAATGGTGGCCTGGCGCAGGATGGGATCCACCTCGCTGCTGAGGATCACCGAATGGACCTTGCCGCTCAGGCTTGCGTGGCGAAGGAACGCCAGGCCGTCCATGCCGCTCATCTGCAGGTCGCAGATGGCGATGTCGACGTGTCCGCAGGACTCCAGGATCGCCACCGCCTCCTTGCCGTCCGCCGCCTCGAGGATCGATCCGGGCACCACTTTCTTCAGGGCTGTGACGGCTACCAGGCGCTGAAAAGGCTCATCCTCCAACACCAGAACATTCAAATCATTCATCACGGTCCACACAGGGTTTCCAGGAAATACCGGCGATATACTGCTGTGTTTCCCTTACTAGACCTATGGGACAAGTCCCCATGTTTTGTGGGAATTTTCCTACTGATTTGGAGGTTCGGTTGGATTAGCATGGTTCCACATGAAAAACCGAGTCGCCCCGCCTTAACAGGCTATTCTGGACGGCGATCTCGGCCTAGCGCCCAACATGGATGACCACCGGCGGCAGCGCCCGGGAAATCGAATCCCGACCCTGTCCCGGTCCCTCAAGGTAAATCGAATTTATGCATACCGTCCTGATCGTCGACGACCACCCCGTCATCCGTCTCGCCGTGCGCGTCCTGCTGGAAAAGCATGGTCTGCAGGTGGTCGCCGAGACGGACAATGGCGTGGATGCCATCCAGTTGGTCCGGGAGCACGAACCGGACGTGGTGATTCTCGACATCGGCATTCCCAAACTCGATGGCCTGACCGTGATCTCGCGGATCAAGTCCCTGGGACTGCGTAGCCAGGTGCTGGTACTCACTTCGCAATCCGCAGAGGCGTTCTGCAAGCGCTGCATCCAGGTCGGTGCCCGTGGGTTCGTCAACAAGGAAGAAGACCTGAACAACCTGATCAACGCCCTGAACGCGGTGACCGCTGGCTACACGTTCTTTCCTTCGCTCACGTTCGATACCCTCGGCACCCCGCCGGAACGCATTTCCGAAAGCGAGCTTATCGGCCTGCTCTCCGACCGCGAGATGATCGTCCTCCAGCATCTCGCCATGGGCTATTCGAACAAGGCCATCGGCGAGAAGCTGTTCCTCAGCAACAAGACCGTCAGCACCTACAAGACCCGCCTGCTGCAGAAGCTCGGCCTGGGTTCGCTGGTCGACCTCGCAGAGTTCGCCAAGCGCAATTCGCTGATCCACTGACCTGGCGCTTGGCTGTCGAAGCCAAGGCCTAGGGCACCTTCGGGCAAGCGCGACCGGAAGCCGTTCCTGCCACGCGACGAGCGTCGGCGGATTTCCACAAAGCGTGTGGAACCGCCTGTGGATAAGGTGCGAAAAACGCTTCGCGCAGCGCATCGTGCCTGGCCTTGCGACGGTTGATCAGTTCCTGACCAGGCGCACGGCGAGCGGACCAGGTGGCATCGACAAGGCTCGGAGGCGGTCTTCGCCTCGGTTACACTGCACGCCGGTTTCCCCAGGTCTCGCTCGTCGTCCACATGCCCAGTCAAGCATCCTCCCCTTCCCCCCAGGTCGCCATCGTCGGCGGCGGTCCCGCAGGCCTGATGGCCGCGGAGGTCCTGAGCCAGGCGGGCGTACGCACGGAAGTGTTCGACGCCATGCCCTCGGTCGGCCGGAAATTCCTCCTCGCGGGCGTCGGCGGCATGAACATCACCCATGCCGAGGCCAGGGAACAATTCCTCGGCCGCTATGGCAGGCGCCAGAAGGAAATCGCCGCACTGCTCGGCGAATTCGACGCGGATGCGTTGCGCGCCTGGATCCACGGCCTGGGTATCGACACCTTCGTCGGCAGTTCCGGCCGGGTGTTCCCCTCCGACATGAAGGCCGCCCCGTTGCTCCGTGCCTGGCTCAAGCGCCTGCGCGAGCAAGGCGTGCTCATCCACACCCGCTGCCGTTGGCTGGGCTGGAACGCGGACGGTACGCTGGACATCCAGAGCGCCGCCGAGCGCCTGTCGATACGCGCCGACGCCGTGATCCTGGCGCTCGGTGGCGGCAGTTGGCAGCGCCTGGGCTCCAACGGCGCCTGGGTGCCCCTGCTGCGCGCCCGTGGCATCGAGGTCGAGCCCCTGCGGCCAAGCAATTGCGGTTTCGAGATCGACGGCTGGAGCGAGCTGTTTCGCGACAAGTTCTCCGGCGCTCCGGTCAAACCGGTGGCCATGGGACTGGCGGGCGAAACGCCGCGCCAGGGCGAATTCGTCGTGACCCGCGACGGTATCGAGGGCAGCCTGGTCTATGCCCTCTCCGCCGCCATCCGCGAACGGATCGAGGCACGGGGTTCGGCCGAAGTATGGCTGGACCTGTTGCCGAACAGGCGTCGCGAGCAGATCGAGGCAGCCCTGGCTCGCCCGCGCGGCTCCAGGTCGATGGCCAATCACCTGCGCAGCCAGTTGGGCATCGATGGGGTTCGGGCCGGCCTCCTGCGTGAACTCACCCCCGCCGCCACCTATACCGAGCCGGCCCGCCTGGCGGCGGCGATCAAGCGCCTGCCGCTGACGCTGCTGCGCCCGCGTCCGCTGGACGAAGCGATCAGCAGCGCCGGCGGCGTACGCTTCGAGGCGCTCGACCACAACCTGATGCTCGATGGCCTGCCCGGCGTGTTCTGCGCTGGGGAAATGCTCGACTGGGAGGCGCCCACCGGCGGCTACCTGTTGACCGCCTGCTTCGCCAGCGGGCGCGTGGCCGGACTCGGCGCGCTGGCCTGGTTGCGCGGCAGGCGCTAGAGACCGGTACGCCAGCGCCTCGCTATTTGCCGGACGGCCGCTTCTTCGGCTTGCCCGCCGCACCCGCGCCGAAGCCCGGTGCCTTGCGCACCGCCTTGACCGTCGGCGCGCTGCTGTCGAACCAACTGCCCAAGTGGATCTTGCCGGGCTTGCCGACGCTCTCCGCGGCCTTGGGTTTCTTCGGCTTCTTCGGTTTCTTCAGCACCACGCCGCCCGGCGCGGTCTGCGGCACCCGGTGCTCCGGCTCGAAGTCGGGCTCCTCGCGGCGTTGCAGGGTCTGCCCGATCAGTGTCTCGATCGCCGCCAGCAGCTCCACTTCGTCGGCGCAGACCAGCGACACCGCCTGGCCGGAGGCACCGGCACGTCCGGTACGGCCGATGCGATGCACGTAGTCCTCGGCGACGATCGGCAGGTCGAAGTTGACCACCAGCGGCATTTCCTCGATATCCAGGCCACGCGCGGCCACGTCGGTGGCTACCAGCAGGTCTACCTCGCCGGCCTTGAACCGCTGCAAGGCGCGCAGCCGCGCCGGCTGCGGCTTGTCGCCATGGATCGAGTCGGCGGCGATACCCTGCCGCTGCAACAGTCCGACCAGTTCCTCGACGCTCTTGCGGGTCTTGGCGAAGACCAGCGCCTGGCGCCAGCGATTGGCCTGCAACAGGTGGCAGAACAGCTCGGCCTTGCGCTTCTTGTCCACCGGCACCAGCCATTGCCTGACGCTCTTCGCCGCGGTATTGCGCGGACTGACCTCGATGGACAGCGGGTCGCGCAGCAGTTCACGGGCCAGCGTGCGGATGGCGTCGGAGAAGGTCGCGGAAAACAGCAGGGTCTGGCGCTTGCGCGGCAGCGCGGCGAACAGTTCGTCCAGCTCGCGGGCGAAACCGAGGTCGAGCATGCGATCGGCTTCGTCCAGCACCAACGCCTGGAGCTGGGCGAACTTCACCGCGTTCTGCCGATACAGGTCGAGCAGCCGCCCGGGAGTGGCGACGAGGATATCCACTCCCTTGCGCAGCTTCATCATCTGCGGGTTGATGCTGACCCCACCGTAGGCCACCGCGGTACGCAGCGGCAGGTGCTGGCCGTAGTCGCGGACGCTGCCGTGGACCTGCTCGGCCAGTTCGCGGGTCGGAACCAGGACCAGTGCACGCACCGAGTTCGCAGCGACCTGCGGCCCCTCCAGGGTCAGCCGCTGCAGCAACGGCAGGGCGAAACCGGCGGTCTTGCCGGTGCCGGTCTGTGCTGCGGCGAGCAGGTCGCGGCCCTTGAGCGCCGGGGGTATGGCTTGGGCCTGGATCGGCGTAGGCGTGCCGTGGCCGAGCCCTTCGAGGGCCTTGAGCAGGGGGTCGAGCAGACCGAGGGAAGCGAACGTCATGAGCGACTCGGAAAAAAGGAAACGGACGGCATTCTAGCGGATTCGCCGTCTCCCATCGTCCTCTGGAGCGCGGCCGGTCAGCCCTTGAGTAGCAATCCGCCCTCGATCGGCACGTAGCGCGACGCCGCTCGGATCAGCGCGTTGGCGGTCAGGCCAGGCACCCCGTAGGCCGTAGCCACGACGCCGTGGGCGCGGATGACCTTCTCCAGCAGCAGATCGAAGTCGCCGTCACCGGACAGCAGCACCACTTCGTCCACCCGTGGCGCGGCATCCAGTACGTCGATGGTGATGCCGACATCCCAGTCACCCTTGGCCGAGCCGTCGGCACGCTGGATGTAGGGCTTCAGCTTCACCGTGAAACCGAGGTTGCGCAGAATCTGCTGGAACTGCTGCTGACGCGGGTCGCCGCGGTCGATGGCGTAGGCATAGGCCTCGACGATGCTCCCGCCGCGAGCGATGTCTGCCCACAGGGCGGCGTAGTTGAGATGGCAGCCGTAGGCCTGGCGCACGGTGTAGTAGAGGTTCTGCACATCGGCGAAGACAGCGATCTTCTTCACCGCGGGCGACTCGGGACGACTCAAGGGGAACTCCGGAACGACGGCAGTGGGCCACCATTATCGCAGCCCACGGCCCGCAACCCTAACGGTCAGGTGAACAAATCGTCGTCGCCGAGGAAGCTGGAGTCGTCGTTGAAGTCGCTGTCGCTGAAATCGCCATCGGCGAAACCGCCGTCGGCGGGATAGTCGCTATCGGCGAAGCGCTCGGTCGCCGGCTCGGGATCGGCAAACTGGCTGGCGTCGAGGTTATCCACCGGGACGTCCTGGATCACCTCGACGATTTCCTGCGGCTGGCTGTGGCGGAACATGCCGGTGAGCAGGTCGGCCACCAGCATCCCGCCAGCGACCCCAGCGGCCGTCTGCAGCGCACCGCCGAGAAAGCCGCTGGCCCGCGAAGGCGCGGCCGCCGCGGCGGGCGCCATACCCGGACGCATGTCGCCGGCCGCCGCCGGATTGGAGAAACGCGTCTCGCCCCAGCCCGCCGGGCGCCCCGATTGGCTCGGCGCCGGCTCGTCGCGCGCGCCGCCGCCGAACAGGCCGGAGAGGAAGCCGCCGCTGCTCGGACGGCTCTGCTGCAACTGGGCGACCTGCGCCTCGAGCTCCTTCACCCGTTGGTCGAGGCGCTTCAGCGCGGCTTCCTGGATCAGCACCACCTGCGCCATGTAGTACGGCGCCGCCGGCTGCCGCACCAGGTGCTGGTTGATCTGCGCCTCGGCCTCGGCGTCACGCGGAGCGGACTGCCCCTCGGCCTCGCGCAGGCGGCTGAACAGGCCGTCGATCAGGGTTTTCTCATCGGATTTCATCGCACGCCTCGACTGCATTTCGAGAAGGAAGGATGGATTGCACCAAAGGGAAATATTGGAGCACCCTGCACGATCTCAAGTTCCTCCGGTGAATTCCCGATGAATGACGATGCCCAGCGCTCCGCACGGTCCCAGGTCGCCCTGCTGATCGTCGACCTGCAACGCGGCATGCAGCGCCACGACCTGCCGCCGCGCAACAATCCCGGCGCCGAGGCGCGCATCGTCGAACTGCTTGCCGCCTGGCGCGCCGCCGGCTGGCCGGTGGTGCACGTCCGGCACGTATCCCGGCAGCCCGGCTCGCCCTTCGCGCCCGGCCAGCCTGGCGTGGAGTTCCAGCCAGCGCTGGCGCCGCGCGACGACGAGGCGGTGTTCGAGAAGAACGTTCCCGACGCCTTCATCAACAGCGGCCTGCAACGCTGGCTCCATGTCCGCGACATCCGCCAGGTGGCGCTCGTCGGGGTAGCCACGGAGAACTCGGTGGAAGCCAGCGCACGCAGCGCCGGCAACCTCGGCTTCCAGACCTGGGTAGTGGCCGACGCCTGCTTCACCTTCGCCAAGCCCGATTTCCACGGCACCCCGCGCAGCGCCGACGAGGTGCATGCGATGGCGTTGGCCAACCTGCACGGCGAGTACGCCGTGGTACTGCGCGCCGCCGAACTGTTGCAGCGCTTGCCGGCCTGACTGTCTGCCGGGCAACAGCGGGACAACAGGGCTGTCCGGCAGAAGACAGGCCGGTTCCGCCATATCCCCCATAAGCCATTGATTCGAAAACATGAATCCGGGATGGCACGGTTCCTTCATAGACACCGGACCACGCCCCTACCCGGAGATACCCCCGATGAGCCAAGAGCAACAGCCGATCCGCTTCGCCTACTGGGTCCCCAACGTCAGCGGCGGCCTGGTGGTGAGCAAGATCGAGCAACGCACCAGCTGGGACATCGACTACAACCGCAAGCTGGCCCAGTTGGCGGAACGCAACGGCTTCGACTACGCCCTCTCGCAGATCCGCTTCACCGCCGGCTACGGCGCCGAGTACCAGCACGAGTCGGTGGCCATCAGCCACGCCCTGCTGGCGGCCACCGAGAAGCTCAAGGTGATCGCGGCGATCCTGCCTGGCCCCTGGCATCCGGCGGTGGTGGCCAAGCAACTGGCGACGATCGACCAACTGACCAATGGCCGGGTCGCGGTGAACATCGTCAGCGGCTGGTTCAAGGGAGAGTTCACCGGCATCGGCGAACCCTGGCTGGAGCACGACGAACGCTATCGGCGCTCCGAGGAGTTCATCCGCGTGCTGAAAGGCATCTGGACCGAGGAAAACTTCACCTTCAAGGGCGATTTCTATCGTTTCCACGACTACACCCTGAAACCCAAGCCGATCCAGCAGCCGCACCCGGAAATCTTCCAGGGCGGCAGCTCGCGGGCGGCGCGGGACATGGCCTCGCGCGTGTCCGACTGGTACTTCACCAACGGCAACAGCATCGACGGCATCCGCGCCCAGGTCGAGGACATCCGCGCCAAGGCGGCGGCCAACGGCCATTCGGTCAAGGTCGGAGTGAACGCCTTCATCATTGCCCGCGACACCGAGGAGGAAGCGCGGGCGGTGCTCGACGAGATCATCGCCAAGGCCGACTACGAGGCGGTGAACGCCTTCGGCGACGCGGTGAAACAGGCCGGCAAGGCCTCGCCGGAGGGCGATGGCAACTGGGCCAAATCCACCTTCGAAGACCTGGTGCAATACAACGACGGCTTCAAGACCAACCTGATCGGCACGCCACGGCAGATCGCCGAGCGCATCGTCGCGCTGAAGGCGGCCGGGGTCGACCTGGTGCTGTCGGCCTTCCTGCACTTCCACGAAGAAGTGGAGTATTTCGGCAAGCACGTGTTGCCGCTGGTCCGCGAACTGGAGCAGGCCCAGGCTCGCGAAGCGGCCTGAACGGCAACGGCGGCCGCCAGGCGTTGGCCTCGGCGGCCGGCTGGGTTAGAGTCGCGGGCTCGTATCCGATCTGCCGACCCGCGATGAATCCTCTGCTGCCGCTGCGTGACGCCTGGTTCTTCTTCACCCGCCACCTGACCACCCTGGTGCCGCTCTGCCTGCCCTGGATATTCCTCGAAAGCCTGCTCCAGCAGCAGATCGACGAAGCCGTCGGCCCCCAGCAGATGGGCGCCTGGAGCCTGGTCGCCGGACTGCTCTTCTACCCGCTCTACACCGCAGCCCTGATCCTGTTCATGGACGCGCGCGGGCGCGACGAGCGGCCTCGCGTCGGCCAGCTGTGGAGCGCCGCGCTGCGCCTGTGGCCAGCCTTCGCGCTACTCGCGGCGCTGACTTCGCTGCTGATCGTGCTCGGCCTGTCGCTGCTGATCCTGCCGGGCATCTTCGTCATGGTGAAGCTGTCCTTCGCCGAATTCTGCCTGGTGCTGCGCGGCCGTAGTCCGCTGCAGGCGCTGCGGGAAAGCTTCGAGTTCACCCGTGGGCGATTCTTCCTGATCCTCGCCTGTTCGCTGGTGATCCTGCTGCCGGTCTGGAGCCTGGAAGCCTGGCTCGCCGATTCGGCCGGCGACGCCGTCGTGCTGCGGGTCGCCCTGCATACGCTCAGCGGGTTCTTCCAGCTGCTGTTGACCATCGTCGCCTTCCGCATCTACAGCCTCGGTCCGGCGCCACGCAACGGGATGTGAACGGCGCCGCGCGCCGATTCGCCGCGCTGGCCTATGCTTGACGAGCCCTGCCTCGAGGAACGGACCATGAGCGACGAATCGGCCAACCCCAGCTGCATTTCCCACCTGTCCATCGGCACCAACGACTTTCCCCGTGCCCGAGCCTTCTACGACGCGGTGATGGCCGCCCTCGGCTGCAAGGTGATCCTCGAATACCCCGGCGCCGTAGCCTACGGCAAGCTCTATCCGGAGTTCTGGGTGCAGGCGCCGATCGACGGCCGTCCCGCCAGCGTCGGCAACGGCAGCCACGTCGGCTTCTTCGCCGACAGCAAGGCCCAGGTCGACGCCTTCCACGCCGCGGCCCTGGCCGCCGGCGCACGCGACGAGGGCGCGCCGGGCCCGCGTCCGCTGTACGGCGAGCCCTACTACGGGTGTTTCATCCGCGACCTCGACGGGCACAAGGTCGAGGCCTCCTACTGGGACATGAGCCAGGGCTTCGACGCCCACGACCACGCCCACTGAGCACCGTCAGGGTTGCGGCTTGAGTCCCGACAGGCGCGGCACCAGCAGCTTTTCGAAGAGACGCGGAAAGAAGCGCGCCAGCAGCCGCGCCCGCCAGTTGACGTTGGACAGCACCAGCAGGCGCCGGCGCCGCGCGGCGCCCTGGAAGATCGCCTCGGCGACCTCCACCGGCGATGCCACCTGGCTGCCCAGCACTTGCACCGGCTGGCGAGTCACCGAGCCATCGCCGACCAGCGCGTTCTTGCGCAGGTCGGTGGCGGTGAATCCCGGGCAGGCCAGGGTCACGCTGACGCCGGTGCCTTCCAGCTCCATCCGCAGGGTATCGAACAGACCGTGCAAGGCATGCTTGCTGGCGTTGTAGGCGCTGCGGTAGAGCAACGGGGCGAAACCGGTCAGCGAACCGAGCACGACGATCTGCCCGCGCCGTTCGAGCAGGCTCGGCAGCGCCGCGCGGGTGCAATGCACGGCGCCGAAGAAGTTCACCGCCATGACCTTGCGGAAAACCCCCAGGCCGGTTTCGGCGAAGGTACCGCGGTGGGTGATGCCGGCGTTGTTGACCAGCACGTCGATGCCGCCGAAGCGCTCCACCGCCAGCGCCACGGCACGCTCCACCGCATCGGCGTCGGCGACGTCGCAGCGCAGGCCGAGCGCCTCGCCGCCGAGATGGTCGCGCAGGTGCTGGACCAAACTGTCCAGCGCCGCCTGGTCGAGGTCGAGGATCGCCAGTCGCGCACCGGCCCGGGCGAAACGCAGCGCCAGCGCGCGACCGATGCCGGAACAGCCGCCGCTGACCAGCACCACCTTGTGGCGGTAGGCCTGGCTGCTGAATACCTTGCGCGGCATGCGGTACCCTCCCGCTCGAAAAAACGCGAACCCTTGCGTCAATTCGACCTGCAAGGGTGAAATGCGCGGCGGCAAGCTCTATGCTCTGGTCCTTTCCAGCATAGTCTCGATTGCGATGTCACTGCCCCGTCTACGCAACCTGCTGTTCGTCGGCCTGCTCCTGCTGGTCGGCGGTGCCCTGCTCGCCAGCTACCTGCTGAGCTGGCAACCCGCCGATCGCGAAGCCGCGCCCCTGCATTGCCAGGGCGCCGCGCCGGCGCTGAAGCCGGGGCAGGCCCTGAAGGTGATGACCTGGAACATCCAGTACCTGGCCGGCAAGCGCTACGTCTTCTGGGACGACCTGCCGGATGCCACCGGCCCGGACCAGCGCCCCACCGCCGAAGACCTGGCGTTCACCCTCGACGAGGTGGTCCGGGTGATCCGCGACGAGCAGCCGGACCTGGTCCTGCTCCAGGAGATCGACGACGGCTCCAGCGCCACCGACGATCAGGACCAACTGGCGCTGATCCAGGAGCGCATCAACGATCTCTACCATTGCAGCGCCCAGGCCTACGAGTGGAAGTCGGCCTTCGTGCCGACGCCGCACATCTTCGGCAGCGTCGGCCGCAAGCAGGCCACCCTGAGCCGCTATCGCATCGATAGCGCCGAGCGGCGCCAGTTGCCACCACGCGATGGCGGGCTGTTCGACCGCCTGTTCGGGCCGCGCCCGGCGATCCTGGTCAGCCACCTGCCGATCGACGGCGGCGGCGAGCTGGCCGTGCTCAATGCCCGCTTCGACCGCCCGCAGGCGAACGACGACACCCTCGAGCGCCAGGTCGAGACCACCCGTACGCTACTCGACGAACTGCAGGCCAGGCGCACGCCCTGGCTGCTCGGCGGCGACCTCAACCTGCTGCCGCCCGGCCAGTATCCCTACCTGCTGGCGCCGCTGCGCGCGCCCTACCGGGAAGACAGCGAACTGGCCGTCCTGAGCGGGCGCTTCCCGATGGTGCCGTCGCTGGAAGAGGCCAGTGGCGTCGACCAGGTTCGCTGGTACACGCACTTCCCCAACGACCCACGGGTCCAGGGGCCGGATCGGACCCTCGACTACCTGTTCCACAGCCCCTCGCTGACCCGTCTCGATGCCCGGGTCCGGCGCAGCGATACGCTGCAGATCTCCAACCACCTGCCGCTCGCCGCGCGCTTCCTGCTGCCCCATTGACCGGGCGCGCGCCGGGCTGGACAAGCGGCCCGGCGCGCCGCATGCTTCGCCCCCATTCATAACAACAAAAAACGGCAAGGCCGCACACCATGCCCCTACGCACCACAACGCCCCTGCTCGCGCTGCTGGCGTTCGCCCTGCTGGCCGCCCCGCAGCTCCATGCGCAGGACGCAAGGCCGTCGTTGAACGTCGGCTACTACGAATTCCCCCCCTACATCTATACCGCCCGGGATGGCCACGCCGCCGGTTCCGGCGCCCGCCTGGTCCGCCTGCTGCTGGAGCGGGCCGGCTATCGTCCGGCGTTCCGCGCCCTGCCCAGCGCGCGCCTGTACCTGGGGCTGCAGGATGGCAGCGTGGCGCTGTGGGCCGGCGCGGCCAAGCCGGAGCTGGCCGCCGACACCCTCCAGGCGCGGCGCGTGCTCGGCCACGTCAGCCTGAACCTGTACTACCCGGCGCACCAGCCGGCACCGCGGGTTCCCCAGGACCTGGCCGGACGCCGGCTGATCCTGATCAGCGGCTACAGCTACTGGAAACCGGTCACCGACTTCATCCAGGACCCCAACCTGCACCTGCGCCTGTACCGCACCGGCACCCACCACGCCGCCTTGCGCATGCTCGAACTCGGGCGCGGCGACTACCTGCTCGACTACCAGGCGCCGGTGGAAGCGGCCAGCCGCCAGGCGTTGGCAAGCCAGGAACTGTACCGCCTGCCGCTGCGGATGATCGTCTCGCGCCACATTCCCGGCGCCGAAGCGCTGCGCGACCGCCTGGACCAGGCCTACGACCAGTTGCGGAGCGACGGCGCCGACCTGTCCCTGCTGTGAACCGACCCCGGAGGAGGAGCCCGATGCATACCGCCATCCCCTGCTGCACGATCAACGGCGAACAGCCCGCCCTGCGCGGACAGGTCTGCCAGTCGCTGCTGATCCAGGAATGGTGGTGGGAAGGCCGTCCGGCCGATCCGGTGAACGTGGTCTACCTGCAGTTCGAGCAACGCTGGTATCGCCTCTACTTCGAGGGCGAGACGGTGTTCTGGCGCAGCGGCGAAGCGCCGCGGCCCTGCGAGAACGACGAAGGCCCGGGCGAGTACCGCCTGCACGACCTCGGCCGGCAGCGCGGCCTGGTCGGTGTGCGCCTGCTGGCCCTGGAGTTCGTCCTCAACGGCCCGACCCTGGACAGCCACTTCGACTTCGCCGACGGCCAGCGCCTGAGTTTCCGGCACTTCCTCGACGACGACCTGACCCGGGTGCTCTGAGCGCCGTCGACTACTTGCGTGGCTTGGCCCGGGCAGTGGCCTCGGCCACCAGCGGGTCGTCCGGCCAATAATGCTTCGGATAGCGTCCCTTCAGGTCCTTCCTGACTTCCGCATAGGTGCTGCGCCAGAAGTTCGCCAGGTCCTGGGTCACCTGCACCGGGCGATGCGCGGGAGACAGCAGGTGCAGCTTCACTGCCAGGCGGCCCTGGGCGATGCGCGGAGTGTCGCCGAGGCCGAACAGTTCCTGCAGGCGCACCGCGAGGATCGGCGGGGTTTCGCTGTAGTCCAGGCGGATGCGCGAGCCGGAGGGGACTTCCAGGGTTTTCGGCGCCCACTCGTCGAGACGCTGCGGTAATGGCCAGGGCAACAGCCCGGCGAGGATCGAAGCCAGGTCGAGGTTGGCGAAGTGAGCCAGGCGGGTGACCTTGCCGAGATAGGCCGGCAACCATTCCTCCAACCGTTCCAGCAACGCGGCGTCGCTGACGTCCGGCCACTCGCTCTCGCCCTTGTCTTCCAGGTCCAGCCGGCGCAGCAAGCCGATGCGCGCCTGCCACTGGCGCAGTTCCGGGGTCCAGGGCAACAACTCCAGGCCCTTGCGCCGGACCAGGCCGAGCAGCGCCTGGCTGCGCGCCGCTTCGTCGAGGCCGGGTAGCGCCTCGCTGGACAGCACCAGTTCGCCGACCCGGCGCTGGCGCTCGGCACGCAGCACGCCTTCGCGCTCGTCCCACTGCAGCTCGTCGCGCTGGCTGACCTGCTCCGCCAGGACCGTATCGAACAACCTCGGATCGAGTTCGGCGGCCAGGTAGATCCGCTCTTCGCGCTGGCCCTGGCGGCTGCCCAGATCGGCGATCACCAGCCAGGGCTGCTTCATCAGGCTGTCCGGTTCGCCGAACTGCGCAGCGCGTCCATTGGCCAGCCGGTAGTCGCCGCCACCGGCGCGGCGCTGGCGAGCGATGCGGTCGGGATAGGCGAAGGCCAGCAGGCAACCCAGCCAACGCGGATGACCGGGATCGACGACCGCCTCGCTGGCGGCGCCGCGCAGGTAACCGCGGAACTGCCGGGCCAGTTGCCGGGCGCGCTGTACCGCGCCGCGCGAGGCGCCAGTGCGGGCCTCGCCGGCGAGCAGGGCGAGACGGCTGTGCAGGTCGGCGCCGCCGCCACGCTGTATGTCACGTTCGCCGAGCAGCGCCGCTACGTCGCAAGCCAGTTCGCCAAGGCCGAGGGCCTGGCCGCGCAGCAGCAGGTGGGCAATGCGCGGATGGGTCGGCAATTCGGCCATCGCCTGGCCATGGGCACTCAACGCGCCGCTGGCGTACAGCGCCCCCAGCCGCCCGAGCAGCTCGCGGGCCTGGGCGTAGGCCGCCGCGGGCGGCGCGTCGAGCCAGGCCAGCTCCTCCGGCGCCACGCCCCAGCGCGCCAGTTGCAGGGCCAGCCCGGCCAGATCGGCCTGGAGGATTTCCGCCGTGCCGTAGGCAGGCAACTGCTCATGCTGGCTCTCCGACCACAAGCGGTAGCATACGCCCGGCTCCAGGCGCCCTGCGCGGCCGGCACGCTGGGTAGCGGAGGCGCGGGAGATGCGCTGGGTCTCCAGGCGGGTCATGCCGCTACCCGGATCGAAGCGCGGCACCCGCGCCAGGCCGGCGTCGATCACCACCCGTACGCCGTCGATGGTCAGGCTGGTCTCGGCGATGTTGGTCGCCAGCACCACCTTGCGCGTGCCCCGCGACGCCGGCTCGATGGCGGCGCGCTGGGCGGCGAGGTCGAGCTCGCCATGCAGCGGGCAGAGCAGCACCTCGGGGCGACCGCCAAGGGCCTCGCGCAAGCCTTCGTGAACGCGGCGGATCTCAGCCTGGCCGGGAAGAAAGACCAGCACGCTGCCGCTTTCCTCCGCCAGCGCCTGGAGCACCGCCTGCTGCACCCGCGGCTCGATGAACTCGCCGGGTTGCGCCGCCCGTCCCCAGCGGATATCCACCGGGAACATGCGGCCCTCGCTGCGCACCACCGGCGCTTCGCCGAGCAGCGCCGCAAGACGCTCGCCCTCCAGGGTCGCCGACATCACCAGCACTTTCAGCGGCGGCTCGTCGCGCAACAGTTCGCGGCCATTGAGAGTCAGCGCCAGGGCCAGGTCGGCATCCAGGCTGCGCTCGTGGAATTCGTCGAAGATCACCAGGCCGACACCGTCCAGCGCCGGGTCGTCTTGCAGGCGACGGGCAAGGATACCCTCGGTGACCACTTCGATGCGGGTCTTCGGGCCGACCCTGCTCTCCAGGCGGATCCGGTAGCCGACGGTCTCGCCGACCTTTTCGCCCAGCTCGGCGGCCAGCCGCTCGGCCGCGGCCCGCGCCGCCAGGCGTCGCGGTTCGAGCATGAGGATGCGTTGGCCGGCGAGCCAGGGCTCGTCGAGCAGGGCCAGCGGCACCCGGGTGGTCTTGCCGGCACCCGGCGGGGCTTCCAGGACGGCCTGGTGTTGTGCGCCAAGGGCCTGGCGCAGGGCGGGAACAACGGCGTCGATGGGTAGGGAAATCATGCTGGCTCCGGACTGACCGACGAAGTATACCGGCGAACCGGCAGGCGCTTTCGACGGTCTTATCGTCATCGTCGCGGCAGAAGATTGCCGAACGCTGGTCGATTGCTATAGTTCGCCGTCATGTTCACCCGGAGGTCATACATGCGCCTTGCCACCCGCGTTTCCTGTGCCGTTCTCAGTGCAGCCCTGCTGAGCCAGTTGTCGGCCTGCGGTACGCTGTTCTACCCCGAGCGACGCGGCCAGATCGACGGTCGCATCGATCCGGCCATCGTCGCCTTCGACGCCATCGGCCTGCTGTTCTATATCATCCCCGGCCTGATCGCCTTCGGCGTCGACTTCGCCACCGGCGCCATCTACCTGCCCGACGCCAAGTACTCGGTCGCCCCGGAAGTGCTCAAGGATGCCGTCGGCGCGGACGGCAAGGTCGACAACCGCAAGCTCAGGGCCATCCTCGAACGCGAGATCGGCCGTGAACTGCCGCTCGACGACCCGCGCCTGATCCGCCACAGCGGCAGCGTCGAGCAACTGGCGGCCTATGGCCTGAAGCCGGCCGCCTGATCCGCCCTCCGAGCGCGACCGTGCGTCAGTGCCCGGTCGCCGCCCGGTTGGTTTACAGTGGCGCCGTCCCTCCTGACAGAAGCGCCCCATGAGTCCCGATTCCCCCCACGCCCGCCTGCTGCGCCTGGCCACCCTGGCCTCGCTCGGTGTCGCCGTCACCCTGGTCATCGGCAAGGCCATTGCCTGGTGGCTGAGCGGTTCGGTGAGCCTGCTCGCCGGCCTCACCGACTCCCTGCTGGACAGTGCCGCCTCGCTGCTCAACCTGCTGGCGGTGCACTATTCGCTACGCCCGGCCGACGACGACCACCGCTACGGCCACGGCAAGGCCGAGGCCCTGGCCGGCCTGGCCCAGGCCATGTTCATCGGTGCCAGCGCGGTGCTGGTGGCTATCCAGGCGGTCGAGCAATTGCGCGACCCGCAGCCCCTCGGCGCGGCCACCTGGGGCATCGCGGTGATGCTGCTGTCGCTGCTGCTCACGGCCCTTCTCCTGGCCTTCCAGACCCACGTCATCCGCCGCACCGGTTCCACCGCGATACGCGCCGACTCGCTGCACTACCGCTCGGACCTGCTGCTCAACGCCAGCATCCTCGTGGCACTGCTCCTGGCCCGCTACGGCTGGCCACAGAGCGACGGCCTGTTCGGCCTGGGCATCGCCCTGTACATCCTCTGGAGCGCCCTGCAGATCGCTCGCGAGTCGGTGTCGATCCTGATGGACCGGGAACTGCCTACCGACATCAGCGAGCGCATGCGCGAACTCGCCTGCAGCGTGCCGGGAGTGCTCGGCGCGCACGACGTGCGCACGCGGATTTCCGGCAACCACTGGTTCGTCCAGTTGCACCTCGAACTGCCCGGCGAGCTGAGCCTGTCGGTGGCCCACGCCCTGACCGACCGCGCAGTGCTGGCGATCAAGCGCGAATACCCGAAGGCCGAGGTGCTGATCCATGCCGACCCGCAGGAAGTGGTCGGCAAGGAAACCGTCAGTTGACGCTGTAGCCGCGCCCGCTCAGGCAGGCGGCCATGGCCCGGCGGTAGCCGTTGGCGACCTCGGCGGCCGGCGCGTAGGTCGCCCCCGCCGGGTCGAAGCCGCTCTCGCCCACCGCCCAGCGGTGGCACTCGTAGCGGTCGCGGCCCTGCTGGTCGGGCCCCTGGCCGCGCGCGGGGTAGGCCACCACGTCGTAGCTGGCGGCCGGCCCGCTGACCGGATAAACGGGTCCCGCTGCCCGCGGCGGCGGGCTGACCACTTCGTACTCGCGGGTGTCGGCATGCCACAGGTAGTAAGTGCCGGCGGCAAGGAAGTACAGCACGCTGCCCAGCCAGACCTGCTCCGCATAGGGCGGCAGGCTGCGGACGCGCACCCCGCGGGGCGGCACGACCAGCACATAGCGCGGGCCGTCGGGTCGGTACCAGTAGCCGTCGTCGAAGAAATACTCGCCGCCGCGATAGGGCACCCGCAGGTGCCCGCGCGGCAAGGCCTCCACCACCCGGCCCGGACGCCAGTCGGGATGCGGTCCCCAACTGCCGCCATGCGCTTCGCCGCGGCCAGGTCCCGGTTGTCCGTGGGCAACACCGCGCTCGCCGCCGGCTCCACCGCGTCCCCCTCGGCCGTCGTCGGCCTGCGCCTGGACGCACAGGCTCAGCGAGAGAGCGCCCACCCCGAGCATTCGCCACCATCCACCGTTCATCGTCTGCCTCGCCCCGGGCCTGGTCGCCCGGCCACGTTCGAATGATCCCGGGAACGACTTTCCGCCGTTTTCCGCCAAGGGTGGGTAAACGCCGGGTAAAGAATGGGTAAAAGCGCGGCACGGGCCGGATCGCGGGCAAAGAAAAAGGGAGGCCCGTCGACCTCCCTTCTGGGGTAACTGTCCTGGCTCGGCGCTGTTGGCGACGGCTCACCTCACTCCACCTTCTGGGCGGTGTGCAACCCGGAGGCCGGCGCAACCCTGTAGGGTCGGCGGCCACGGCTGGCCTGATTGGGCGAGCCGTGATGGACGAGATGTCCGGGCCGTGAATCTGGGTAAAAGAATACGTCGCCAGGCGCGACCAATGATTGCTAATATTGCTCACCAGAACCTTGATTGCGCAATAAATCACTCAAATTCACCTTGCCGATGGCAATCAACCTGAAAGAAATCCTCGCCATGAACAAACTCGACCGCTACGACCTGCGTATCCTCGAAGAACTCCAGCGCGACGCACGCATCTCCAACCAGGAACTGGCAGAACGGATAGGCCTGTCGCCATCGCCCTGTTCGCGACGGGTCAAGCAGCTCGAGGACGACGGCTACATCGTCCGCCAGGTAGCCTTGCTGGACCGCAAGAAGCTCGGCCTGAGCCTCACCGCCTTCGTCCTCATAGGCATGGATCGACACACCCCGGAACGCTTCGAACACTTCCAGGAAGTCATCGGCAAATGCCCGGAAGTGCTGGAGTGCAGCCTGGTCACCGGGATGGACGCGGACTACCAGTTGAAGGTCGTGGTGCCGGACATGGACCACTACCAGAAGCTCCTGCTGGGTACCCTGACGCGCATCGAGGGGGTCTCCAGCGTGCGCTCCAGCTTCGTCCTCAACCAGGTGCTGGCGAGTACCGAACTGCCGCTGGAGCACCTGCGCGATTGATCGTAGCGAGACCTGGGACATGACACGGAACAGGCGGCATGCCGTATAATCGGCAGCCTGTTTCAGTTGTCATGCCCGCGTGGCCCCCGCATATAAAGAGCAGCCTGCTCGTAGAACGATAAACGCCTTGCCCGCCCCCCATGGCACGCTCCGTCCGACCGCGAGCCGGACTTCGTTTGCTTGAAAATCCGGAGGTTGCCAATGGATCCCGAACTGTTCGAAGAGTGGATGATGACCGGTCTGGTGACCGTGCTTATCCTGTTCATGGCTTTCATCGTGTGGGACCTGGCGAAGAAGTCGAAAGCCGGCAAGTTCGGAACCCTGATCCTGTTCTTCGCCCTCGGCCTGGGCGTACTGGGCTTCATCATCAAGGGCCTGGTCATCGGCAGCCTCGAAGGCGCGGGCATGTAACCCCGGCGCCACGCGCGTCATCCAACCATTCGTAATCATCCGCCGGCCCCGGCCAACGGGGCCGGCTCGCCTTGCCATTGCCTAGAACAAGGGAGTCGCCATGAACGCCGCCGACCGCGTCATGCAGAGTTATGGACGCTGCTGTGCCAGCACCGGATTCTTCGATGATTTCTACCGGCATTTCCTTGCCAGTTCCCCGCAGATTCGCGCCAAGTTCGCCACCACCGACATGACTGCGCAGAAACACCTGCTGCGTGCCGGGATCATGAACCTGGTGATGTACGCCCGCGGCATGTCCGACAGCAAGCTGCGCGCCCTCGGCGCCAGCCATTCGCGCGCCGCGCTGGATATCCGCCCGGAACTCTACGACCTGTGGCTGGACGCCCTGCTGATGGCGGTCGCCGAGCACGACCGCGACTGCGACGCCGAGACCCGCGACGCCTGGCGCGACGTGATGGGTCGTGGCATCGCCGTGATCAAGTCGTACTACTGATCGTTCCGCGCCCGCTGGACGACGCCCCTCTCGTCAGTCCAGCCGCGCCGGCACTTCCCGCCATTCCCCGAGGCCCAGGCCATCCAGGCTCCAGGGGCCGATCCGCACCCGCACCAGCCGCAGCGTCGGCAAGCCCACCGCCGCCGTCATCCGCCGCACCTGGCGATTGCGCCCCTCGCGGATCACCAGTTCCAGCCAGTGGGTCGGCACCGACTTGCGAAAACGCACCGGCGGCACCCGCTCCCACAACGTCGGCTCATCCAGCAGACGCGCCTCGGCGGGCAGCGTCGGGCCGTCGTTGAGCGTCACGCCCTCGCGCAGGCGCCGCAATTGCTTCTCGTCCGGCGTACCTTCGACCTGCACCCAGTAGGTCTTCGGCAGCTTGTGCCGGGGGTCGGCGATGCGCGCCTGCAGGCGACCGTCGTTGGTCAGCAGCAACAGGCCCTCGCTGTCGCGGTCCAGGCGCCCGGCCGGATACACGCCCGGCACCGGGATGAAGTCCTTGAGGGTCGAACGCCCTTGCTCGTCGTTGAACTGGGTCAGTACGTCGAACGGCTTGTTGAACAGCAGCAGCTTCGGCTCGCTCGGCGGCGCCTTGGCCACCCGGCGTGGCGCAGGGCGGACGGGATGACGCGGGGAAGGACGCGGGGGACGGGACATGACTGGAAACGAGTTGGCTTGATCGGGGTACCGGGCGGCATGCTAGGTTGTCCGAGAGCCTGACCGCAAGAGCATCCCCTCATGCCCTCCCTGCGTCCCACCTGGCTGATCAGCCTGCTGACCCTGGCCGGCTGCGCTGGCAGCGCCTATCAGGGTCCGCCTTCGGACCATTTCGACGGCGAACGTTTCCGCAATATCCAGCCGACCGCGCACAAGAGCCTGCGCGACCTGCTCAAGTGGCAGTGGAACCGCCCGCCGCAACGCCCGTGGGTCGCCCTGCCGCCGACGGCAACGCCGCCAAGGGTGAACGAGCGCGCCCGCGGCGAAGAACTGCGGGTCACCTACATCAACCACGCCACCCTGCTGATCCAGCACCGCGGCCTGAACATCCTCACCGACCCGGTCTGGTCGCAACGGGTCAGCCCGCTCGCCTTCATCGGCCCGAAGCGCCACCATCCGCCCGGGTTGACGCTCGACCAGTTGCCACCGATCGACCTGGTGCTTGTGAGCCACAACCACTACGACCACCTCGACCTGGAAACCCTGCGCCAGCTCCACCGGCGCTGGCCGACGGCCAAGGTGGTCAGCGGCCTGGGCAACGCCGGGCTGATCCGCCAGACAGGTTTCGCCGACGTCGTGGAGATCGACTGGTGGCAGGCCGTGCCGCTGGGCGCTGGCCTGACGCTGCATGGCGTACCGGTGCAGCACTGGTCGTCGCGCACCCGCAGCGACACCAACCGCACGCTCTGGCTCGGCTTCGTCATCGACTCGCCGGACGGCCCGCTGCTGTTTCCCGGCGATACCGGGCTCGGCCCGGAGTTCGGGCTGATCCACCAGCGCTTCGGGGCGATGCGTTTCGCCGCCCTGCCGATCGGCGCCTACGAGCCGCGCTGGTTCATGCGCGACCACCACATGAATCCCGACGACGCGGTGCAGGCCCATCGCACGCTGCAGGCGCAGACCAGCATGGCCATCCACTTCGGTACCTTCAATCTCACCGACGAACAGCAGGACGACCCGCCCAAGGCGCTCCAGGCGGCGCTGCGCAGCCAAGGCGTGGACCCGGCGACCTTCGGCACGCCGAAACCCGGCGAGCAGTGGCGCGTCGCACCGCGCAACGTCGCTCAGGAGGCCGAGGCCACCAGGCGGGAGCAGCAGTTGCGGTAGCGCTTGCCGCTGCCGCACGGACAAGCCTGGTCGCCCCGGCCGCCCAGGGCCAGCCAGCTTTCCAGGCGCGCGGCCATCCCGGCCAGGCGCTCGCGGGCCTCGTCGTCCAGGCCGGCGCGGGCCAGTTGGCGCCGCAGGCCGAGGTAGTCTTCCAGCAGGACATCGCGGCTGAGCGCCTGGTACTGGTCGGCCAGCGGCACGCCTTCGTAGCGCCGCTGCGGGTCGGCCAGGAAAGCGATGGCGCCCGCCTGCGGCAGGACATTCCACAGGTTGCCGCGCGGATCGCGCCAGCAAGCGCTGAAACGCGCGCGCAGGGCCAGGCCGCGCCATTCTTCCAGGATCCAGCCGTCGACCCGCTCGCCGCCGAGGGCGTCGACCGCCCGACCGACCGAGAACCACGGTTCGCCGGCCAGGCTTTCCGGCATCGGCAACGGCGCTGCCACTTCCGGCGCGGCATCGGGCACCAGGCGGCGGGCGAAGCGACGGAGCGGGTTGCTGAGATGAGTGGGGGCGCTGAACGGCATGGGGCTCACATCGATGGCAGGCGTGGTCGTTCCGACCGGCAGAAGGCGCCGCGGTTCCACGCAGGGCGAAGGGCCATCATTGTAGGGCCTCGGCGCCGCGAGGCGTAGAAGCGCGCCGAGGTTTCCGCACGGAAACCGCGGCGCGTCCGATCAACGGAACGGCGGCTCGTCGAAACTTCGCAGCTTGCGCGAGTGCAGCGAGTTGAGCTGGCTGCGCAACAGGTCGAGGGCGGCGATGCCGATCCGCAGGTGCTGGTTCACCGCGCGCTCGTAGAAGGCGTTGGCCGAGCCGGGCAGCTTGATCTCGCTGTGCAGCGGCTTGTCCGAGACGCACAGCAACGTGCCGTAGGGCACCCGCAGGCGGTAGCCCTGGGCGGCGATGGTGCCGCTCTCCATGTCCACCGCGATGGCCCGCGCCAGGTTGATCAGTGGCCGCTCCTGGGCCCAGCGCAGCTCCCAGTTGCGGTCGTCGTAGGTGAGCACGGTGCCGGTGCGCAAGCGTCGCTTGAGCGACTCGCCGCGCTCGCCGGTGACTTCGGCGGCGGCTTCCTGCAAGGCGACCTGGACTTCGGCCAGCGCCGGGATCGGGATGTGCGGCGGCAGCGCGCGGTCGAGGATGCCGTCGCGGCGCATGTAGGCGTGCGCCAGTACGTAGTCGCCGATGGTCTGCGACTGCCGCAGGCCGCCGCAGTGGCCGATCATCAGCCAGCAATGCGGACGCAACACCGCCAGGTGGTCAGTGATGTTCTTCGCGTTGGACGGGCCGACCCCGATGTTGACCAGGGTGATGCCGTCGCCATCGGCGGCGATCAGGTGGTAGGCCGGCATCTGGTAGCGGTGCCAGACCACCCCGGCGACGATGGCGTTGGCCTCGCCTTCGTCCATCCCGCGTTCGATGATCACGTTGCCCGGCAGGACCATGCGCACGAAGCGCGGGTCCTCGCGCAGGCGGGTCAGGCCGAGGCGGATGAACTGGTCGACGTAGCGGTGGTAGTTGGTCAGCAGGATCCACGGCTGCACGTGGCGCCAGTCGCTGCCGGTGTAGTGCACCAGGCGGCGCAGGGAGAAGTCCACCCGCGCGGCGTCGAACAGCGCCAGCGGCAACTGGTCGGCGCGTTCCCATTCGTAGAGGCCGTCGGCGATGTCGTCGGAAGCGGCGGACAGGTCGGTGCTGGGGAACACCCGCGCCAGCTCGGCGGCGGTCACCCCGGAGCCGGCCAGCTCGTCGCCCTGCTCGACCACGTAGGGATAGGGGATGTCCTGTTGGCTCGGGCCGACCTGCACCTGCACGGTGAAATCGTCCATCAGCGGACGCAACTGTTCCAGCAGGTACTTGCGGAAGGCGTCGGGGTGGGTGACGGTGACGCTGTATTCGCCCGGCACCTGGACCTTAGCGTAGGCGCGGGTGGTGGACGGCACCTCGCCCTGGCAGCGGTAGCCGATGCGCAGTTGCGGGTAGTGGAAGTTCTGCCGCTCGGCCTCGCTTGGCTCGATGCGCTCCTTGATGTAGCGCTTGAGCGCCTGGCTCAGCGCCGCGGTGGCCTGGCGGTGCAGCTCGGCAAGACGGTCGACGGCCTCCTCGGCCGTGCGGGCGACGACGAACCCGTCGTCGGAATCGATACTCATGGTGGGCTTCCTGTCGGTTCGCATGGAAAACATCTTGCCTGTACCGACAGGAAAACACAGCGCTTTTCTCCCGTTACCTCATTCGGCCAGCGCCACCACCGCCATGGTCACGGTGGCCTTGCTGAACAGGTGCCGCCGACCGTCCCGCTCGGCGAACACCTCGGCCTCGACCACCGTCACCTGGCGCCCGGCCTTGAGCACCTCGGCGCGACACAACAGGCGCTGGCAAAGCGCCGGGCGCAACAGGTTGAGCTTGAACTCCAGGGTCAGCACCGTCTGCCCCTCCTCCACCAGGGTCGCGGCGGCGGCCCCGGCGGCATGGTCGGCCAGGGTCGCCTGGACCCCGGCATGGATGAAGCCGTTCTGCTGGGCGTGGCGGGGCAGGATGTCCAGCCCCGCTTCGACCCAACCCGGCCCGCAGTCCAGCGGACGGATGCCGAGGTCGCCGACGAAACTGGCCGCGGCGAAGCCCTGCTCGACCAGCTCCCGGTAGCGCGGATGCGCCTGCATCGCGACGCGCCTCAGGCCAGGTGCGGGGTGGCGCGAGCCAACAGCGCCTCGACCTCGACGCCGCGCGGCAGGGTGCCGTAGACCCGCCCGCCGTCCCCCAGGCGACTGCCGATGAAGGCGTCGGACACCGCGGAGTTGCCGGCTTCCAGCAACAGCTTGGCCTGCAGGGCGATCGCCACGTCCTCGGTGAGCTGGCGGGCGCGGTACTGGATGTCGGCGGTGTCGGCGAAGGCCGCCTTGAGGTTGCCGATGTGCGCGGCGAGACGGGCGTCGCCATGGCCGTCGCCCAGTTCGGCGAACAACGCGTCGAGCACCCCCGGCTCCTTCGACAGGGCACGCAGCACGTCCAGGCACTGCACGTTGCCGGAACCTTCCCAGATCGAGTTCACCGGGGCCTCGCGGTACAGCCGCGGCAGGATGGTTTCCTCGACGTAGCCGGCACCGCCCATGCATTCGGAGGCTTCGTTGATCATCGCCGGGGCACGCTTGCAGATCCAGTACTTGCCCACCGCGGTGACCAGGCGGGCGAACTTCTCCTCCTGCTCGTCGTGGCCACGGTCCAGGGCATGCCCCATGCGCAGGGTCAGGGCCAGCGCCGCCTCGCTTTCCAGGGCCAGGTCGGCGAGCACGTTCTGCATCAGCGGTTGCTCGGCCAGCACCCGCCCGCCGACCTTGCGGTAGGCACAGTGGTGGGCGGCCTGGGTCAACGCCTGACGCATCAGTGCGCTGGAGCCGATCATGCAGTCGAAGCGGGTCATGGCGACCATCTCGATGATGGTCGGCACGCCACGGCCCTCTTCGCCGACCATCCAGGCCAGGGCGCCGCGATACTCGATTTCGCTGGAGGCGTTCGACCAGTTGCCCAGCTTGTCCTTCAGGCGCTGGATGTAGAACTGGTTGCGGCTGCCGTCCGGCCGGTGGCGCGGCAGCAGAAAGCAGGTCAGGCCCTTGTCGGTGTAGGCCAGGGTGAGGAAGGCGTCGCACATCGGCGCCGAGCAGAACCACTTGTGCCCGACCAGTTCGTAGGCCTGCCCCGGCCCGGGAATCCCCACCGGGTAGGCCCGCGTGGTATTGGCCCGGACGTCGGTGCCGCCCTGCTTCTCGGTCATCGCCATGCCGATGGTGACGCCCGCCTTCTGCTCCATCGGCACGTTGCGCGGGTCGTACTCGCGGGAGAGGATCTTCGGCAGCCATTTCTCGGCCAGGTCCGCCTGCAGGCGAATCGCCGGCACGCTGGCGTAGGTCATGGTCAACGGGCAACCGGTGCCGGCCTCCGCCTGGCTGTGCAGGTAGGACAGCCCGGCCCGCGCCACCTGGGCGCCGGGGCGCGGGTCGGTCCAGGGCAGCGAGGGCAGTTCGTGTTCGATGGCGGCGCGCATCAGCTCGTGGTAGGCGGGGTGGAACTCCACCAGGTCGACGCGGTTGCCGTAGCGGTCGTGGCTATGGAACTCCGGCTTGTGCTGGTTGGCCAGGAAGCCGGCCGCCATCAGCGGGCCGCCGGCCAGCTCGCCGTAGCGCTGCAGGCGCTCCTCGGCCCAGCCGCCCTGGTAGCGACGCACCCACTCCTGGAGAGGCAGGTCGAGGCGGTAGAGGTTGGCACCATCCAGCGACGGTACCTGGTTGGTCACTTCGTGGGTTTCGGCGTACTGGTGCAGGTTCATGAGGGTTCCTCGCAGACAGGCGCGCCCACCGCGCGCAGGCAGAAGTTCACCAGAGCCGTACTCACCGGCTCCAGACTCGGTTCCGGCTGGCCGCTGTCGCGAGCGGCGCGCGCCGGGGGAGACAAGGGGCCGACCAGCGCCTCGGCGATGGCCCCGACCAGGCAGGCCGCGGCAAGCGGCACCAGGGAAAGCTGGAATGCGCCACTGCGCCGGCCCTCCTCGAGCAGTTCGACGAACAGTGCGGCGTAGGCCTCGCGATAGCGCAGGCGCTGCTCGTCGACTTCAGGATCCACCGGCTCGGCGATCAGGGCGAAGGCCAGCCGCTGGCTGCTCCAGGCGCGCGCGGCAAAGCGCCGCAAGCCCTCGGCCAGGCGCCAGGCGGGCGCGCCGGGACCGCGCAGGACCACGGCCAGGGCATCGACCTCACGCTGGCTGGCGCGGCGGAAGATTTCCGCCGCCAGCTCGCCCTTGCCCCGGAAGTGGCGGTACAGGCTGCCGGTGGCGATCCCCGCGTCGTCGGCCAGGGCCTGCATGGTCAGCGCGGCGAAACCGCCCTCCGCGACACGCCGCAGGCCTAGCTGGAGGATGCGCTCGCGCAGCGCGGAATCGCGTTGCAGGCGGCGTTCGGTGACACGATAGACCATGACTGAATCCGGATTCACTTTTTCCCAGTGAATCACGCTTCAGGCTTTGCCTAAAGAGACATACAGGTCGCGCAGGCCGGCATTTCAGCCAGCCGCGGAAAGGCTTCAGGCGGACTTGGTGACGATCGGCTGGCACAGCAGCCAATCGTGCAGCAGGGTCTGCAACTCTTCGAACTTGACCGGCTTGGCCATGTAGTCGCTCATGCCCGCCGCCAGGCAGCGCTCGCGATCGCCGCTGTGGCTGTGGGCGGTCAACGCCAGCACCGGCAGTTCCGCGCAGCCGGGCAGCGCGCGGATCGCCCGACAGGTGGCGAAGCCGTCCATCACCGGCATCTGGCAGTCGAGCAGTACGCCGTCCGGCCGCTCGCGCGCCAGCAACTCCAGGGCCTCGCTGCCGTTGTCGGCGGTGCGCACCCGGTAGCCGAGCTTGAGCAGCATGCCGCGAGTCACCAACTGGTTGATGGCGTTGTCCTCCACCACCAGCACCGTGCACTCCTCGGGACGCCGCACCGCCTGCCCGCCGGCGCGCCGCGGCGGCGGCGCCAGGCCCTGGGCCGGCTGGGTCAGTTGCAGGCGCAGGAGGAAGCGGCTGCCCTGCCCCGGCCGGGACTCGTGGGTCAGCTCGCCGCCAAGCAGTTCCACCAGCTTGCGGCACAGCGCCAGGCCGATGCCGAGGCCTCCGTAGCCACGGGTCAACGAGCTGTCGGCCTGGACGAAACGCTGGTAGAGGTCGCTGCCGGCGGCCATGTCGAAACCGATGCCGGTGTCGATCACTTCCACCCGCAGCGCCACCCCGTCATGGGTACGCCCGGCGGCGACGCGCAGGGTGACGCTGCCCCTGGCGGTGAACTTGATCGCGTTGTCGACCAGGTAGCCCAGCGCCTGGGCCAGCTTGCCGGCATCGCCTTCGAGGGTATCCGGCAGGCTGTCGTCCAGTTGCAGGGCGAAGCGCAGGCCCTTCTCCTCGGCGCGCGGCGCGTACTGCGCGCGCAGGCTGTCGAACAGGCCGCGCAGGCTGAACGGCTCGCGGCGCGGGTAGAGCTTGCCGGCCTGCAGTTCGATGAGGGCGAGGATGTCGTTGACCATCCGCATCATGTCCCGCGCCGAACCGGCGGCGGTGCGCTGGTACTCGGCGAGTTCGACGTCCATCGGCACCGTCTGCATCAGCTCCAGCGAACCGATCACCCCGCTCATCGGGGTGCGCAGTTCGTGGGTGACGGTGGCGAGGAACTCGTCCTTCAGGCGGTTGCTGTTGGCCAGTTCCTGGTTCAGCGCTTCCAGCTTGCGGCTGGACTCCTGGAGGATTCGCGCGCGCTCCTCCTTCATCGCGTTGATCCGGTCGGCCAGCGCCAGCGACAGCAAGCCCACCTCCAGCGCCGAACCGATCTGGCTGGCATACATGGTGAGGAACATGTTCGGTAGGTAGCCGAGGACCATCAGGGTGTTGACGATGCCGCCGAGAAGGAAGGCGGTCCAGGCGATGATGAAATAGCGCGTCACGCGCATGCCGCGCAGCCAGGCGAGGATGCCGGCGGCGAAGATCAGGCCGGTGAAGGCCAGCGCCAGGTAGGTGGCCAGGCGCAGGGCCACGGCGTAGCTCATGGTCAGCGCCATCAGCATGACCAGCGCGCCGACCGCCATCAGCGCCAGCAGGCCGCGGTCGACCCACACGCTGTGGTCGCGGGTATGCAGGAAGCTGCGCGCGAACTGGCAGCCGAACAGCGCCGCCGAACCGATCAGGAATGGCGTGGCGGCGTTCGCCCACCAGGGGCTGTCGGGCCAGAAGTACTCGATGCCGGCGCCGTTCACCGAGACCTGGTAGAGCCCGAACGAAGCGATATAGAGGATGTAGTAGAGATAGCTGGTATCGCGGACGCTGAGGAAGATGAACAGGTTGTAGATCAGCATCACCAGCAGCACGCCATAGATGATGCCGAGCACATAGATGCGTTCGGGCTGCTCCTCCAGGTAGGCCTTGGGCGACCACAGGGTCAGCGGCGCCTGGATCGACCCCTGGCTTTCCAGCCGCAGGTAGACACGCTGCGGCTTGTTCGGCTCGAGGCCGAGTTCGAACAGGTAGTTGTTCTGCCGGATCGGCCGACTGGCGAACGGCAATGTGTCGCCGGTGCGCTGGGCGAGGCGGTAGCCGCCCTGGCCATCGGGCAGGTAGAGGTCGAGCTTGTCCAGCGGCGGATAGGCCAGCTCCAGCAGCCAGGTGCGCGGATCGCTGGAGGCGACCGGCCGGTAGTCCAGGTCCAGGCGCAACCAGAACACCGAGCGCGAATAGCCGGCATTGAGCACGTCCTTGTCATGGCGGCGGAAGCTGCTGTCGATGGCCCGCGAGGTGATGTCGTTGATATCGGCGCTACCGCGCACGTCCTCGAACACGTCGATGGACTGCCCCAGCGGCAGGCGCTCGACCTGCTCGTTGAAGCTCACCGCACCCGCCAGGCACGGCAACGCAAGAAGAAAGAGAATCAGCCAGTGCCGCATGATGCCCCGCAGTGCTCCTCGAACGGACCGGGAGCCCCACCTCCCTCGTCATGGTCCGCCCTTGGCGAGCGTTGTATGAATATTCGCCGAACTTTAGCACACGCCACGCCACGTCAGGCCCGGGACGTGTCACGCAGGGCCCGGGCGCGGCGCCCGAAAGGTCGTCCGCGCAGCCGCCACGAAGCGCTTTTAGTGGTAAGCTCACGCGCCATGAAAACACCGACTTCCCGCCCCGTAGTGCTCTGCCTGTCCGGTCACGACCCCAGTGGTGGCGCCGGACTGCAAGCCGACATCGAAGCCCTGCTCGCCCAGGGCTGCCACGCCGCCCCGGCGGTCACCGCGCTGACCGTGCAGGACACCGTCAACGTCAGCGACTTCCGCGTCCTCGACCGCGAGTGGGTGCTGGCCCAGGCCAACGCCGTACTCGCCGACCTGCCCGTCGCGGCGGTCAAGCTGGGTATGCTCGGTTCGCTGGAGATGGTCGACACGGTGGCCGAGATCCTCGCCGCCCACCCGCACTTGCCGGTGGTCTGCGATCCGGTGCTGCGCGCCGGCGGCGGCGGTGCGCTGGGCAAGGGCGACGTCGGCTTCGCCATGCGCGAGCGGCTGCTGCCGCGCGCCACCATCGCCACGCCGAACCTGCCGGAAGCGCGCCTGCTCGCCGACCTGCCCGAGGGCAGCGCCGACCAGTGCGCCGAGCGCCTGCTGGAACACTGCGAGCACCTGTTGATCACCGGCGGACACGGCGACGAAAGCGAAGTGCACAATCGCCTGTACAGCCGCGACGGCAGCCGCCGCACCTTCACCTGCCAGCGCCTGCCCGGCAGCTACCATGGCTCCGGCTGCACCCTGGCCAGCGCCCTGGCCGGTCGCATCGCCCTCGGCGAAGCGCTGCACGGCGCCGTGCAGAGCGCCCTCGACTACACCTGGCGGACCCTGCGCGACGCCGAGAGTCCGGGCCACGGCCAATACGTGCCGCGCCGCCTGCCCACCGACTTCTGTCACTGAGAGCCAGCCGATGAAACTGCGCGGCCTGTACGCCATCACCGATAGCCAGCTACTGGACGACGGCCGCCTGCTGCCCTACGTCGAAGCCGCGCTCCGCGGCGGCGCGCGCCTGCTGCAATACCGCGACAAATCCAGCGACCAGGCGCGGCGCCTGCGCGAGGCGGAAAGCCTGCGCGAACTCTGCGAACGCCACGGCGCGCAGTTGATCGTCAACGACGACGCCGAACTCGCCGCGCGCCTGGGCGTCGGCCTGCACCTCGGCCAGACCGACGGTTCGCTGTCGGCGGCGCGCGCCCTGCTCGGCCGCCAGGCGATCATCGGCGCCACCTGCCACGCCCAACTGGAACTGGCCGAGCAAGCGGTGGCCGAGGGCGCCAGCTACGTCGCCTTCGGCCGCTTCTTCAATTCAAGCACCAAACCCGGCGCCCCCGCCGCCAGCGTCGAACTGCTCGACCAGGCCCGGCCGCGCCTGCACCTGCCGATCACCGCCATCGGCGGCATCAGCCTCGACACCGCGCCCGGCCTGATCGCCCGCGGCGTCGATCTGGTCGCCGTGATCCATGCGCTGTTCGCCGCCGCGTCCGCCGCCGAGGTGGAACGCCGCGCCCGCGCCTTCAGCGCCCTGTTCGAACCTGCCTGACGCCTCCGCGCCTCGCCCGAGAGATAGAGAGCTAGCCATGTCCCGTTCCGAAACGCTGTTCAACAACGCCCAGAAACACATTCCCGGCGGGGTCAACTCCCCGGTGCGCGCCTTCAAGAGCGTCGGCGGCACCCCGCTGTTCTTCAAGCACGCCGAAGGCGCCTATGTACTGGACGAGGACGACAAGCGCTACGTGGACTATGTCGGCTCCTGGGGCCCGATGATCCTCGGCCACAGCCATCCGGACGTGCTCGACGCGGTGCGCCGGCAACTCGACCACGGCCTGTCCTATGGCGCGCCGACCGCGCTGGAAGTGGAAATGGCCGACCTGGTCTGCTCCATGGTGCCGTCGATGGAGATGGTGCGCATGGTCAGCTCCGGCACCGAGGCGACCATGAGCGCCATCCGCCTGGCCCGCGGCTACACCGGGCGCGACAGCATCATCAAGTTCGAAGGCTGCTACCACGGTCACTCCGACAGCCTGCTGGTGAAGGCCGGCTCCGGCGCCCTGACCTTCGGCGTGCCGAACTCCCCGGGCGTTCCGGCGGCCTTCGCCAAGCACACCCTGACCCTGCCGTTCAACGACATCGAGGCGGTGCGCAAGACCCTGGGCGAAGTCGGCAAGGAGGTCGCCTGCATCATCGTCGAGCCGGTTGCCGGCAACATGAACTGTGTGCCGCCGGCGCCGGGCTTCCTCGAAGGCCTGCGCGAAGCCTGCGACGAACACGGCGTGGTGCTGATCTTCGACGAAGTGATGACCGGCTTCCGTGTCGCCCTCGGCGGCGCCCAGGCCTACTACGGGGTCACCCCGGACCTGTCGACCTTCGGCAAGATCATCGGCGGCGGCATGCCGGTGGGCGCCTTCGGCGGCAAGCGCGAGATCATGCAGCAGATTTCCCCGCTGGGCCCGGTCTACCAGGCCGGCACGCTCTCGGGCAACCCGCTGGCGATGGCCGCCGGCCTGACCACCCTGCGCCTGATCAGCCGCCCCGGTTTCCACGACGAACTGACCGCCTACACCACGCGCATGCTCGACGGCCTGCAACAGCGCGCGGATGCCGCCGGCATCCCCTTCGTCACCACCCAGGCGGGCGGCATGTTCGGCCTGTACTTCAGCGGCGCCGACGCCATCGTCACCTTCGAGGACGTGATGGCCAGCGACGTCGAACGCTTCAAGCGCTTCTTCCACCTGATGCTCGACGGTGGCGTGTACCTTGCGCCTAGCGCCTTCGAGGCCGGCTTCACCTCCATCGCCCATGGCGACAAGGAGCTGGAAATCACGCTGAACGCCGCCGAAAAAGCCTTCGCCGCGCTGAAATGACCCTCTTCGCGGCGCCCTTCCCGGGCGCCGCCCTCCACCCCGCCGGAACGCCTTCCTAGCCGAAATGCATAAACGCGCCGACAAAGTTCCCGAAAAGACAGTAAAGACTTTGTAAGGAGGCGTCGGCTTATTTCATAATGTGAGGGTCAGCGCATTTCGTTGGCCGGGCAGCCCTTGCCCGCCCCGATCCAGGAGGTGTCTTCCCCTCATGTTCCGTACCGGCCGCACCCTCGCCCTGGGTTGCCTGTTGATCCTCCAGCCGCTGCTCGCGCAGGCGGGAGGCAACTCGTTGCTGATTCCAGCGACCGGCCGCTGCGCGCTGAACACCGTTCCCGAAGAATTGCAACAGGCGCTCGCCGCCTGCCAGCAGGTCGCCAATGGCGGCGACGCCGAGGCGCAATACGAACTGGGCGAATTCTTCTACGACGGCGAGCGCATCCCGCGCGACCTCCAGGCCGCCCTCAACTGGTTCGAGAAAGCTTCTCTACAGGGCCATGCCCAGGCCCAGTACCACCTCGGCACCATGTTCTTCCGTGGCGAAGGGGTTCCGGCGAACAACGTACAGGCCTACATCGTGCTGAAGATGGCAGCGGTGAACGGCGCCGAGGACGCCCTGGACAGCGCCGACCTGGTAGCCGAGCAGATGAACCGCGACGAACTGGACATCGCCACCCGGGTGCTGGGGCAGATCTTCCGCAACTACCTGATCGAACTGCAGACTGCCGGCGGCGTCACGCCCTTCGCGCCGCTGCCCTGACGTCCCTTTCGCGAATCAGTCGCTCTTGCCGGGCATCGGCATGGGGAACGGCATGACGTTGCCCGCGCCCTTGGCCTCGCTGATCTTCGGCGTACCCAGGCGCTCGACCTCGTCGATGCGGACGATCGCGTGCATCGGCACGAAGCTGCGCAGAACGCCTTCGAACTGCGCCTTGAGCTTCTCCTCGCTGGGGTCCACCACCACCTGGGTGCGCTCGCCGAAGACGAACTCCTCGATTTCCAGGAAGCCCCACAGATCGCTCTGGTAGATCTGCTTGGCATACATCTCGAAGACCTGGCCCTGGTTGAGGAAAATCACCTTGTAGATGGGGTTTTCGCGCTTGTTCATGGCGGGGAAAGCAATGCCGGAAAATGAAGGGCGCGAATCATAGCACAGCCTTTCGGCCAGCAACGCTAGGAACCGGGGGCCCCGCCCTCTATAATGCGCGGTCCTTTTCGAACTGTCCGACGAAGCGCATGGCCAAGAAGCTTTTCATCGAAACCCACGGCTGCCAGATGAACGAGTACGACTCGTCGCGAATGGCGGACCTGCTCGGTGAACACCAAGCCCTCGAGGTGACCGAAAACGCCGCCGAGGCCGACGTCATCCTGCTCAATACCTGCTCGATCCGCGAGAAGGCCCAGGAAAAGGTGTTTTCCAAGCTCGGCATGTGGCGCGAGCTGAAGCAGCAGAATCCCGACCTGGTGATCGGCGTCGGCGGCTGCGTGGCCAGCCAGGAAGGCGCCGCGATCCGTGAGCGCGCGCCCTATGTCGACGTGGTCTTCGGCCCGCAGACCCTGCACCGCCTGCCGGAAATGATCGACGCCGCGCGCAGCACGCGCAAGCCGCAGGTCGACGTGTCCTTCCCGGAAATCGAGAAATTCGACCGCCTGCCGGAACCGCGGGTCGATGGCCCCACCGCCTTCGTCTCGGTGATGGAAGGCTGCAGCAAGTACTGCAGCTTCTGCGTGGTGCCCTACACCCGCGGCGAGGAAGTCAGCCGACCATTCGACGACGTGATCGCCGAAGTGATCCACCTGGCCGAGAACGGCGTCCGCGAAGTCACCCTGCTGGGACAGAACGTCAACGGCTTCCGCGGCCTGACCCACGATGGCCGCCTGGCCGACTTCGCCGAACTGCTGCGGGTGGTCGCCGCCGTCGACGGTATCGAGCGCATCCGCTATACCACCTCGCACCCGCTGGAATTCTCCGACGCGCTGATCCAGGCCCACGCCGAGGTGCCGGAGCTGGTGAAATTCATCCACCTGCCGGTGCAGTCGGGCTCCGACCGCGTGCTGGCGGCGATGAAGCGCAACCATACCGTGCTGGAATACAAGTCGCGTATCCGCAAGCTGAAGGCCGCGGTACCGGACATCTGCATCAGCTCCGACTTCATCGTCGGTTTCCCCGGCGAAACCGAGAAGGACTTCGAGCAGACCATGAAGCTGGTGGAGGACGTCGGCTTCGACTTCTCCTTCTCCTTCATCTACAGCGCGCGGCCCGGCACGCCCGCCGCCGACCTCGCCGACGACCTGCCGGAAGAAGTGAAGAAACAGCGCCTGCAGATCCTCCAGAGCCGCATCCACCAGCAAGGCTACGAGATCAGCCGGCGCATGGTCGGCAGCACCCAGCGGATCCTGGTCACCGACTTCTCGAAGAAGGACCCGGGCATGCTCCAGGGGCGCACCGAGAACAACCGGATCGTCAACTTCCGCTGCGACAATCCACGCCTGATCGGCCAGTTCGCCCAGGTGCACATCGACGACGCGCTGCCGCACTCGCTGCGCGGCACCCTGATCGACAGCACCCTGCATTGAGGCCGACGACCGTACGGCGGGCTCGCTGAACCTTCCCGCCGCCACGGTGCACCAACGTTTCAGCGGGAACCGGGAAAGCGCCGCCGCGATACGGCAACTTTGCGCGACGATATCCAGCGGTTATTCTCTTCCCTATCAATCAGCCACTGGCGAGTACGACAGAACACCTTGAACGCCCCCCAGGAACTTCATCGCTTTATCCTCGAGCCGTTCGACGCCCGCAGCTTCGCGACACTTTGCGGGCAGTTCGACGAGCATCTCCACCAGATCGAGAAACGCCTCGACATCGAGATCCGCAACCGCGGCAACCAGTTCGAACTGGCCGGCGAACCGCGCCGGACCAAGGTCGCCGAACGCCTGCTGCAGCGTCTCTACCGCGAGGCGCAGAACGGCACCGATCTCACCCCCGACACCGTGCACCTGTACCTGCAGGAGTCCGGCCTGGAAGACCTCGAGGAATTGCAGAGCGCGCCGCAGGTCACCCTGAAGTCGCGCAAGGCGCACATCCGCCCGCGCGGCGCCAACCAGCAGCGCTACGTCAAGGCGATCCTCGACCACGACATCAACTTCGGCATCGGCCCGGCCGGCACCGGCAAGACCTATCTCGCCGTGGCCTGCGCCGTCGACGCCCTGGAGCGCGAGCAGATCCGCCGCATCCTGCTGGTGCGCCCGGCGGTCGAGGCCGGCGAGAAGCTCGGTTTCCTTCCCGGCGATCTGTCGCAGAAGATCGACCCCTACCTGCGCCCGCTCTACGACGCGCTCTACGAGATGCTCGGCTTCGAACACGTGGCCAAGCTGATCGAGCGCAACGTCATCGAGGTCGCGCCGCTGGCCTACATGCGCGGGCGCACGCTGAACAACAGCTTCATCATCCTCGACGAGAGCCAGAACACCACAGTCGAGCAGATGAAGATGTTCCTCACCCGGATCGGCTTCGGCTCCACCGCGGTGATCACCGGCGACGTCACCCAGGTCGACCTGCCCCGCGGCACCCGCTCCGGCCTCAAGCACGTGATCGAGGTCCTGCAGGACGTCCCCGGCATCAGCTTCACCCACTTCAAGCCCAAGGATGTGGTCCGCCACCCGCTGGTGCAGCGTATCGTCGAAGCCTACGAGCGTCACGAGAGCCGCCAGCAAGGCCAGGTGCGGCCGGTCGAGGGAACGGGCAAGGGCGGTCACGATGCCGCTTGAGCTCGACCTGCAGGTCGCCAGCGCCGCCCCGGACCTGCCCTCCGAAGCGCAGTTCCGCGCCTGGTGCGAACTGGCCCTGCGCCAGCGTCCGGAGTCGGAGCTGACCATCCGCCTGGTGGACGAGGCCGAAGGCCTGGAACTGAACAGCACCTACCGGCACAAGGACTACGCGACCAACGTGCTGTCCTTCCCCGCCGATGTCCCGGACGAGCTTCTCGATATCCCGCTGCTCGGCGACCTGGTGATCTGCGCCCCGGTGGTCGCCCGCGAAGCCCTGGAACAGCGCAAGCCGTTGCAGGCCCACTGGGCCCACCTGGTGATCCACGGCTGCCTGCACCTGCTCGGCTACGACCACATCGACGACGCCGAAGCGGAAGAAATGGAAACACTGGAACGTGAATTGCTGGCGGAACTGGGTCATCCCGATCCGTACGCCTGCGACGACGAAGAGCCACCGAGCAAGGAAAAATGAGCGAAGACCGATCGAGCAACGGGCACAAGTCCTGGCTGGACAAGATCACCCAGGCTTTTGCCCACGAGCCGAGAAACCGCCAGGAGCTCCTCGAGCTGCTGCGCGATGCCCACGACAACAAGCTGCTGGACAGCGAGGCGCTGTCCATCGTCGAGGGGGCGATCCAGGTCGCCGACCTGCAGGTGCGCGACATCATGGTGCCGCGCTCGCAGATGATGAGCATCCGCTCGACCCAGACGCCGAAGGAATTCCTTCCGGCCATCATCGAAGCCGCCCACTCGCGCTACCCGGTGGTCGGCGAAAGCCTCGACGACGTCATGGGCGTACTGCTGGCCAAGGACCTCCTGCCACTGATCCTGCACAACGACGAGCGTCCCTTCGACATCAAGGAACTGCTGCGTCCGGCTACCTTCGTCCCCGAATCCAAGCGCCTCAACGTGCTGCTCCGCGAATTCCGCGCCAACCGCAACCACATGGCTATCGTCATCGACGAATACGGCGGCGTGGCCGGCCTGGTGACCATCGAGGACGTGCTGGAACAGATCGTCGGTGATATCGAGGACGAGCACGACGTCGAGGAGGACAGCTACATCAAGCCGCTGCCCAGCGGCGATTTCATCGTCAAGGCGCTGACCCCCGTGGACGCCTTCAACGACTTCTTCGGCTCGGAATTCTCTGACGAGGAATTCGATACCGTGGGCGGCCTGGTGATGAGCGCCTTCGGCCACCTGCCCAAGCGCAACGAAGTGGTCGAGCTGGGCGAGTTCCGTTTCCGCGTACTCAACGCCGACAGCCGCCGCGTCCATCTGCTGCGCCTGTCTCCCCTGCAGAACTGAGCGCGCCCCCTCCGCCGCGGCGGAGGGGGCATCTTCCCGCGCCGTCCTTCTGGCGTCTCGCCAGCCCCTCCTTTACTCTTGCGCCTTGCGCCAGACTCCCCTGTCGCCGCGGACGTTGCCGTCCGGCAGCCGAAGGCGGCCCCGGTCTGCGCAGTCGGACATTGAACAGGCTCTAAGGACATTCGATGCGTTGGATTTCTCGTCCCGGCTGGCCCGGACACCTGCTGGCACTCGCCGCAGGCGCGCTCACACCCCTGGCCCTGGCGCCCTTCGACTACTGGCCGCTGGCGATCCTCTCGATCGCCCTGCTCTATCTCGGCTTGCGCGGCCTTCCCGGCAAGTCCGCCCTGTGGCGCGGCTGGTGGTACGGTTTCGGCGCGTTCGGCGCCGGCACCAGCTGGATCTACGTCAGTATCCATGACTACGGCGCCGCCTCGGTGCCGCTGGCAAGCCTCCTCATGCTCGGCTTCACCGCCGGCGTCGCCTTCTTCTTCGCCCTGCCGGCCTGGCTGTGGGCGCGCTGCCTGCGCCGCGACAACGCGCCGCTGGGCGACGCCCTGGCGTTCGCCGCCCTGTGGCTGGCACTGGAGCTGTTCCGCAGTTGGTTCCTTACCGGTTTCCCCTGGCTCTACGCCGGCTATAGCCAGTTGCAGGGACCGCTGGCCGGGCTGGTACCGGTGGGCGGCGTATGGCTGTCCTCCTTCGTCATCGCCCTCAGCGCGGCCCTGCTGGTGAACCTGCCGCGCCTCTTCCCGCACGGTGCCAGCCTGCTTCTGGGGCTGGTCCTGCTGCTCGGCCCGTGGGCGGCCGGCCTCTATCTCAAGGGCCACGCCTGGACCCATTCGGCCGGCGAACCGCTGAGGGTAGTGGCGATCCAGGGCAACATCGCCCAGGAGCTGAAATGGGACCCGAATCAGGTCCGCGCGCAACTCGACCTCTACCGCGACCTGAGCCTGCCGCAGCAGGACGTCGATCTGATCGTCTGGCCGGAAACCGCGGTGCCGATTCTCCAGGACATGGCCAGCGGCTACCTCGGCGCCATGGGCCAGGTCGCCGACGAGAAGAACGCCGCGCTGATCACCGGGGTCCCGGTGCGTGAACGTCTCGCCGACGGCAAGAGTCGCTACTTCAACGGCATCACCGTGGTCGGCGAAGGCGCGGGCACCTACCTCAAGCAGAAGCTGGTGCCGTTCGGCGAGTACGTGCCGCTGCAGGACCTGCTGCGCGGCCTGATCGCCTTCTTCGACCTGCCGATGTCCGACTTCGCTCGCGGTCCGGCCGACCAGCCGCTGCTCAAGGCCAAGGGCTACCAGATCGCCCCGTACATCTGCTACGAAGTGGTCTACCCGGAGTTCGCCGCCGCGCTCGCGGCGCAGAGCCAGGTGTTGCTGACAGTGAGCAACGACACCTGGTTCGGCACTTCCATAGGCCCTTTGCAGCACCTGCAGATGGCACAGATGCGCGCCCTGGAAAGCGGTCGCTGGATGATCCGCGCGACCAACAACGGCGTCACCGGCCTGATCGATCCCTATGGCCGGATCGTCCGGCAGATCCCGCAGTTCCAGCAGGGCATCCTGCGCGGCGAGGTGATTCCCATGCAGGGCCTGACGCCCTATCTGCAATACCGCGTCTGGCCGCTGGCCGGGTTGGCCGGCGTGCTGCTGCTATGGGCTCTGCTCGGCCGCCAGTTGCGTCCGCAGGAGCGACGCCTGTTCGGCTGAAACCAGCCCCTCCTGGAAAGACCGGCGCCCCTGCGGCGCCGGTTGCGTCTCAGCGGTAGAACAGGCGATAGCCGACCAGGCCGATCGCCTCGTTCAGCAGCATGCCGCTCTGCCAGAAGGCCTGCGCTTCCGGCAGCCAGCCGCCGAAGGGCCGCAGGTTGGCCCCGCCGAGGAAGCCGACCGGCGCCGGGATCACCTCGAACCCCTGGCGCTCGAAGCTCCAGCGTGCCCGCTGCATGTGCCAGGCCTGGGTCACCAGCACCACCCGGCGCACGCCGGCCTCGCGCAACTGCGGGGCGCTCAGGGTGGCGTTTTCCCAGGTGGTACGGCTGAGACCTTCCTGCCAGCGCGTCGGCACGCCGAAGTCCTGCAACAGGGCATTGGCCATCAGCGCCGCCTCGCTGGGCGGGCGTCCGTAATGCAACCCGCCGCTGATCAGTACCGGCAGCGCCGAGGTCTTGGCCAGCCGCGCGGCATAGCGCAGCCGCTCGGCCGCCAGCAGGCTCGGCGCATCGTCGCCCCAGGCCGGGTCGTTGGTCTGCCGGCCGGCACCGAGGATGACGATGGCGTCGGCGCGCTGCGCCAGGCCCGGCAGATCCTCCGCCAGCAGGGCCGGTTCGCTTTCGAGCCAGCGCCCCATCCACTCCACGCTGAGCGGCATGCTCATCAGCCACAGACCGAAGAACCCGCAGACACCGCACAGCCGCGCCAGCCGCGGTCGGCTGGTGCGCCACCAGAAAGCGAAAAACAGCAGCAGCAACAGGCCGCCCGGCGGCAGCAGCAGTTGCTTGAAGAAATAACGGATCGGCATCGCCCCCTCCCTGTCGGAAGAGGCAATCTAAAGGATTGCGCGACGCCTGGCGAAACTTCCCGGAAAGAGAACCTAGCGGCCGTTACCCGAACGGAACAGTTGCGAGCCGCAATGGCCGCACGGCAACACGCCATGCCCCTTGCTCCACTGCACCGGCGCACCGCAGAGCGCACAGAGCAGTTGCCGCTGTTTCAACGAGACGTGGCGACGGGGCGCCGGCGGTTGCGGCCGGGGCGGCCGGGGTGTCCTGCCGGGCTGGCGCTCGAGCAGCGCCAGCTCCTCGGCGGCCGCATGCCAGCCGCGCAACCAGTGCAGGTCCTGGTCGAGATAGGCGCGTATCAGCCCCATCTCCGCTTCGCTCAAACCACGCAACTCAAGCTCCGTGGGATGCTCGTCACGCAGGCGCTCGGCCGTATCCGCTTCATCCAGAGCCAGGGCGAGACGCTGCAGCAGCCTCTCGTACAGCCCACCTCCCGTCACACTCGCGCGTTGCAGCTCAGCCATCGAACACCTCTGAAGGTACCACTGGGCAGCCAGCCATCGACGGCCCATAGGGCAAGCTTAGCGTTCCCGTTCGGCTGAACCGCCCCCGGCGACAAACGGCGCGGGCTATCGACAGGAGTGGGGGTCATGTATGCTACGAGGCTTTCGAACAGTCACGTCTAAGTAGCGCCATGCACGAGCAATATCAGCCACTCGAGATCGAAACCCAGGCCCAGAACTACTGGAAAGAACACCAGTCCTTCCTCGTCAGGGAGCTACCCGACAAGGAGAAGTTCTACTGCCTGTCGATGTTCCCGTATCCGAGCGGCAAGCTGCACATGGGCCACGTGCGCAACTACACCATCGGCGACGTGATCAGCCGCTACCACCGCATGCAGGGCCGCAACGTGCTGCAGCCGATGGGCTGGGACGCGTTCGGCATGCCGGCGGAAAACGCCGCGATGAAGAACAACGTCGCCCCGGCGGCCTGGACCTACGACAACATCGCCTACATGAAGTCGCAGTTGGACAGCCTCGGCCTGGCGATCGACTGGAGCCGCGAGGTCACCACCTGCAAGCCGGACTACTACCGCTGGGAGCAGTGGCTGTTCACCCGCCTGTTCGAAAAAGGGGTGATCTATCGCAAGAACGGCACGGTCAATTGGGATCCGGTCGACCAGACCGTACTCGCCAACGAGCAGGTGATCGACGGGCGCGGCTGGCGCTCCGGCGCGCTGATCGAGAAGCGCGAGATCCCGATGTACTACTTCAAGATCACCGCCTACGCCGAGGAACTGCTGGAGAGCCTCGACAACCTGCCCGGCTGGCCGGAGCAGGTGAAGACCATGCAGCGCAACTGGATCGGCAAGTCGCGCGGGATGGAGATCGGCTTCCCCTACGACCAGGCCTCCATCGGCCACGCCGGCCAACTGAAGGTGTTCACCACCCGTCCGGACACCCTGATGGGCGCCACCTACGTCGCCGTCGCCGCCGAACACCCGCTGGCCACCCAGGCAGCGCAGAACGACCCGCAGTTGCAGGCGTTCATCGACGAATGCAAGCGCGGCGGCGTCGCCGAGGCCGACATCGCCACCCAGGAGAAGAAAGGCATGGCCACTTCCCTGTTCGTCGAACACCCGCTGACCGGCGACAAGCTGCCGGTATGGGTCGCCAACTACGTGCTGATGAACTACGGCGAAGGCGCGGTGATGGCGGTGCCCGGCCATGACGAGCGCGACTTCGAGTTCGCCAACAAGTACGGCCTGCCGATCCGCCAGGTGATCGCCAAGGTCGAGGGCGACAACGACTTCGAGTCCAGCGTCTGGAAGGAGTGGTACGGCGCCAAGGACGAGTCCGTGCTCACCGTCAACTCCGGCAAGTACGACAACCTCGGCTACCAGGCCGCCTTCGACGCCATCGGCGCCGACCTCGAGGCCAAGGGCCTGGGCCAGGCGCGCACCCAGTTCCGCCTGCGCGACTGGGGCATCAGCCGCCAGCGCTACTGGGGCTGCCCGATCCCGATCATCCACTGCGAGGCTTGCGGCGACGTCCCGGTGCCGGCCGACCAGTTGCCGGTGGTGCTGCCGGAAGACGTGGTACCGGACGGCTCCGGTTCGCCGCTGGCGAAGATGCCGGAATTCTACGAATGCAACTGCCCGAAATGCGGCCAGCCGGCCAAGCGCGAAACCGACACCATGGACACCTTCGTCGAGTCGTCCTGGTATTTCGCCCGCTACGCCTGCCCGCAGTTCGAAGGCGGCATGCTGGACAGGAAGGCGGCCGACTACTGGCTGCCGGTCGACCAGTACATCGGCGGCATCGAGCACGCCATCCTGCACCTGCTCTATGCGCGCTTCTTCCACAAGCTGATGCGCGACGAAGGCCTGGTCGGCAGCGACGAACCGTTCAAGAACCTGCTGACCCAGGGCATGGTGGTCGCCGATACCTACTACCGGACCACCGCCAACGGCGGCAAGGACTGGTTCAACCCGGCCGACGTCGAGGTCGAGCGTGACGCCAAGGCCAAGGTCGTCGGCGCGCGCCTGAAGAGCGACGGCCAGCCGGTCGAGATCGGCGGCACCGAGAAGATGTCGAAGTCGAAGAACAACGGCGTCGACCCGCAATCG
This sequence comes from Pseudomonas sp. HMSC065H01, assembly GCF_001815235.1. Lineage (NCBI taxonomy): Bacteria > Pseudomonadati > Pseudomonadota > Gammaproteobacteria > Pseudomonadales > Pseudomonadaceae > Pseudomonas > Pseudomonas sp. HMSC065H01. The sequence continues at coordinate 32,125 of NZ_KV819892.1, read as the reverse complement.
ATGATCGACCAGTACGGTGCCGATACCTGCCGCCTGTTCATGATGTTCGCCTCGCCGCCGGACATGAGCCTGGAGTGGTCGGACGCCGGCGTCGAGGGCGCCAACCGCTTCCTCCGCCGCGTCTGGCGCCTGGCTCACGCCCACGTCAGCGCCGGCCTCCCCGGCGCGCTGGACGTCGCCGCCCTGAGCGACGCGCAGAAGCAGGTCCGCCGCGCCATCCACCTGGCGATCAGGCAGGCCAGCCAGGATGTCGGCCAGCACCACAAGTTCAACACCGCCATCGCCGCGGTGATGACCCTGATGAACGTGCTGGAGAAGGCGCCGAACCAGGACGCCCAGGACCGCGCCCTGATCCAGGAAGGCCTGGAAACCGCGGTCCTGCTGCTGGCGCCCATCACTCCGCACATCTGCCACGTGCTCTGGGGCCAGCTCGGCCATGCCGAAGCGGTGATCGATGCGCGCTGGCCGAGCGTCGACGAGAGCGCACTGGTGCAGGACACCCTGCAACTGGTGGTGCAGGTCAACGGCAAGCTGCGCGGACACATCGACGTGGCCGCCAGCGCCAGCCGCGAGGATGTCGAGGCCGCCGCGCGCGCCAACGAGAACGTGCTGCGTTTCACCGAAGGCCTGAGCATCCGCAAGGTCATCGTGGTACCGGGCAAACTGGTCAACATCGTCGCCAACTGATACGCGATTCCATTGGACGCCCCCGGCCATCCGGGGGCGCTGATCAACAGGAGTGAGGGAAGCTTGATGAAACGTATCCTGACCAGCGCCGCGCTGATCGGTATGACCACCCTGCTGGCCGCCTGCGGCTTCCAACTGCGCGGCCTGGGCGATGCGCAATTCGCGCTCAAGGAAATCGACGTATCCGCGCGCAACGCCTACGGCCCGACCGTGCGCGAACTGAAGGAAACCCTGGAAAACAGCGGCGTGAAGGTCACCAGCAACGCGCCCTACCACCTGGTGCTGGTCCGCGAGGACAACCAGCAGCGCACCGTCAGCTACACCGGTTCCGCGCGCGGCGCGGAGTTCGAGCTGACCAACACGATCAACTACGAGATCGTCGGCGCCAACGACCTGGTCCTGATGAGCAACCAGGTACAGGTGCAGAAGGTCTACGTGCACGACGAAAACAACCTGATCGGTTCCGACCAGGAAGCCGCGCAGCTGCGCAGCGAGATGCGGCGCGACCTGATCCAGCAGTTGTCCATGCGCCTCCAGGCGCTGACCCCGGCGCAACTCGACGAAGCCCAGCGCCAGGCAGAAGCCAAGGCCAAGGCGGAAGCCGAAGCCCTGCGCGCCGCCGACGAGGCGGAGCGCCAGCGCCGCGCCGCCGAGCCGCAGCAGTCGCCGATCGAGTTCCCCACCCCGTGATGCCCCGGGGCCGGTTTCGCCGGCCCCGTCTTCTCCTATGAAGCTGACTCCCGCGCAACTCGCCAAGCACCTCCAGGGCCCCCTGGCGCCCGTCTATGTCGTCAGCGGCGATGAACCGCTGCTCTGCCAGGAAGCCTGCGATGCCATTCGCCAGGCCTGCCGCGAGCGCGACTTCGGCGAGCGCCAGGTATTCAATGCCGAAGCCAACTTCGATTGGGGCTTGCTGCTGGAGGCCGGCGCCAGCCTGTCGCTGTTCGCCGAGAAGCGCCTGATCGAACTGCGCCTGCCCTCCGGCAAGCCCGGCGACAAAGGCGCGGCGATTCTCCAGGAATACCTGCAACGGCCGCCGGAAGACACCGTGCTCCTGCTCAGTCTGCCCAAGCTCGATGGCAGCACGCAGAAGACCAAGTGGGCCAAGGCCCTGATCGATGGCAACGCCGCGCAGTTCATCCAGGTCTGGCCGGTCGACGTCCACCAGTTGCCGCAGTGGATTCGCCAGCGCCTGTCCCAGGCCGGCCTGTCCGCCAGCCCCGAAGCCCTGGAACTGATCGCCGCGCGCGTGGAAGGCAACCTGCTCGCCGCCGCCCAGGAAATCGAAAAGCTCAAGCTGCTCGCCGAGGGCAACCAGATCGACGCCGCCACCGTACAGGCCGCGGTCGCCGACAGCGCACGCTTCGATGTCTTCGGCCTGATCGACGCTGCCCTTGGCGGTGAAGCGGCCCACGCCCTGCGCATCCTGGAAGGACTGCGCGGCGAAGGCATCGAGCCGCCGGTGATCCTCTGGGGCCTGGCCCGCGAGATCCGCCTGCTGGCTGGCCTGTCCCAGCAATACGGCCAGGGCATCCCGCTGGAGAAAGCCTTCGCCCAGGCGCGTCCGCCGGTCTGGGACAAGCGCCGTCCGCTGCTGACCCGTGCCCTGCAACGCCACTCCAGCAGCCGCTGGAACCAGATGCTGAGGGATGCCCAGTTGATCGACGCGCAGATCAAGGGACAGGCACCCGGCAGCCCCTGGAGCGGTCTCTCGCTTCTCGCCCTGAGCCTCGCCGGCCAGCGTCTCGGCCTGCCGGCAGCCTGAAGGCGCAACCGGCACTGGACAATCCGCGGCGACAGGCAGATGATGCGCGCGCTGGCGAGCGCCAGCCCGATCACCTTCGAGGACCTATGCCATGGCAAAGAAAAGCAAGCGGCCGAACAAGGCCAAATCCCTGGTCGCCCAGCCACTGTTCCGCAGCCGCCAGGAACAGGTGAAGAAAGGCAAAGGCAGCTACCGCCGCGAAGCCTCCCGTAACTGGGAGGCTTCTTTCGTTATGGCGGCCTGAAACAGCCGCTGGTCCATCCTCCCGCAACGCCCTCCTCACCCACGCGCCCCGCCTACCCCGCCCGAAGCCCGTCGACAAGACCAACCCCACCGCCAGCCTGCCGCCCATGGGCACACTATCGTCGGCGCGCAAGCCCTGGCCCCATCGGGTTGGGCGAAAAGCCAATGGTTCCTCCATCATGATCCGCGGCCTCGACATCCCGCGCGGCCGACTGGCAACCCTCTGGCCATTGCAGCGCACGAACCAGGCTCGGGCGTTCGATGCCGACGCCGAAGCGGGTAGCCATGTCGCGCAGAACGAAGGCCAGGAAGAAGAAGTCGAAGGCCTCGAGCATGCCGCGCGACCCGTCGCCGATCCCGACTCGGGTGCGCCGCGAGGCTTCGACAGGCGGCGGAGCGGTACGGACGAAACCATTGGCCGCCCGACAGTGACCGAACATATGGCGAACGATATCCACCGCGCCGATGGAACCACATTGGCGAACCCGGGGCCCCGCCGGCGCGTCCAACGACGGCAGACGCGTCCTGGCCGGCGTGCTAAGGTGGCCCGTCCCGAGGACCCTGCTGAGGAGAGCAATGCGTAACCCCGAACGATCCGCCCTGCTGAAGGTGAGCGGGCTGCTGGGCAGCACCGTCGTCGCCATGGGGCTTGGCCTCTCCAGCGCCTGCGCGCAGAAGAATCCGACAGTCGAATACAACCAGCCTGCCGCTCCCCTGCAGACCAAGGCGCCCTTCTCCGGCGCCGGCCCGGCCGCCTCGGTGCCCGCTGGCGCGCCGAACGAGGCCCAGCCTGGGCAAAGCTTCGAACAGTGGCGCGACGCCTTCCGTCAACAGGCGCTGGCCGGTGGAATCGATGCGCAGACCTTCGATCGCGCCTTCGCCGGCGTCCAGCCCGATCCCGCCGTGGTCGAAGCCGACCGCAGCCAGCCGGAATTCACCCGACCGGTATGGAAGTACCTGGAAGGCGCCCTCGATCCGCTGCGCGTTCGCCAGGGCCAGGCGCGCCTGGCGCAGCATGCGCGCATCCTCGGCGAAGTCGACGCGCGCTATGCGGTGGATGCGGATGCGGTGGTGGCGATCTGGGGCATGGAGAGCAACTACGGTTCGCACATGGGCAACAAGAACGTGATCCGCTCCCTGGCGACCCTCGCCTATGAAGGACGCCGCCCGGAATTCGCCCACGCCCAGTTGCTCGCCGCCCTGAAGATTCTCCAGCACGGCGACGTTCCGGCCTCCTTCATGATCGGCTCCTGGGCCGGCGCCATGGGCCAGACCCAGTTCATCCCGACCACCTACAACCAGTATGCCGTGGACTTCGACGGCGACGGCAAGCGTGACATCTGGGGCTCGCCCGGCGACGCCCTGGCCTCCACCGCCAACTACCTGAAAGCCTCCGGCTGGATCGCCGGACAACCCTGGGGTTTCGAAGTCCGCCTGCCGGCAGGCTTCGACTATTCCCTGGCGGAACTCACCATCCGCAAGCCCCTGGGCGAATGGCAAGGGATGGGCGTACAAGGCGTCAACGGCGGCCCCCTGCCCTCCGGACTCTCCGGCGAACAGGCCTCGCTGCTGCTGCCGGCCGGGCACCGCGGCCCGGCCTTCCTGGTGCTGCACAACTTCCGCGCCATCCTCAAGTACAACAACTCCAGCGCCTACGCCCTGGCCGTCGGCCTGCTCGCCGACAGCTTCAAGGGCGGCGGCCGGATAGTCGGCGCCTGGCCGCTGGAGGATGTTCCGCTGAGCCGCTCGCAGCGCATCGAGCTGCAACGGCAACTGGCCGCCCGCGGACACGATCCGGGCGCGGTGGATGGCATCATCGGCGCCAATACGCGCAAGGCGATCCGCGCCTGCCAGCAGGAGTTCGGCTGGCCGGCGGACGGCTATCCGACCCCGGCGCTGCTCGACCGCCTGCGGACGCCATAGGGCCACCGGCGGAGCTTACGACCCCACGTCCGCCGCGACCGCTCGCGGCACACCGGTTCGTAGGGCGGATAACGCCATGGGCGTTATCCGCCGCTGCGGTGTCCAGGACCTAGTCATCCGCGCAGAACCGCAGGATAGCGTCCGCCACTTGGGTGGCCGCCTCGCGCTGCGGAAAATGGCCGACGCCCTCCAGCACCAGCCGCTGGTAACGCCCGCTGAAGTAGTGCTCGCGTCCGCGGGAGCCGTCGGGGTGGGTGCAGGCATCCGCGCCGCCGTGCAGCACCAGGGTCGGCAGCGCCAGGCGCGGTGCCGGGAGCAAGCGCTGTTCCGCCGCCCCGTAGCGCGGCTCCCCCGCGACGAAGCCCCAGCGATGCCGGTAATAGTGCAGCACCACGGCGACCCAGTCCGGCCCGGAGAAGGCCTGGGCGGCCTCCTGGAAATCGCGCTCGGCATACCATCCCGGCGGCGACCAGGTGTCCCACATCTGCCGGGCGAACGCCTCGCCCTCCTCGCGCAGCGCGCGCTCTCCGCGTGGCGTAGCCATGAACCACTGGTACCAGAAGCTACGGGCCTGCGGCAGGGAAAGAACTTGCTGCGGATCGTTGCTGGCGTACCCCACCGAGAGCATCACCAGGTGCGAGGCTAGGCCCTCGCGCAGTCCGCAGGCACTAGCCACCGCGCGAGCCCCCCAGTCATGGCCGACCAGCAGGGGACGTTGCAATGCCAGGCTGTCGACGAATGCCAGCAGATCGCAAGCCAGAGCCGCCAGTTGCCCGCTGCGCGGAGTAGACGCATCGCGGAAGCGGGTCGGGGCGAATCCCCGGAGGGCTGGTGCCAGCACCCGATAGCCGGCGTCCGCCAGGGACTCCGCCAGGTCTTTCCAGGCATGCGGGCTGTCCGGCCAACCGTGCAACAAGACGGCGCTGCGCGCCCCCTGCGGATTCCACTCCAGGTAGGCGATATCCAGGACATCGGTGGAAACGAAGGCATAGCGGCTCATCGGACCTCTCCAAGAGAAAGAAGGGACATCCTAGGACGCTTGCCAAGCGTGATTCATGAATAGTTAGCGTCTACTATTCATGAAACGAGATGAATGGAAGACCTCATGGAGCTTGCCGTCCCCACCTCCCAATCCCTGGATATCGTGTTGTTGCGTACCTTTCTCGAAGTGGTCGACAGCGGCGGTTTCGCCCTCGCCGCGGACAATCTCGCGCTCACCCCCTCCGCAGTCAGCGGGCATATCAAGCGCCTGGAACAGACAGCCGGCGTCAGCCTGCTCAGCCGCACCACTCGCCGCCTGGAGCTGACCCAGGCGGGCGAGACGCTCTACGCCTATGCCCGCAACATCGTCGAGCTGGAGCGCGAGGCCCGCGCCAGGCTGCACGGCACGCCGATCCGCGACCGCCTGCGCATCGGCGCTTCGGAGGACTTCGCCAGCGCCTGGCTGCCACGCGTCCTGCAACGCTTTCGCCGCTGGCACCCCGAAGCATCCATCGAACTCAAGGTCGGTATCACCACCGACCTGCTCCGCCAGCAGGCCCAGGGGCGCACCGACGTGGTGTTCGGCAAGCAGTGCCGGCGGGTAGGAGACGACGGCGAACTGCTCTGGGAGGAACCGCTGGTCTGGGCCGCGGCGACCGCGATCGAGCTGCCCGCGGGCGAACCGCTGCCGCTGGCGCTGTTCCCCGAACCCTGCGTCTACCGCGAAGCGGCGATTACAGCCCTCGGCGCCGCTGCGCGTCCCTGGCGCCTGGTGTTCGAGAGCGCCAGCATGGCCGGCTGCCTGTCCGCCGCGCTGGCCGGTTTCGCCGTGACGGTGGTGGCGCGCAGCCAGATGCGCGAGGGGCTACGCGAACTGGGCCCGGAACAGGGTTTTCCGACGCTGCCGGAGGCGCGTTTCTACGCCTTCTCGCGCCAACCCAGCCTGGCGGCCGATGCACTGATCGAGGCGGTGCGGCAGCTCGGCCAGCGCAGTCGCTTCGTTACCGCACAGGGATGAGAGCAAACGGTACTCACCTACGCGCCGGCGGATAACCGCAAGCGGTTGTTCGTCCTACGTCCGAAGAGGCTTCGTGGCTGCCCAATGAAAAACGCCGCGTCCCTGTGCAGGGACGCGGCGTCGGAGGCATTGGCGCGGCGTCGATCAGCCGATCTTGTTGCCGTGCGCCTGCTGGTCGGCATGGTAGGACGAACGCACCAGCGGACCGGACGCGACGTTCTTGAAGCCCATCTTCTCGCCTTCCTCGGCGAACCAGGCGAAGGTGTCCGGATGCACGAAGCGCTGCACCGGCAGGTGGTTGCGCGACGGCTGCAGGTACTGGCCGAGGGTCAGCATGTCGATGTCGTGCTCGCGCATCCGCTGCATGACCTCGATGACCTCGTCGTCGGTCTCGCCCAGGCCGAGCATCAGCCCGGACTTGGTCGGTACGTGCGGAACCATCTGCTTGAACTTCTGCAGCAGGTCCAGCGACCACTCGAAGTCCGAGCCCGGCCGCGAGGAGCGGTACAGGCGCGGTACCGTCTCCAGGTTATGGTTGAACACGTCCGGCGGCTCGTTGGCGGTGATCTCCAGGGCGATGTCCATGCGACCGCGATAGTCGGGCACCAGGGTTTCCAGCTGGATCCCCGGCGACAGCTTGCGGATCTCGCGCAGGCAGTCGGCGAAGTGCTGGGCGCCGCCGTCGCGCAGATCGTCGCGGTCCACCGAGGTGATCACCACGTACTTCAGCCGCAGGTCGGCGATGGCGATGGCCAGGTTGGTCGGCTCGTCGACGTCCAGCGGCTTCGGCCGGCCATGACCGACGTCGCAGAACGGGCAGCGTCGGGTGCAGATATCGCCCATGATCATGAAGGTCGCGGTGCCGCCGGAGAAGCACTCGCCCAGGTTCGGGCAGGACGCCTCTTCGCAGACGCTGTGCAGCTTGTGCTTGCGCAGCAGTTGCTTGATGCGGTCGACCTCGGGGGAAACCGGGATGCGCACGCGGATCCAGTCGGGTTTCTTCGGCAGTTCCTCGGTGGGAATGATCTTCACCGGAATCCGCGCGACCTTTTCCGCGCCGCGCAGCTTCACGCCGACTTCCACCTTGCCCGGCTTGGCTTCTCCGGACTTCTCCACAACAGTGCTCATGTCAGTTCGATCCCGCCCGTAAGGGTCTTCTGTTCAGCGTAGCCAAGGCGTGAGACGAGCTCAGCGCGCAATCGGGTACACACCTCGGCAAAATCCACCGGCCCAACCAGGTCGCGCAGTTGGGTCATGGGCATCCCGGCGTAGCCGCAGGGATTGATTCGTTGGAACGGTCGCAGGTCCATGTCCAGGTTCAGCGCCAGGCCATGGAAGGAACAGCCGTTGCGGATGCGCAGGCCGAGGGAGGCGATCTTCGCCCCGTCGACGTAGACACCCGGCGCGTCCGGCTTGGCCACGGCCTGCACGTCATAGGACGCCAGCAGGCCGATCAGGCTCTGCTCGATCCGGCTGACCAGCTCGCGCACGCCCAGTCCCAGGCGGCGGACATCGAGCAGCAGGTAGGTGACCAACTGGCCGGGGCCGTGGTAGGTCACCTGGCCGCCGCGATCTACCTGGATCACCGGGATGTCGCCGGGGAACAGCACATGCTCCGCCTTGCCGGCCTGCCCCTGGGTGAAGACCGCAGGGTGCTGCAACAGCCAGGCTTCGTCCATTACCGATTTGTCGCGTTCGGCAACGAAGCGCTGCATGGCATGCCAGGTCGGTTCGTAGGGAACCTCGCCGAGCTCACGGAAGCCCAGCTCGAGTCCCATCAGAGCACCATGTGCACGCGTCCGGTCGCGCGCAGGTCGTTATGGATGGCTTGCAGTTGGTCGACATCGGTGGCGGTGATCAGCACCTGCACCGAGAGGAATCGCCCCTTGCTGCTGTCACGGACCACCAGGGTCTCGACGTCGAGATCCGGCGCGTGGCGCTGGATGATTTCCACGACCAGGTCGGAGAAACCTTCGCCGGCGTCGCCGATCACCTTGATCGGATAACGCTCGCAGGGGAATTCGATTTTCGGGGGTTGAACGTCAGGGGTATCGGTCATGGCGGCGGCGGACCCGTGGTCCGCGGGGACGGGCGCCCGCTGGCCTCGTGAGCGGGCGGGCGCCGGTCGGTCAGTTGAACAAACCGTAGAAGAACAGGCGGATGCTATCCCACAGGCGGCGGAAGAAACCACCCTCCTCGACGGCGTTGAGGGCGACCAGGTCGGCGCTGCGGATGACCTTGTCGTCCAGCTTCACTTCCACCTTGCCGATCACCTGGCCCTGCTGGATCGGCGCCATCAGTTGCGGCTCCAGGACCATGCTGGCCTGCAGCTTCTGCATCTGGCCGCGCGGCAGGGTCATGGTCAGATCTTCGGCGAGGCCGGCTTTCACTTCATGCTCGGAACCCTTCCAGACCAGGCCCTTGGTCAGCTCGGTGCCCTTCTTGTAGAAGTTGCGGCTTTCGAAGAAGCGGAAGCCATAGGTCAGCAGCTTCTGGGTCTCGGCGGCGCGGGCCTGCTCGCTGTTGGTGCCGAACACCACGGCGATCATGCGCTGGCCGTCGCGTACCGCGGAAGCCACCAGGCAGTAGCCGGCTTCGTCGGTGTGGCCGGTCTTCAGGCCGTCGACGGTTTTGTCGCGCCACAGCAGCAGGTTGCGGTTCGGCTGCTTGATGTTGTTCCAGAGGAATTCCTTCTGCGCGTAGATCGCGTAGTGGCTCGGCTCACCGTAGATGATCGCGCGGGCCAGCACCGCCATGTCGCGGGCGGAGGAATAGTGGTCCGGGTTGGGCAGGCCGGTGGCGTCCATGAAGTGGGAGTTGGTCAGGCCCAGCTTCTGCGCGGTGGTGTTCATCATGTCGGCGAAGGCGTCTTCGCTGCCGGCGATATGCTCGGCCAGGGCGACGCTGGCGTCGTTGCCGGACTGGATGATGATGCCATGCAGCAGGTCGCTCACCGAGACCTGGCTGCCGACCTTGATGAACATCCGCGAACCGCCGGTGCGCCAGGCATGTTCGCTGACGGTGACCAGGTCGTTCTCGCCGATGCGGCCGGCCTCGATCTCCTTGGTGGCGATGTAGGCGGTCATCAGTTTGGTCAGGCTGGCCGGCGGCAGGCGCTGGTCGCCGTTGTTCTCGACCAGAACCTGGCCGCTCTCGCCGTCCATCAGGACGTACGACTTGGCGGCCAGTTGCGGCGGCGCCGGAATCATGGATTCAGCAGCCCAGCCAGCCGTAGGGGCGATGAACAGGACAAGCAGTGACAAGCGTTTCGCGATAGTGGTGATGTTCATCCGTCTCTCTGGTTCTACCAATGGTCAAACAATCCCTTGCGGGAATTCCCTGCGTGAGTAGGCGCTCAGTCGGGGCGTACCAGCGTCGGCTGGCCAAGGTTGGCCACGCGGATGCTGTCCTGGGTGCGGCTAACCTCGTCCGCCGAACCGATCGGTCCCAGCCGCACCCGGTGCAGAATCTGCTGGTTGCGTACGACCGAGCTGATAAACACCGGCGCAGCCGTCACGCCGCTCAGCTTGGCCTTCAGCAGCTCCGCCGCATCCGGGTTGGCGAAGGCGCCCACCTGGAGATACAGGCCATCGGCTGGTAATGAAGCGTTTTTTTTTGAGTCGATCTGCACCGGCAGCACGGCGGCCGCGTGCTGCGCCGGCGGCGGAGTGTAGGTCTCGATCGGCTGGGCCATCGCCACCGCCTGCGTCTGCGCCGCGGCGGGAGCGGCCTGGGCCACCGCCTGCTTGGGCTGCGCCAGGACCATCGGTGCCGGCCGGCCGCGCTGGGCCCACCACTGCACCGGGTCGATGCCTTCGACCTTGACCCGCGCGGTGCCGGTCTCGGCATAGCCGAGCTTCTTCGCCGCGGCGAAGGACAGGTCGATGACCCGGTCGGAATAGAACGGGCCGCGGTCGTTGACGCGGACGATCACGCTCTTGCCGTTGTCCAGGTTGGTCACCCGCACATAGCTCGGCAACGGCAGGGTCTTGTGCGCGGCGGTCATGCCGTAGAGGTCGTAGGTCTCGCCGTTGGCGGTGGCCTGGCCGTGGAACTTGGTGCCGTACCAGGACGCGGTGCCGACCATCCGGTAGGCCCGCGCATCGTTCATCGGGTAGTAGGTCTTGCCCAGCACGGTGTAGGGGTTGGCCTTCACCGAACCGTTGTGCGGCATCGGTACCGCATCGGGGATCCGCGACACGTCGACGTCCCACCAGGGGGCGCCGTCGCGATGCGGACGGGAATAGTCGCCCGGCCCGGAAATGCCCGCCTGCCTGGCCGGCTGCTGGGGCGCCTTGCTGGAGCAACTGCTCAACAGCACGGCCGCCAGCCCGAGGCCGCAGACGGCGGGCAGGATCAGGGAGGAGCGGACACGCTTGCTCAATGGGCACCTCGCGCGCGGGCAATCTCGCCCGCCAGCTGATAAACCGCCATGGCATACATGGCGCTGCGATTATAGCGGGTGATCACGTAGAAGTTCGGCAAACCGACCCAATACTCGATGCCCTTGTCGCCGACGAAACGCATCGCCGTGACCTTCTGGTCGTCGCGCAGCGCATCGTGGGTGCGCCAGCCGCGGGCACGCAGCTCACCCAGGCTCATGGTCGGGTCGACGCCCCTGGTCACCGCGCTCTCGGCGCTCTCGTCGTTGATCTCGGCCACCGAGACCACCGGCTCGCCGGTGACCCAGCCGTGCTGCTTGAAGTAGCTGGCGACGCTACCGATGGCGTCGGTCGGGTCGCTCCAGATATTGATGTGGCCATCGCCGTCGAAGTCCACCGCGTAGGCGCGGAAGCTGCTCGGCATGAATTGCGGCAGGCCCATGGCGCCGGCGTAGGAGCCGGTCAGGCTGAGCGGGTCGACCTGCTGTTCGCGGGCGAGCAGGAGGAACTCGCGCAACTCCTTGCGGAAGAAGTCGGCTCGCGGCGGGTAGTCGAAGCCGAGGGTGGACAGCGCGTCCATCACCCGGTAGCTGCCGGTGTTGCGGCCGAAGAAGGTTTCCACGCCGATGATCGAGACGATGATCTCGGCCGGCACGCCGTATTCCTTCTCCGCCCGCGCCAGGTCTTCGGCATGCTTGTTCCAGAAGTCGACGCCACGACTGATGCGCGCGTCGCTGATGAAGATCGGCCGGTATTCCTTCCACTGCTTGACCCGCTCGGCCGGGCGCGAGATCGCATCGAGGATCGACTGCTTGCGGTTCACGTCGCGGAACAGCCCCATCAGCTGCTCTCCGGCGAAGCCGTAGTCGCGGGTCATTTCGCTGACGAACTCGGCCACTTGCGGCGAGCCGTCGTAGTCCCCCGCCTGGGCCGCCCCGGACAGGCCAATGACGCCGGCTACGCCGACCCATTGGACGCCCCTGGCCGCCCATGTACGCAGTACTTGCATTGCGTTCTTCACTCTTGGTCTCAAACCTGGGCGATCCACTTCCGATGGGTATGGATCGACATCAGAACCCCGAACCCTGACAACAGGGTAACCAGCGAAGTTCCGCCATAACTAATGAAAGGCAGCGGTACCCCCACCACCGGCAACAACCCGCTCACCATACCGATATTCACGAAGACATAAACGAAAAACGTCATGGTGATGCCACCGGCCAGCAGTTTGCCGTAGAGCGTCTGCGCCTGGGCGGTGATCACCAGGCCACGACTGATCAGCAGCAGGTAGAGCACCAGCAGCAGGCAGACGCCGACCAGGCCGAACTCCTCGCCGAGGACCGCAATGATAAAGTCGGTGTGGCTTTCCGGCAAAAAATCCAGGTGCGACTGGGTGCCCAGCAGCCAGCCCTTGCCGAATACCCCGCCGGAACCGATGGCCGCCTTAGACTGGATGATGTTCCAGCCGGTGCCCAGCGGGTCGCTTTCCGGGTCGAGGAAGGTCAGCACCCGCTGTTTCTGGTAGTCGTGCATGATGAAGAACCACATCGCCACTGCGATCGGCACCGCCGCCGACACCGCGCCGACGATCCAGCGCCAGCGCAGGCCGCCGACGAACAGCACGAAGCCGCCGGAAGCGAGGATCAGCATGGCGGTGCCGAGGTCGGGCTGTTTCAGGATCAGCACGAACGGGGTGATGATGATCGCCAGGCTGATCACCATGTGCTTGAGCCCCGGCGGCAGGTTGCGCTTGGACAGGTACCAGGCCACCGTCATCGGCATCAGCAGCTTCATGAACTCCGAGGGCTGGAAGCGGATCACCCCGGGGATGTTGATCCAGCGCGTCGCCCCCTTGGCGTCGTGGCCGATCACGTCGACCACCACCAGCAGCGCGACCCCCACCAGGTAGCCCAGCGGCACCCAGCGGGCCATGAAGCGCGGCTCGATCTGGGCGATGACCACCATCATGCCCAGTCCCAGGCCGAACGAGGTGGCCTGCTTCATCAGCATGTCCCAGCTCTTGCCGCTCGCCGAATAGAGGACGAACAGGCCGGTGGCGCCGAGGATCAGCAACAGCAGCAGGAGAATCCCGTCGATGTGCAGGCGCTGCAACAGGCTGGCGCGCCGGCGCATCACGTCTTCGTTGGACAGGGTGCGGTCGAAGTTACTGTTCAAGGGCGGGCGCCTCCGGCTCGGCTGCCGTGGGTTCGGGCTTGGCCACCGCCGCCGCGAGCGGCGCGACGGGTTCCGCGTATTCGGCCTTGAGCTTGCCGTGCTCGTCGAGCAGCCAGGCGTCCATCACCTGCTTGACCACCGGGGCGGCGACGCCGGAGCCGGACTCGCCGTTCTCCACCATCACCGCCACCGCGATCTGCGGGTTGTTGGCCGGCGCGAAGCCGACGAACAGGGCGTGGTCGCGGTGCCGCTCGAGCAGCTTGGAGCGGTCGTAGCGCTCGTTCTGCTTGATCGCCACCACTTGGGCGGTACCGCTCTTGCCGGCGATCAGGTAGGCCGAGGTGGCGCCGACCTTGCGCGCCGTGCCGCGGGCGCCATGCACCACCTGCTGCATGCCGTAGTCGACGCGGTCCCAGTTGGCCGGGTCGCGCAGCACGATGTCGGGCATCGGGTCGGGGTCGACCGGCGGCTGGCCGTCGATGGTCTTGGCCAGGTGCGGGCGGATCCAGTGGCCCTTGTTGGCCAGCAGCGCGGTCATCTGCGCCAGTTGGATCGGCGTCGCCTGCATGTAGCCCTGGCCGATGCCGAGGATCAGGGTCTCGCCCGGGTACCAGACCTGGCGGCGGGTCTTGCGCTTCCATTCGCGCGAGGGCATCAGCCCGTCGGCTTCGCCGAACATGTCCAGGGCGACTTTCTGGCCGAAGCCGAAGCGGCTCATGAAGGCGTGCAGGCGGTCGATCCCCAGCTTGTGCGCGAGGTCGTAGAAATAGGTGTCGTTGGACCGGTAGATCGCCGACTCCAGGCTCACCCAGCCATCGCCGTAGCGGTTCCAGTTACGGTACTTGTGGTCGTAGTTGGGCAACTGGTAGTAGCCGGGGTCGAAGACCCGCGAGGTCGGCGTGACCACCCCGGCGTCGAGGCCGGCCAGCGCCACCGCCGGCTTCACCGTCGAGCCCGGCGGATAGAGCCCGCGCAGGACGCGGTTGTACAGCGGCCGGTCGATGGAGTCACGCAGCTCGGCATAGGCCTTGAAGCTGATGCCGGTGACGAACAGGTTGGGGTCGTAGCTCGGCTGGCTGACCATCGCCAGCACGTCGCCGGTGGACGGCTGGATCGCCACGATGGCGCCCCGCCGCCCGGCCAGGGCGTTCTCGGCGGCCTCCTGCAGGCGGCTGTCGATGCTCAGGACGATGTCCTTGCCGGGAATCGGGTCGGTGCGCTTGAGCACCCGCAGCACCCGCCCGCGGGCGTTGGTCTCGACTTCCTCGTAGCCAACCGTGCCGTGCAACTCGCTCTCGTAGAAGCGCTCGATGCCGGTCTTGCCGATATGGTGGGTGCCGCTGTAGTTGATCGGGTCGAGGTTCTTCAGTTCCTGCTCGTTGATCCGCCCGACGTACCCGACCGAATGGGCGAAGTGCTCCTTCAGCGGGTAGTGGCGGACGAACTGGGTCGCCACGTCGACGCCCGGCAGGCGGAACTGGTTCACCGCGATGCGGGCGATCTGTTCCTCGTTGAGCTCGAACATGATGGGAACCGGCTCGAACGGACGCCGCCCCTGCTTCATGCGCTTCTCGAAGATGGCCCGGTCGTCCTCGGTCAGGCCGAGGATCTCCACCAGCGTGTCGAGGGTCTTCTGCAGGTCCTCGGTGCGTTCGCGGGTGATGGTCAGGCTGAAGCTCGGCCGGTTGTCGGCGATGATCACGCCGTTGCGGTCGAAGATGATCCCGCGGGTCGGCGGGATCGGCTGCACATGGACCCGGTTGTTCTCCGACAGCGTCGAATGGTACTCGTACTGGGTCACCTGCAGGTGGTACATGCGCGCCACCAGCACCAGGGTCAGCAAGACCACCGCCACCGCCCCGACGATGACGCGCCGACGCACCAGGCGGGCGTCTTTCTCGTGGTCTTTCAGGTGGATCGGCTGCGGCATCGGGACTGGGGACTATTTGTGGTAGGGGTGCCCGGACAATACGGTCCAGGCCCGGTAGATCTGCTCGCCGACCAGGATCCGCACCAACGGGTGCGGCAGCGTCAACGGCGACAGCGACCAGCGCTGCTCGCTGCGCGCGCAGACCTCCGGCGCCAGCCCTTCCGGGCCGCCGACCATGAGATTCACGGTGCGTGCGTCGAGACGCCAGCGATCCAGTTCGCGAGCCAGTTGCTCGGTGCTCCAGGGCCGACCTTCGACCTCCAGGGTCACCACCCGTTCCCCCGGCTGCACGCGCGCCAGCATGGCCTCGCCTTCCTGACGGATCAGGCGCGCCACGTCGGCGTTCTTGCCGCGGGTGTTGAGCGGGATCTCCACCAGTTCGAGGGACAGCTCGGCCGGCAGGCGCTTGACGTATTCCTGCCAGCCTTCCTCGACCCAGCGAGGCATGCGCGAGCCAACCGCGATCAGGCGCAACCGCATGCCGGCGTCACTCTTCCGGCTGGTGCTGGGCGCGGCTCTGCTCGGCGCCCTGCCACAGGCGCTCCAGGTCGTAGAACTGGCGGGTCGCCGGGAGCATCACGTGGACCACCACGTCGCCCAGGTCGAGCAGCGCCCATTCGCCGGACTCCAGGCCTTCGCTGCCCAGGGGCTTGACGCCGTTTTCCTTGGCCTTGGTCAGGACGTTGTCGGCCAGCGACTTGACCTGGCGGCTGGAACTGCCGCAGGCGATCACCATGTAGTCGGTGACGCTGGTCTTGTCCCGCACATCGAGGGTCACGATGTCCTGGGCCTTGAGGTCTTCCAGGGCATCGATGGCCACTTGGACGAGTTGTTCGGTTTGCATTGAGTCGGTCTCTGTTTCTTTATCAGTGTGGCGCACGATACAGGTGGTGCGCCTCGATGTAGTTCAATACCGCGTCCGGCACCAGGAAACGCACGGAGCGCCCGGCACCCAGCAGCGCGCGGATCTGGGTGGCGGACACCGCCAGCGGCGTCTGCCAGACGAAGGTGATCTGTCCGCCCGGCCCTTTCAGGGCCTGCGGGTCGGCCACGCTCCGCGCCGCCAGCAGGTCGCGCAGCGACTCCGGCGGCTCGCTGTCGGCATCCGGACGCTGCAACACGACGATGTGGCAGTGATCCAGCAACGCCTCCCAGCGGTGCCACGTCGGCAAGCCGCAGAAGGCATCCCAGCCGATCAGCATGAACAACTGGTCGTCGGCCGCCAGTTCCGCCCGCACCGACTCCAGGGTGTCGATGGTGTAGGACGGCTTGTCGCGCTGCAGTTCGCGGGGATCGACCGTCAATCGCTCGACTCCCGCCACCGCCCGCTCGACCATCGCCAACCGCTGCGCGGCCGACACCTGCGGGGTTTCCCGGTGCGGCGGCCGCGCATTGGGCAGCAGGCGCAGTTCGTCGAGGGCGAACTGCTCGGCCATTTCCACGGCGCTGCGCATATGTCCGATATGCACGGGGTCGAAAGTGCCGCCGAACAGGCCGATACGTTTGCCCATCAGGTGCGCACGTGACCGTCGCCGAAGACGACGTACTTCTCGCTGGTCAGGCCTTCCAGGCCGACCGGGCCGCGGGCGTGCAGCTTGTCGGTGGAAATCCCGATCTCGGCGCCGAGGCCGTACTCGAAGCCGTCGGCGAAGCGGGTCGAGGCGTTGACCATCACCGAAGCGGAATCCACTTCGGCGAGGAAACGCCGCGCATCGCTGAAGTTCTCGGTAATGATCGCGTCGGTGTGCTGCGAGCCGTAGGTGTTGATGTGCTCGATCGCCGCGTCCAGTCCGTCGACGATGCGGATCGACAGGATCGGCGCGTTGTACTCGGTACGCCAGTCCTCCTCGGTAGCCTCCAGCACGTCTGCGCCAAGCAGCGCGCGGGTCGCGGCGTCGCCGCGCAGTTCCACGCCCTTCTCGCGGTAGATCGTGGCCAGCGGCGGCAGCACCTGCTCGGCGATGCCGGCATGCACCAGCAGCGTCTCCATGGTGTTGCACGGTGCATAGCGCTGGGTCTTGGCGTTGTCGGCGACGCGAATCGCCTTGTCCAGGTCGGCGGCGACATCGATGTAGACGTGGCAGATGCCGTCCAGGTGCTTGATCACCGGCACCTTGGCCTCGCGGCTGATGCGCTCGATCAGGCCCTTGCCGCCGCGCGGGACGATCACGTCGACGTATTCGGGCATGCTGATCAGCGCGCCGACCGCGGCGCGGTCGGTGGTTTCCACCACCTGCACGGCGGCGGCCGGCAGGCCGGCCTCGGCCAGGCCCTGCTGGATGCAGCGGGCGATCGCCTGGTTGGAGTGGATCGCCTCGGAGCCGCCGCGCAGGATGGTCGCGTTGCCGGACTTCAGGCACAGGCTGGCGGCGTCGATGGTCACGTTCGGCCGCGATTCGTAGATGATCCCGACCACGCCCAGCGGCACGCGCATCTTGCCGATCTGGATGCCCGAGGGCACATAGCGCATGTCGCGGATCTCGCCGATCGGGTCGGGCAGCGTGGCGACCTGGCGCAGGCCCTCGATCATGTCGTCGATGCGCGCCGGGGTCAGCGCCAGGCGGTCCAGCATCGCTGGCTCCAGGCCATTGGCGCGGCCGGCGGCGAGGTCCTGCTCGTTGGCGTGGGACAACTCCGCGCGGGCGGCGTCCAGCGCATCGGCCGCGGCCAGCAGGGCGCGGTTCTTCTGCGCGGTGGCGGCGCGCGCGAGCAACCGCGAGGCGGCGCGGGCATCGCGGCCAAGGCGGCTCATATAGTCGAGGACGGACTCGGTCATGGTCTCGGCATCTGGCGTCAGGGAAATGCGCGATTATAGCGAGCCAGCCCCGGCGCGCCCAGCCGCAACAGCCGGTCGGTAGACAGTGCGTTCCGCGGCCCCCGGCGGTAACGCGGCGGCCCCGCTGCGCCTGGGCCTGTGCGCGAGACGGTGACACCCGGGCGCAGGCGCCGGCCGAAGGATAGGTAAACAAAATTGCTACCTCTGTTTACCTTCGAAGCGAGCCTGGCCGCTGCCACCCACCGGCACCCGCTCGGCAGAACAACAATAACGACGCACACACCGCGGGGCCTCGCCATGCGCTACCGTACCGACTACAGCGCGCAGTCGCTGAGCAGCGAACCGGATATCCTCCTTCTCGACGGCTGGCAACTGCGCTACCAGGCCTTCGCCGCCCGTGCCGACGACCCGTGCCCGCCGGTGCTCCTGCTGGGCGGCGCCTTCCAGAGCTTCCGCTCGTTCACCGGCGAGGTCAGCGAACTGCTCGCCGAGCACCCGGTGATCCTGCTCGACCTGCCGAGCCAGGGCGGCAACCAGCAACTGGCGGCGGAACTGAGCCTGGAAGACCTCGCCGACCTGATCGCGGCCTTCGCCGAACAGCTCGGCCTGCCGCCGTTGATGCCCATCGGCCTGTCCTACGGCTCGGCCCTGGCCGCGCTGTTCGCCGCCCGCCATCCGCGCCGCTGCGCGCGCCTGCTACTGGCCGGCATCACCGCATTCGGCCGCCCCGGTGCGCGGCTGCTGCTGGAAGAAGCCCTGGCCCGGCTCGACGAGGGCGACCAGAGCGCCTTCGCCCACGGCGTACTGACCGGCCTGATCAACCCGCTACAGCTGGAACGTACCGGCGTCTCCCCGGTATTTCGCAAGGCCATGCTGCGCCAGTTGCAACGCCTGACCGCGGCGGAGATCGAACGCTACCGGCAGAATAGCCGGCGCCTGCTGGCCTTCGGCGGCTTCGAGCGGCACCCGACCTGCCCGACCCTGGTGCTCGCCGGCGAGTACGACCATTTCACCCAGCCCTGGGAACATGCGGTGTTCGCCCATGCCTGCGGGAACGCCGAGTTCGCCCTGATCCACGACGCCGACCATCTTGCCCAGTTCGAACGACGCGAGGCCTGCGCCCGGCTCTACGGCCCGTTCCTGCGCGGCGAGGCACTGCCGGAGCGCGCCGAGGGCAGCACGCGGATCCCGCGCACGCGCCTGCTCGGCCTGGAGCGACGCTTCGAGGTCCGCCATCGGCCAGCCCAAGGGCACGCTCGGCTGGAACATCCGCAGTTCGGCGTCTATGCGGCGGAACTGGTGGAACTCGGCTATTTCGGCGGGCGGCTGCACGCCGAGCTGCCCGAATCCCGCCCGCAACGCGGCTGGCGGTTGTGCTGCGACGGCCTGGCGGACTTGGACATCCTGCCCCTGCGCTCGACCGCCGGCGGCTTCGCCTTCATCTTCCCGCACTCCGATCCGGCGGCCAGCGCCGGACTGGCCGACCTCCTCGCCGCCTGGGAGCGAGCGGAGGTCGCCTGAGAGGCGGCTATGCCGTGCGGCTTTCGATCACCCGCACCAGGCTCGGCAGGCGTCCCTGCGGCAAGCCCAGGGCGGCGCCTTCGCGCTGCGGGTCGAGCACCAGGGTGGAGGCGAAGCCGCAGCGGGCGAAGGCCGCCTCGATTTCCGCGGCATTGCGGTAATGCAACGGATAGCTTCCCCGCGTCAGCCGCCCGATGATCCCCACTCCCCAGCGGATCTGCCGGTAGCGCGGGTGCTCGCGGAGATCGGGATAGAGGTCGGTCAGGTAGGTGCCCTGGGGGAAGCGTTTAAGTTCGGTCGCCAGGCGACTCCAGAAGGCCTCGATCACCGGGCGCTGGAAATAGTTCACCAGCCCCTCGGTGATCACCACCAGCGGGCGCTCGCGATCGAGCCCGGCGAACAGCGCGGCAAGGCTGCGCTCGCCGTCCTCGGCGAGGATATCCACAGCCGCCACCGCGTGCTCCGGGCCCAGCCACCCCTGCTCGCGGAGCAACGCCGCCTTGCGCGCGGCCATCGGCGGCAGGTCGGCCTCCAGGTAGCGCAACTGTGGATAGCGTTGCCGGAAGCGTCGCCCACGCGGCGAGAGCCCGCAGGCCATTTCCACCACCTGGACCACTCCCTCGCGTTCGACGGCCTGGGTCAGGCGCGCGTCGATCATGAGGTGTCTTTGTAACAGGAAATCCTCGATGTTCAGTCCGAAACCGAGCTGCGCGCCCCAGTTGATCGGCGCGACGAAGCCGTGTACCCAGCGGCCGAAGACGGTGGCGAAGGCCGGTTCGGCGAGTCGATGGCGGAACCAGACGTACCCGGTGTAATGGGCGCTGGGCGTGATGTGGGCACTGTCGACACGCTCTCGTTCAACCATGATTCAGGCTCTTGTTGTTATCATTCGCCAGCCTATGACTGCCATGGTCCCAGCGACAATCCCATGTCCCGCGATCCCATCCTTAGTTTGCCCTGGCCCGACGCCCGGCCGCTCCCCGACACCTTCTTCGACCGCGATGCGTTGCTGGTCGCCCGCGAGTTGCTGGGCAAGGTGATCCGCCATCGCCAGGGCAATCTCTGGCTGGCGGCGCGAATCATCGAGACCGAGGCCTACTACCTGGAGGAGAAAGGCAGCCATGCCTCGCTCGGCTACACCGAGAAGCGCAAGGCACTGTTCCTCGACGGCGGGCACATCTATATGTATTACGCGCGCGGCGGCGACTCGCTGAACTTCAGCGCCGGCGGGCCGGGCAATGCGGTGCTGATCAAGTCCGGCCATCCCTGGCTGGATCGCATCAGCGACCACACGGCGCTGGAGCGGATGCAGAGCCTGAACCCGGACAGCCAGGGCCGGCCCCGCGAGATCGGCCGCCTGTGCGCCGGCCAGACCCTGCTGTGCAAGGCCATGGGGCTGAAGGTGCCGGAGTGGGACGCACAGCGCTTCGACCCGCAGCGACTGTTCGTCGACGATGTCGGCGAGCGCCCCAGCCAGGTGATCCAGGCCGCTCGGCTGGGCATTCCGAAGGGGCGCGACGAACACCTGCCGTACCGTTTCGTCGATGCCACCTTCGCCGCCTTCTGCACCCGCAACCCACTGCGCCGCGGCCAGGTCGCCGGGCGCGACTATCATCTACTCGGACATCAGGACCCGCACCTGCAATGAGTCTCGACAGCTTCAACGCCTGGATGGCCGCCAACCCCGAGTGGCTGGGGCTGGCCATCTTCCTCATCGCCTTCCTCGAATGCGCGGCCATCGTCGGTATCGTCCTCCCTGGCGTGGTGCTGCTGTTCGGCGTCGCGGTGATCGCCGGCAGCGGCGCCCTCGGCCTCGGCGAAACCCTGCTGCTGGCCTACGCCGGCGGGGTGCTGGGCGACCTCAGCTCGTACTGGATCGGCCGCCGCTTCCACCAGAACATCCGCCGCCTGCCCGGCCTGCGCAGCCATCCGCAGTGGATCACCGCCGCCGAGGTGTACTTCGAACGCTACGGTATCGCCAGCCTGCTGGTCGGCCGCTTCATCGGCGCCCTGCGACCGATGCTGCCGATGGTCGCCGGCATGCTCGACATGCCGTTCGGCCGTTTTCTCGGCGTTTCGCTGATCGCCGCCGCCGGCTGGGCGGTCGCCTACCTGTTGCCCGGCTGGGCCACCGGCGCAGCCCTGCGCCTGCCGTTGCCGGAAGGCTTCTGGAGCGAAGCCGGGATCGTCGCGGCCTGCCTGGCGGTGCTGGTCGGCGTGGTAGTCCAGGCCAGCCTGCGGCGCAAACGCTGGGCAACCGCTGTGGCGGCCGCGCTGAGCCTGGTCCTGCTGCTGGCGATGACCGTCGCCTGGCCGTACCTCCAGGACCTCGACCAGGGCCTGATGACGCTGGTCCAGGAGCATCGCAACGCCGACCTGAACCCGGTGATGGTGGTGGTCACCCGGCTCGGCGATTTCCGCACCCAGTTCATCGCCGGCGCGCTGCTCGGCGGTATCCTCCTGCTGACCCGGCAATGGCGTCCGGCCATCTTCGCCATCGGCACCCTGGTGGGTACCGCGCTGGCCAACCAGACCCTGAAGACCCTGTTCGCCCGCGCCCGCCCGGAAGTGCTGGCCGAACCGCTGAGCAGCTTCAGCTTCCCCAGCGGACACAGCTCGGCGTCCTTCGCCTTCTTCCTCACCCTGGGCGTCCTCGCCAGCCGCCAGCAACCGCCGCGCTGGCGCCTGACCTGGGTACTGCTGGCGGTGATCCCGTCGCTGAGCATCGCCCTGTCGCGGGTCTACCTTGGCGTGCACTGGCCGTCGGACATCGTCGCCGGCGCCCTGCTCGCCACTACGGTCTGCGCCGCCAGCCTGTGGCTGAGCCAGCGCCGCGAGTCGCTGCCGGCGCTGCCGCAACGGGTCTGGTGGCTGCTGTTGCCGGTCTGCGTGGCGACCCTGGCGATCGCCGCCGGCTGGGCCCTGCCGGAAGCCATTGCGCGCTACCGGCCGCTGTGAGGGTTGGCGCTCAGTCGATACCCAACTCGCCCTGCAGGTGCTCCAGCAGCACCTGGATCCGCGCCAGTTGCATCTGCGCGTCGGGCAGGGCGAGCAGTTCGAGCTTGCGTTCGGTATCGAACGGCAGCAGGTAGGCCAACTGGTTGGCCAGGTCCTGCTGGCCGCCGGGCTCGCCGCCCATCTCCAGCGCGGCCACCATCGGATGCTCGGCCAGCACGCTGAGCAACGCGGCGAGATCGTTGTGTTCGTACGTCAGGGGTTGCTCCGGCAGGTCTTCGAACCACTCGATCTCGCCGACGCTGAGCTGGTCGGCCTGGACCTCCACCGACAGCACCTGGAAACGCCGACCGCCCTCCACGCGGATGCCCAGCAGGCCGTTCGGGCGCTGCTGCCAGTCGCGGACCGAGGCCTCGCAGCCGACCATCGCCAGGCGGCTCGGCGCTTCGCCGACCTCCCGCCCTTCGCCGATGGTCACCACGCCGAAACCGGTGCCCTGCTTCATGCAGCGGCTGATCATGTCCAGGTAGCGCGCCTCGAAGATCTGCAGGTCCAGGCGGCAACCGGGGAACAGCACGGCGTTGAGGGGAAACAACGGCAACTTCATCGCGACTCCTCGGGCATCGTCAGGCAACCAGCGCTACCGCCAACGGTAGCAGCACTGCGGTGGCAACGCCCATCAGGCTCATCGCCAGGGCGGCGAAGGCGCCGCACTCCTCGCCTTCCTGCAAGGCCCGCGAAGTGCCTACCGCGTGGGCCGTCATGCCCAGCGCCATGCCCTGCGCGGCGGGGTGCCGGACGCCGATGGCGCGCAGCAGCTCCGGCCCGAGGATCGCCCCGAGTACCCCGGTGATCAGTACGAACACGGCGGCCAGCGCCGCCACGCCGCCGATCTGGCTGGCCACCAGCATGGCGATCGGCGAGGTCACCGACTTCGGCGCCATGCTCATCAGCATCCGCGGCTCGGCACCGAACAACCAGCCGAATGCGATGCCCAGCACCGTCGCCAGCGTACCGGCGACCACCAGGGTCAGCAGGGTCGGCCAGAACAATTGGCGGATACGCCGCAGGTTGAGGAATAGCGGCACCGCCAGGGCCACCGTGGCGGGGCCGAGGAGAATGGTCAGGACCTTGGCGCTGGCACTGTATTCGTCGTAGTCGATGCCGCAAAGCAGCAGCACGCCGATCACCACCAGCATCGATACCAGCACCGGCTGCAGGAACACCCAGCGGGTCCGTTCATAGGCGGCCAGGGCCAACTGGTAGGCGCCCAGGGTCACGCCGACGCCGAACAGCGGATGGTGGATCACCGCCTCGAGGGCGGCCTGCCAGGCCATCAGGACTCCTCCCGGCGACGTTGCTGGCGATCGATGAGCTTCTGCATCATCCAGCCGGCGAACAGGAACGACAGCACCAGCGACAGTACCAGCGCGCCGACGATGGCCCAGAAGTCGGCGGCGATCTCCCGCGCATAGGCCATCACCCCGACCGCCGCCGGCACCAGCAGCAGCGGCAGGTAGCGCAGCAACGAGCCGGCCGCCTCGTTGACCGGCTTGCCGACCTCGCCACGCGCCAGGAAATAACCGAACAGCAGCACCAGGCCGATGATCGGACCGGGCAGCATGGGCAACAACAGAACGTTCAGACCTGTGCCGAGCAACTGGAACAGCACCAGCCAGGTCAGACCACGAAGCAACATGGGCACCTCCAGCAAGGGCCGACCATTATGCCCAGCCCGCCGGGACATTGGCACGCTCCTCGCCTATCCATCAGTCGCAGTCGCGGCACCGCATGACGCGATATTCGCCAGGCCGATGGTTTCTTGACCCGGTCGCCAACGCGTGCTGATCTTCCTGCACCATGAGAACAACAGCCATCCTCCCGGAGGACTTATGCCATTCGTACCCGTAGCAGCGCTCAAGGACTATGTCGGCAAGGATCTCGGCCATTCCGAATGGCTCACCATCGACCAGGAGCGGGTCGACCAGTTCGCCGAATGCACCGGCGACCACCAGTTCATCCACGTCGATCCGGAGAAGGCGGCGAAGACGCCCTTCGGCGGCACCATCGCCCACGGCTTCCTGTCCCTGTCGCTGATCCCGAAGCTGATGGAAGGCCTGCTGGTGCTTCCCGAAGGACTGAAGATGGCGGTCAACTACGGCCTCGATACGGTGCGCTTCATCCAGCCGGTGCGGGTCGGCTCGCGGGTCCGCCTGGGCCTGACCCTGCTCGACGTCAACGAGAAGAATCCCGGCCAGTGGCTGATCAAGGCGCGCGCCACCCTGGAGATCGAAGGCCAGGAGAAACCCGCCTACATCGCCGAGACCCTCAGCCTCTGCTTCGTCTGAGCCCGCCCCAGCGAGCGCTGCCGTTCGCTTGACGGCCAGGCGCCTTCGCGCCCCTCTCCCCCCTTCCAAAAGCCCCCGCTCGCGGGGGCGCTCTGGGCCGGCAGGGAAATACCCTACTGCCAGGCAACGATTTTTCCGCCACACTGTCTCCCCTCCACCCTCGGACCGAACCACTCATCGGGAACGCCGCATGCTTCGCCCCGCCAGGTCTCTCTCGCTCTGCTCCGCCCTGGTCATCCTGCTCGCCGCCTGTGGCGAGGGCGAACCGCTGCTCCCGGCCGATGCGCGCCTGCCTGACGGCGCGCGCTATCGCGGCGAGCTGGTGGACGGGCGCCTGGAAGGCCAGGGCCGGCTGGACTACGACAACGGCGCCTGGTACGCCGGCCGCTTCGAGCATGGCCTGCTGCACGGCCATGGCACCTGGCAGGGCGCCGACGGCAGCCGCTACAGCGGTGGCTTCGCGGCCGGCCTGTTCGACGGTCAGGGACGCCTGGCGATGGCCGATGGCAGCGTCTACCAGGGCGGTTTCCGCCAGGGCCTGTTCGATGGCGAAGGCAGCCTGGAACAACAGGGCACTCGCTACCGCGGCGGTTTCCGCAAGGGCCTGTACAGCGGCCAGGGCACGCTGGACGGCAGCGATGGCAGCCGCTACCAGGGCAGCTTCCGCCAGGGCCGCCTGGAAGGCGAAGGCAGCTTCAGCGACAGCCAGGGCAACCAGTACGCCGGTACCTTCCGCGACGGGCAACTGAACGGCAAGGGGCGCTGGAGCGGGCCCGATGGCGACCGCTACGTCGGCCAGTTCAAGGACAACCAGTTCCATGGCCAGGGGCGCTACGAAAGCGCCAGCGGCGATGTCTGGATCGGCCGCTTCAGCGAAGGCGCGCTGAACGGCCCCGGCGAGCTTCTCGGCGCCGACGGCAGCCGCTACCGCGGCGGTTTCCAGTTCTGGCGCTTCCATGGCCAGGGCCTGCTCGAACAACTGGACGGCACCCGCTACGAAGGCGGCTTCGCCGCCGGCGCCTATGCCGGCCAAGGCACCCTGGACCGCGCCGACGGCAGCCGTGAGCAGGGACTCTGGGCCGACGGCAAGCGCATCCGCGACGCCGCCGGCAAGGCCCTGCCCGACACCCTGGAAATCGGCCTGTTGGCCCAGGGTCGCCTGCTCGACGAAGAACTGCGCAAGATCCCGGCCTCGACGCCGGCCAGCGAACTCTATGCCCTGAGCCTGGGCGGCGATGGCCGCCAGGGCGTGTTCCTGCGCGAGGCCGATTACGCCGGCGACCTGCTCGGCCAGCGTTTCGCCGCTCGTGGCGTGATTCGCCTGGTCAACCACCGCGACCACTTCGGCGACCGCCCGCTGGCTACCCGGGAAAGCCTGTCCCGCGCCGTGCGCACCCTGGCCGAACGCAGCGGGCCGGAAGACCTGGTCTTCATCTACCTGACCAGCCACGGCTCCAGCGACCACCAGTTGGCCCTGGACATGCCCGGCCTGAACCTCGGCGACCTGCCGGCCGCGGAACTGGCCGAACTGCTCGCGCCGCTGCGCCAGCGCGACAAGGTGCTGGTGGTATCGGCCTGCTACAGCGGGGGCTTCATCCCGCCGCTGAAAGACGAACGTACCCTGATCCTGACCGCCGCGCGTGCCGACCGGGTCTCGTTCGGCTGTTCCGACGACGCCGACTTCACCTATTTCGGCCGCGCCTTGCTGGCCAATGCGCTGAACCGCACCGACGATCTGTCCAAAGCGTTCGAACTGGCGAAAGAGGAAGTGCGTCAAAGGGAGAAGGAGGAAGGTTTCGAAGCTTCGGAACCGCAAGCCTGGTTACCGGAACGCGTGCTCGCGCACTGGCGGACGCTGCGGGGGCAGCAAGCCGAGCGCGCGCTCGCGTTCCGGGAAGGAAAAACCGGCGAGGGCGCGGCGGGCAAATAGATACGCCGCGCACTACGCTCATTGGTGTGGAAGGGGAGAAACACACATGCACTCGACGCCCAAGCGCGTTCTGCTCGCCGGCGCGACCGGTCTTACCGGCGAGCACCTGTTGGATCGGATATTGAGCGAGCCGACCCTGGCCAAGGTCATCGCCCCTGCCCGCAAGGCGCTGGCCGAGCATCCGCGGCTGGACAACCCGGTCGGCCCGCTGGCCGAGCTGCTGCCGCAACTCGACGGCAGCATCGATACCGCCTTCTGCTGCCTCGGCACCACGATCAAGGAAGCCGGCTCGGAGGAGGCCTTCCGCGCGGTCGATTTCGACCTGCCGCTGGCGGTGGGCAAGCGCGCGCTGGAGATGGGCGCCCGGCATTACCTGGTGGTCAGCGCCCTGGGCGCCGACGCCAAGTCGTCGATCTTCTACAACCGGGTCAAGGGCGAACTGGAGCAGGCCCTGCAGGAACAGGGCTGGCCACAACTGACCATCGCCCGGCCATCGCTGCTGTTCGGCCCGCGCGAGGAATTCCGCCTGGCCGAGATCCTCGCTGCGCCGATCGCCCGCATCCTTCCCGGCAAGTACCACGGCATCGAGGCCTGCGACCTGGCCCGCGCGCTCTGGCGCCTGGCGCTGGAGGAAGGCAAGGGCGTGCGCTTCGTCGAGTCCGACGAACTGCGCAAGCTGGGGAAATGAGCCTGGGGCGGGTCTCGCCCTACATGCCGCCGCTGACGCCGAGGTTGAGGCCGATGGCGGTGGCCAGCGAGAACGGCAGCAACAGGGTGTCCAGCAGCGCGCTGCCCGGCAGGTCGAGCCCCGGATGGGCCGGCGCCTCCGCGCCGAAGCGTTCCATCGGGCAGCAGCCGCCGTGCAGGCTGTACCAATCCAGCCGGGTGCCGGCGTAGACCACCGGCGCCCCTGGCTTGGCCGCATCCAGGGTGCGCACGGTGGCGCAACCGCCCATCTGCACCGCCAGGACCAGCAGCAGCAGCACCCTACTCGTCGCTGACAAGGTGCTGTTCCCCCCAGCGCGGCAGCATATCCTGGGGAATCCCCAGGGTGTTGAGGATTCGCGCGACGACGAAGTCCACCAGGTCCTCCACCGATTGCGGCTGGTGGTAGAAGCCCGGCGCCGCCGGCAGGATCACCGCGCCGAGGTTGGACAGCTTGAGCATGTTTTCCAGGTGGATACTGGAGAACGGCGCCTCGCGCGGCACCAGCACCAGCGGCCGGCGCTCCTTCAGGGCGACATCGGCGGCGCGCTCGATGAGGTTGTTGCAGGCCCCCGTGGCGACCGCCGACAGGGTGCCGGTGGAACACGGGCAGATCACCATGGCATTGGGCGCGCTGGAGCCGGAGGCCGGCGGCGCCATCCAGTCGTTCTGGCCGAACACGCGGATCTGTCCGGCGGCGGCACCGCAATATTCGGTGAGGAAGGCCTGCATCGCCTGCGGCTTGGCCGGCAAGGCCACGTCGGTCTCGGTGGCCATCACCAGTTGCGCGGCCTTGGAGATCAGGAAGTGCACCTCGCGCTCTTCCTGCACCAGGCAATCGAGCAAGCGCAGGCCGTACTGGGCGCCGGAGGCGCCGGTCATCGCCAGGGTAATGCGTTCCGGACCGCTCATCGCGCCCCTCGCTCGGCCAGCGCCGCGGCCAGCTTGCCGTGCAAGCCGCCGAAGCCGCCGTTGCTCATGATCACCACTTGCGCGCCGGGCCTGGCCTGCTGGCGCACCTGCTCGATGATCGCCTCCAGGGTATCGCAGACCTGCGACGGTATCGCGCATTGCGCGGCGGTGGCGGCCAGGTCCCAGCCCAGGTTCGGCGGCGCGTACCAGAGCACCTGGTCGGCCTGGCGCACGCTGTCCGGCAGGCCGTCGCGATGAGCGCCGAGCTTCATCGAGTTGGAACGCGGCTCGACGATGGCGATCACCTGGGTATCCGCGCCAACCTGCTTGCGCAGGCCGTCGAGGGTGGTGGCGATGGCGGTCGGATGGTGGGCGAAGTCGTCGTAGAGGGTCACGCCCCGGACCTCCGCGACCTTCTCCATGCGCCGCTTGACGTTGCGGAACTCGCTGAGCGCCGCCGCGCCCTGGCTGGGCATCACGCCGACATGGCGCGCCGCCGCCAGGCTGGCGAGGGCGTTGGCGACGTTGTGCAGGCCGGTCAGCGGCCAGTCCACCTCGCCCTGGACGATGCCGTCGAACAGCACCTCGAAGCGCGAGCCGTCCTCGGCGAGCAGGCGCGCCTGCCACTGGCCGCCTTCGCCGGTGGTCTGCACCGGGGTCCAGCAGCCCATCCCGAGTACGCGCTCCAGGGCTTTCTCGGCGCTCGGGCGAATGATCAGGCCCTCGCCCGGCACAGTGCGCACCAGATGGTGGAACTGCCGCTCGATGGCCGCGAGGTCGGGGAAGATATCCGCGTGGTCGAATTCCAGATTGTTCAGGATCGCCGTGCGCGGGCGGTAATGGACGAACTTCGAGCGCTTGTCGAAGAAGGCGCTGTCGTACTCGTCGGCCTCGACCACGAAGAACGGCGTACCGCCCAGGCGCGCCGAAACCCCGAAGTTCTGCGGCACCCCGCCGATCAGGAAGCCCGGGCTCATGCCGGCGTGCTCCAGGACCCAGGCGAGCATGCTGGTGGTGGTGGTCTTGCCGTGGGTACCGGCCACCGCCAGCACCCAGCGTCCTTGCAGCACGTGGTCGGCCAGCCACTGCGGGCCGGAAACGTAGGGCAGGCCCTTGTTCAGGACATGCTCCACCGCCGGATTGCCGCGCGACAGGGCGTTGCCGATCACTACCAGGTCCGGCGCCGGCTCCAGGTGGGCCGGATCGTAGCCCTGCATCAACTCGATGCCCTGGGCTTGCAGCTGGGTGCTCATGGGGGGGTAGACGTTGGCGTCGGAACCGGTCACCCGGTGGCCCAGTTCCTTGGCCAGCACGGCCAGCGAGCCCATGAAGGTCCCGCAGATGCCGAGTACGTGGATGTGCATGCAGACTCCTGCAGATCAAGCCGTCGAAGGCGCTGTGAATGGGCGGCAGATTAGCACAGCGGAGGCGCCGGCCGCCCGGCGTCGCGGCATCAGACGACGCGGCGTCGGCGGGGTTCCCGCCGGCCTCGCGGCGGCCCGCCTGGAGCCGTCCCGCCCGTCAGGCCTGGCCGCGCACCAGGCCGTGCCGGCGCAGCTTGCGATACAGGGTGTTGCGGCTGATCCCCAGTTGCTCGGCCACCCGGCTCACGTGCCAGCGCTGGCCGTCCAGCGCCGCCAGCAACGCGGCTCGCTCGGCGTCGCCCAGGCTGTTGCCCGCGGCCGGGGCGGGCGCCGCTGCGGCGGGCGGCAGCGCCGCCAGGGCCTGGCGGATATCCGCGGGCAGGTCGCGCAGGCCGACCCGGCCGTCCTCGCAGAGTGCCACCAGGGTCCGCAGCACCGTGCGCATCTGCCGGACGTTGCCCGGCCAGCGGTAGGCCAGCAGGCCCTGGCGAACCTCGCCGTCGAGCTGGATGCGCTGGCCCCTGGCCTCCTCGGCCAGCAGGTAGTCCAGCAGCTCCTCGCGGTCGCTGCGCTCGCGCAGCGGCGGCAGGCTCACGACCATGCCATTGAGGCGGTAGTAGAGATCCTCGCGGAAGCGTCCATCGGCAACCAGCCCGGCCAGGTCGCGGTGGGTAGCGCTGATCAGGCGCACGTCGACATCCTCCGGCTCGCCGCCCAGCGGTACTACCCGGCGCTCTTCCAGCACCCGCAGCAGGCGGGTCTGCAAGGCCAGCGGCATGTCGCCGATCTCGTCGAGGAACAGGGTGCCGCCGTCGGCCTGCTGCAACTTGCCGCGCATGCCCTCCTTGCGCGCGCCGGTGAAGCTGCCGCCGCGATAACCGAACAGTTCGCTCTCGATCAGGGTTTCCGGGATCGCCGCGCAGTTCAGCGCGACGAACGCCTGTTCCGCGCGCGGGCCGGCCAGGTGCACGGCCTTGGCGAAGGCCTCCTTGCCGGAACCGGTCTCGCCGTTGAGCAGCAGCGGCACGTCGCGCGCGTAGACCTTCAGCGCCCGGCGGAAATCGGCGGCCAGCTCGGCGTCGCCCAGGCACAGGCCGGGCGCGGCAGGCGCCGGCTTCGCTGCCGTGGGCACCGCCAGGGCCTGGGGTATCGCCCGCGGCGCGCCGCGCAGCATGGCGTACAGGGTCCGTCCCTCGCGGGTGCGCAGCGGCCAGCTGGCGCTGGGTTGCGGCGAGGCGCGACCGAGCAGGTCGTCGAGACGGCAATCGAAGAAGGTCTCCACCGGCTGGCCGAGCAGGCGCTGGCGCGGACAACCGAGCAGGTTCAGCGCGCTCTGGTTCACCGCGCGGATCCGCCCGTCTTCCTCGAAGGCCAGCAGCCCTTCGCTGAACAGGCCGACATAGTCGCCCTGGACATGGAAGCGCAGCAGCCAGGAGCCCTCGAAGCGACGGAGGAAATAGCAGCCCTCGATGATCTTCGCCGACAGGTTGACCAGCGCCATGGTGTGGAACTGGCTCTGCCGCGAGACTTCCTGGCGCGCCGAAGACACGTCGAGCACCGCCATCAGCTCGCCCTGCGGATCGAACACCGGGCTCGCCGAGCAGGTCAGGCCGGTGTGGCGGCTACGGAAGTGCTCTTCCTGCTGGATGGTCAGGGCCTGCCGCTCGACCACGCAGGTGCCGATGCCGTTGGTGCCTTCGCAGGGCTCGCTCCAGTCGGCGCCGAGCCAGAGGCCGGCGTGTTCGAAGGTCTGGCGCTGGGCGTCGGCGTTGACGCAATTGAGGATCACCCCGCGGGCATCGGTGAGCAGTACCGCGTGGTCGTTGCCGGAAAGCTGCTGGTAGAGGCTGTGCATCTCGCCATCGGCGATCTCCAGCACCTGTTGCAGGCGCTCGCGGCGTTCGAGCATGCGCGCGTGCTCCAGCACCATCGGCGCCATCGGCTGGCCGGGATCGAGATGGTGCTGTTCCAGGCAGCGCAGCCAGGAGCGGGCGATGGACGGATCGGTCGCAGGGCCGCCCGGCGGGATCTTGCCCTGGGCGACGGTCAGCACTTGCCGCGCGTGGCGGCTCATGGAACTGGCAGGCATTGTTATGGTTCTCCGCGAGGGACGGGCCGTCTCTTGCCTGGGCGCGGTGGATCGGTCCGCGACTCTCCGGACGGCTATCGGTGCAGCATCCAACAGGCCGGGGCGCAATGCAACGACGGACTGACCGATGAGTCATGAGCTGCGCCGAAAACGGTACAGAGTGTCACTCACGAGCGTCCCGCCCGCGTGACAGGGAGCGTTCGCAAGCTCCCCTGCGAAACCTCCAGGACGCTCTACTCCGGGCCTTTCGCCACTCTGGCCCGGCCCTTGCTCCAGGCTTACGACAAGCGCGACAGCGCGTCCTCCCCTAATAAGCACAAGAGCCAGGAGATACCATCATGCGTTACGCCCATCCCGGTAGCGAAGGCGCCATCGTTTCCTTCAAGGCCCGCTACGGCAACTACATCGGCGGCGAGTTCGT
>NZ_KV819891.1:335-865 GCF_001815235.1 Pseudomonas sp. HMSC065H01 | reverse complement strand
ATCTCCTCGCCCTTGGGCCCGACCACCACCGCGGTCTGCGGGCCGCGCACCACCGGCACCGGGGTCGACGGCAAGGGGCGGAAAGCCTGGCCGGCGTCGATACAGTCCAGCTCGCTCTCGAACTGCGCGCCGCCCCCGCCATTACCGGTCTCGTAGAGTTCCTGGACTACCCGGTACTCGGCGCCAACCACCAGGTATTCGCGGTTCTGGTCCAGGCGCGGGTAGTTGCTCAGGTGGAACAGATGGCCCGCCCCGATACCCCTGGCGCATCCCCGCAGGCGAACTCGCTCGTACTGGGTCTGGATCGCCTCGATGCGGGTCCGTGCATAGTGTTCGCCGTCCTGGCTCTGCACATACTCGCCAGGGTAGTCGTAGAGCGGGTAGTCGGCCGCGGCATGGGCGCGCCCGACATTGGAGCGCACTTCCAGGCGGGTGCCGGGACGCTGGAAGTCGTAGTCGTTGAGGCTCAGCGAGCCGGGCTGGACCTCGCGCGCCATGTGCCAGTCGAAGAAGTGGTCGCGCTCGCGATG
>NZ_KV819891.1:0-235 GCF_001815235.1 Pseudomonas sp. HMSC065H01 | reverse complement strand
CGAAGAAGTGGTCGCGCTCGCGATGGCCGAGGCTCGGCGGGTAATAGGGCACGCTGGTGTAGCCGGCCGGGCTGTGGTGCGCGCCGTAGGCATCGGAGAGCACCAGGATGTGGCGCTTCTTTTCGTGGCGGAACCAGTAGTAGATGCCTTCCTGCTCCATCAGCCGGCTGACGAAATCGAAGCTGGTCTCGCGGTATTGCACACAGTATTCCCACTCGCGGTAGGAGCGGCTCAG
>NZ_KV819890.1:0-15786 GCF_001815235.1 Pseudomonas sp. HMSC065H01 | reverse complement strand
GCTGCCCTGCGCCTGCATGACCCGCTTGCTGGCGTAGTTCTCCGAGGCGATCAGTTCGATGTGGTCTTCCTGCCGCCGGTCTTCGGCGTCCATCGCGGCGAGCAGTTCGTCGTCGTAGCCCTGGAGCTGGTCGTGCTTGCTGAACATGGCGCTGGCCTCTTGTCGTGTCGGTGTCAGGACGCTCGCTGGCGCGAGCGTGGCCGCGGCGCCGCTACGCAAGCGCGGCGCCGGGAAAGGGGTATCGCCGGAAACGCGAGGACGCCGCCGCTGGCGGCGCCCTCCTCGTCCGTCACTCCTCGCTGTACGCCTCGATCGGCGGGCAGGAGCAGGTCAGGTTGCGGTCGCCGTAGACGTTGTCGACGCGGCCCACCGGCGGCCAGTACTTGGCCTCCACCAGGCTGGCCAGCGGATAGGCGGCCTGCTCGCGGCTGTAGGCATGGTTCCATTCGCCGAGCAGTTCGGCGGCGGTGTGCGGCGCGTTCTTCAGCGGGTTGTCTTCCTTGTCCAGCTCGCCGCGTTCCACCGCGCGGATTTCCTCGCGGATGCGGATCATCGCGTCGCAGAAACGATCCAGCTCGGCCTTCGACTCGCTCTCGGTGGGCTCGATCATCAGCGTGCCGGCCACCGGGAAGGACATGGTCGGCGCATGGAAGCCGAAGTCCATCAGGCGCTTGGCCACGTCGTCGACGCTGATCCCGCTGCTGTCCTTGAGCGGACGCAGGTCGAGGATGCATTCGTGGGCGACCAGGCCGTTGCCGCCGGCGTAGAGCACCGGGTAGTGCTCCTCCAGGCGATGGGCGATGTAGTTGGCATTGAGGATGGCCATTTCCGAGGCGCGCTTGAGGCCTTCGCCGCCCATCATGCGGATGTACATCCAGGTGATCGGCAGGATGCTCGCGCTGCCGTACGGCGCCGCGCTCACCGCGCCTTCCTTGCGCTCGCCGCGAGCGTGGCCGGGGAGGAACGGCGCCAGGTGCGCGCGCACGCCGATCGGGCCGACGCCCGGGCCGCCGCCGCCGTGGGGGATGCAGAAGGTCTTGTGCAGGTTCAGGTGGGAAACGTCGCCACCGAACTTGCCCGGGGCGCACAGGCCGACCATGGCGTTCATGTTGGCGCCGTCGATGTACACCTGGCCGCCGCAGTCGTGGACGATGGCGCAGATCTCGCGGATCGCTTCTTCGAACACGCCGTGGGTGGACGGATAGGTGATCATCAGCGCGGCCAGGCGTTCCTTGTGCTCGCTGGCCTTGTTGCGCAGGTCCTCGACGTCGACGTTGCCGCGCGCGTCGCAGGCCACCACCACCACGCGCATGCCGACCATGCTGGCGGTAGCCGGGTTGGTACCGTGGGCGGAGGACGGGATCAGACAGATGTCGCGCTGGCTGTCGCCGCGGCTCTGGTGGTAGGCACGGATCGCCAGCAGGCCGGCGTACTCGCCCTGGGAGCCGGCGTTGGGCTGCAACGACACGGCGTCGTAGCCGGTGGCGGAACAGAGCATCGCCTCCAGTTCGTCGGTGAGCTGGCGGTAGCCTTCGCTCTGCTCGGCCGGGGCGAACGGGTGCAGGTTGCCGAATTCGGCCCAGGTCACCGGGATCATCTCGCTGGCGGCGTTCAGCTTCATGGTGCAGGAGCCCAGCGGGATCATCGTGCGGTCCAGCGCCAGGTCCTTGTCCGCCAGCTTGCGCAGGTAGCGCATCAGCTCGGTTTCCGAGTGATGGCGGTTGAAGATCGGGTGGCTGAGGATCGCCGACTGGCGCAGCAGCTCGACTGGCAGGCGGTCCCCGCTGCTGGCGGCAAGGGCGGCGAAGTCCGGGAGCGCCTGGCCCTCTTCAGCCAGCAGGCCCCAGAGGGTTTCCACGTCGGCCTGGCGGACGGTCTCGTCGAGCGACAGGCCGAGACGGCCGGCATCGATCTCGCGCAGGTTGATCCCGGCGGCGCGGGCCTTGGCATGGATCGCCGCGGTACGCGCGCCGGTGGCCAGGCTCAGGGTGTCGAAGAAATGCTTCTGCTCGACGGCCACGCCCAGGCGCTCCAGGCCGGCGGCGAGGATCGCGGTCAGCCGGTGGGTGCGCCGGGCGATGCGCAGCAGGCCCTGCGGGCCGTGGTAGACGGCGAACATGCTGGCGATGTTGGCCAGCAGCACCTGGGCGGTGCAGATGTTGCTGGTGGCCTTCTCGCGGCGGATGTGCTGCTCGCGGGTCTGCATGGCCAGGCGGTAGGCCGGCTTGCCATGGCGGTCGATGGAGACGCCGACCAGGCGTCCCGGCATGTCCCGCTTGAAGGCGTCGCGGGTGGCGAAATAGGCCGCGTGCGGGCCGCCGAAGCCGAGCGGCACGCCGAAGCGCTGGGCGCTGCCGATGGCTACGTCGGCGCCGAACTCGCCCGGCGGGGTCAGCAGGGTCAGCGCCAGCAGGTCGGCGGCCACCGCGACCAGCGCATCGACCGCATGGAAGCGGCTGACCAGTTCGCGATAGTCGACGATCTCGCCGTCGCAGGTGGGGTATTGCAGCAACGCGCCGAAGTAGGCGGAGAAGTCTTCGATGGCGCTCTCGTCGCCGACCACCACCTCGATGCCCAGCGGCTCGGCACGGGTGCGCAGCACGTCGAGGGTCTGCGGGTGGCAATGGCGGGAGGCGAAGAATGCCTGGCTGGTGCGGTTCTTCGACAGACGCTTGCAGAAGGTCATGGCCTCGGCGGCGGCGGTCGCCTCGTCGAGCATCGAGGCGTTGGCGATCGGCAGGCCGGACAGGTCGCTGACCAGGGTCTGGAAGTTCAGCAGCGCCTCCAGGCGGCCCTGGGAGATTTCCGGCTGGTACGGCGTGTAGGCGGTGTACCAGGCCGGGTTCTCCAGGAGGTTGCGCAGGATCGGTGCCGGGGTGTGGCAGTTGTAGTAGCCCTGGCCGATGAAGGAACGCAACGCGCGATTGCGCGCGGCGATCGCCTTCAGGCTGGCCAGCGCCTCGGCCTCGCCCATGCCGGCCGGCAGGTCGAGCACGCTGCTGCCCTTGATGCTGTCGGGGATCACGTTGCCGATCAGCGCGTCCAGCGAGTCGTAGCCCAGGCGCTGGAGCATGGCCTGGGTGTCGGCGGCACGCGGGCCGATATGGCGGGCGATGAATTCGTCGTCGGTGCCCAGGTCGATGGCGCCGAGGTTCAGGTTATCGGTCATGGCGGGATCCTCAGGCGTCGGCGTTGGCGTTCAGCAGGCGGTCGTAGGCGGCCTGGTCGAGCAGCTTTTCCCAGGCGCCGGCGTCGGCCGGACGGAAACGGAAGAACCAGGCCTCGCCGAGCGGATCCTGGTTGACCAGCTCCGGGGCGTCCGGCAGCGCGTCGTTGATCGCCACCACCTCGCCGTCCAGCGGCATCAGGATGTTGCTGGCGGCCTTGACCGACTCCAGCACCGCCACTTCACTGCCGGCGGCGTGTTCGCCGAGTTCCGGCAACTGCACGAATACCACGTCACCGAGGGCGTCCTGGGCGTAGGCGGTGATGCCGACGGTCAGCAGCCCGTCGTCGTCCTGGCGCAGCCATTCGTGGTCGGTGGTAAAGCGCAACTTGCTCATGCTGGATCCTCATTGTCAGCGGGTCGCCCGGTCGGGACGGGACTTTGTTCTGCGGCTGCCCGTAGCAAGCAGGGTGCCAAGCGGCCCCGGCCCTGTCGCCACGGGGCGTGGCCGGGCGCGGGGGAAACCCGGACAGGGCCGCCATGGAACGCTTTCGTTACAGACCCGCCGGACATTTCCCGAACCAGAGCGCAAACGCCTGACAGCAAAGGTTTTTCCGGCAATCGGAACGAATTCGTTCCACTCGTAACCGAAGCGTTACAGCCGATGGCACAGCCCCTGTCGCTGCAAGCTGGCGCGCAGGTGCTCGAGGAACGCGCGGACCTTCCGCGTGTTGCGCCGGTGCCCCGGATAGAGGACATGGATGGAGGGCCCGAACGGCCCCGGGTCGAAGTGGTAGTCGCCGAGCAGGCGCACCAGCCGCCCTTCACCGAGCAGCGGCGCGACGCTCCACTGCGGGCAGAACTGCAGGCCCAGCCCGGCCAGCAGGTGGGCGAGCAGGAAGTCGTAGTTGTCGCTGGCCAGTCGCGGGCGCGGCTGGTCGATACGCTGGCGGGCGCCGTCGCGCTCCATCCACCAGAAGTTCTGGTTCAGCGAAGGGTGCTGGAAGACCAGCCAGGCGTGCCGCTCGAAGTCCTCCGGGCCTTGCGGCGCGGGTTGCCGCGCCAGGTAGGCGGGGCTGGCGCAAAGCACGATCTGGTTCGGCGCCAGCGGCCGCGCCACCAGCCCCGGCAGGTCAATGGGGCCGTCGCGCAGGCCGAGGTCGTAGCCGCCTTCGCTGAGATCGAGGAAGGTTTCGTCGAGGTCCACCCGCAGGCTGATCCGCGGATGCGCCTCGAGGAAGCTGGCGCAGGCCTGCTGGAGGAACGCCGCGGCGAACGACGGCGGCGCGGCGAGGCGCAGTTCGCCGCGCAACTCCGACTCCAGCAGTTCGATCTCCTGCCCCGCCGTGCGCAGCGTTTCCAGGGACTGACGAGCCGCCTCCAGGTAGATCTGCCCGGCCTCGGTCAGCGCCAGGCTGCGGGTGGTGCGCTCGAACAGGCGGGCACCGAGTTCCGCTTCCAGGTGGGCGACGGCCTTGGTCAGCGCCGAGGGCGTCTTGCCCAGGCGCTCGGCGCCACGGCTGAAGCTACCGGTTTCGGCAGTGGCGACGAACATCGCCAGGGCATTCAATTTGTCCATCGACTCCTTCCGTTCCGGCACAAGTGTTGTGCGTCGCGCCCGGTTCTGCCGGGCCGGCGCTTTGGCTAGTCTCGCCTTGCCCGGGCCACGCTACACAAGACCAAGAAGCAAAGGAAACCACCATGAAGCAACGGATTCCCACCCTCCTCGCCGGCGCCTGCCTGGCCATCCCCCTGCACGCCCTCGGCGCCGCCGACCTGCTGGTGGTCAACGCCAGGATCTTCACCGCCAATCCGCAGCAACCCTTCGCCGAGGCCCTGGCGGTGGAGGACGGGCGGATCCTCGCGGTCGGCGACGAGGCCGGGCTGCGCGCCCTGGCCGATGGCGACAGCCAGGTCGTCGATCTCGGCGGCAAGCGCCTGATGCCCGGCCTGATCGACACCCATTCGCACGCGGTGTTCGGCGGCCTGGAGCTGGCCGGCGCGGACATGGGCAACGAACAGGTCGGCCTCGACGAACTGGAACGGCGCCTGCGCGCCTGGCGCGACAACGGCAAGGCGCGACATGGCGACATGCTCAATGTCAGCGGCATGCATACCGCCTACTGGAGCCAGGTCAAGGACTTCCGCGCGCGCTTCGACCACGGCGAATGGGCCGACCAGCCGCTGGCCTTCATCGGCAGCGACCACCACACCGGCTGGGCCAACGCCGCCATGCTGAAACGCGCCGGCATCGACGCCGCGCGGGTCCGCGCCCTGCCCGAGGAACAGCGCAACACCATCGGCCACGACGCCGACGCCACCCCCAACGGCTTCCTCGCCGATGCCGGTCTCGACGCGGTGCTCGCGGTACTGCCGGCGCCGAGCGCGGAACAGATGCTAGAAGCCGGACGCAGCGCGGTGCGCTACAGCAACTCGCTGGGCCTGACCGCATGGATGGACCCGGCCGCCAATGGCTCGCCGGGCGACGCCCTGTTCAGCCTCAGGCCCGACGAGAACACCGTCGGCGTGCTACCGGTCTACCAGCGGCTGGCCAAGGGCGGCGAACTCAGCGCCCACGTCGCCGCCCTCCTGGTCGCCAACCCACGCAGCCGGCCGGCCGACCTCGAGGTGCTGGACAAGGTGCGCCAGCGCTTCCTCGGCAGCCCCAACCTGACCCTGCCGGGAATCAAGGTGTTCGCCGACGGCGTACCGGAATACCCGGCGCAGACCGCCGCGCTCCTCGAGCCCTACCGCAACAGCAGGAAGACGGGCGAACTGCTGATCGACCCGGCGCACTTCGGCGAACTGGTCAGCGCCGCCGACGCCCGCGGCTGGCTGGTCCACGTCCACGCCATCGGCGACCGCGCGGTGCGCGAGGCGCTGAACGGCATGCAGCAGGCGCGGCGCGACCGCGACAGCGGCATCGCCCATTCGATCACCCACCTGCAACTGGTCAATCCCAAGGAATTCGAGCGCTTCAGGCCGCTCGGCGTGATCGCCTCGATGCAGCTGTACTGGGCCGCCGCCGACGAAACCACGGTGGACCTGATGAAGCCCTACATCAGCGCCTTCGCCTACCGCTACCAGTACCCGGCGCACTCCCTGCTGAGCAAGGGCGCGACCATCGCCGGGGCCAGCGACTGGCCGGTGTCCAGCCTGTCGCCGTGGAAGGCCATCCAGCAGGCGGTGACCCGCAAGGGCCCGCAGGGCGTGCTCAACGCCGGCGAACGCCTGGACCGCCAGACCATGTTCTACGCCTACACCCGCAACGCTGCGCGGACCATCGGCCTGGAGCACCGGATCGGCAGCCTGGAGCCGGGCAAGCAGGCGGACTTCATCGTCCTCGACCGCGACGTGTTCGAGGTGCCGGAGACGCAACTGGGCGAAACCAAGGTGCTGAAGACCTGGTTCGCCGGCAAGCCGGTGTATTCCAGCGAGGGCTGAGCCCGCTTCAGGCGCGCGGACCGATGCCGTACTTGCGCAGGCGGTGGGCGATGGCGGTGTGCGAGGTTTGCAGGCGCGCAGCCAACTGGCGGGTCGATGGATAGCTGACGTAGAGCTTCTCCAGCAGGGCTTTCTCGAAGCCCTCCACCGCCTCCTCCAGGCTGCCCACCTCGCCGTCGTTCTGCCGCGCCACGGCGGTGCCGGCGATCTCCAGGTCGCCGATATCCACCAGGCTGCTCTCGCAGATCGCAGCGGCACGGAAGATCACGTTCTGCAACTGGCGCACGTTGCCCGGCCAGCGGTTGCTCAGCAGCGCCGGGTAGGTGCCCGGCGCCAGCCGGCACACCGGACGCTGGATCTGCGCACAGGCCTGCTGCATGAAGTGCCGCGCCAGCAGCAGGATGTCGTGGCCGCGCTCGCGCAGCGGCGGGACTTCCAGGCTGAGCACGTTGAGGCGGTAGAACAGGTCCTCGCGGAAGCTGCCCTCGGCGACCATCTTCTCCAGGTTGCGGTGGGTGGCGCTGAGGATCCGCACGTCGACCCTCACCTCGCGGTCGCCGCCGACCCGGCGGAAGCTGCCGTCGCTGAGGAAGCGCAGCAGCTTGGCTTGCAGATAGGGGGACATCTCGCCGATCTCGTCGAGGAACACCGTGCCCTGGTGGGCCAGCTCCAGCAGGCCCGGCTTGCCGCCGCGCTGGGCGCCGGTGAAGGCGCCGGGGGCGTAGCCGAACAGCTCGCTTTCGGCCAGGTTCTCCGGCAACGCCGCGCAGTTCAGCGCCAGGAACGGCGAGTTGTGCCGCGCACTCAGGGCATGGCAGCCGCGCGCCACCAGTTCCTTGCCGGTACCGGTCTCGCCGTGGATCAGCAGCGGCGCGTCGAGCGCCGCCACGCGCTGCGCACGGGTCTTCAGGGTGCGGATCGGCTGGGAATCGCCGAGGAGCATCTCGAACCCCTCGGCATGGTCATGGTGCAAGGCCGCCAGGCGCTCGCCGATGCGGTTCGGTTCGTAGAGGGTCAGCAGGCCGCCGGCCAGGTGCCGCTCGCCCTCGCCCGGTCCTTCGGTGATCGGCGTGGCATCGAGCAGCAGGGCCTGGCCCATGAATGTCACTTCGCGCAGCGGCAGGCGGAAGCCCTGCTCGACCAGCGCATCCTCCAGGGTTTCATCGTCGAACAGGCTGGCCAGCCGCTCGCCGGCCGGGTCGCGTCCGCAGCGCTCGCTGAAGGCCGGGTTGGCCAGCAGCACCAGGCCCTTGCCGTCCACCGCCAGCACCGGATCGGCCATCGCCGCCAGCAACGCATCGAGCTGCAGGCGGCGGCGCTGGCCAGGAAGGATGTCGACCACGGTCATCGCCTGCACGCCACGGATGCCCAGCAGCGCTGCGCGCAGTTCCTCCAGCACTTCGGGACTGAGGGTCGGCGCGTCGATGTAGACGTTCGGCGGCACCATTTCCACCGCATCCAGGTTCAGGTTGCGCCCACCCAGCAGCGCCAGCACCTCCTGGGTGATGCCGACACGGTCGATGAAGGAGACGTGGATGCGCATGCGGGAACCTGGACTGCGGCGACGCTCGCCATAAAGCCGTCGATTGTACGGCCTGGCGCCGCCCAGCCCAAGGGGCCGGCGTCAGGGTACGGGGCGCAGCGCCTCGCTGCGGGTGCGGTGGCTCCAGTCGCCCTCGTCGTCCATCACGGTTTCGGTCACCAGCACTCGGCCCGGCTGCTGCGGGTCGGCCTTGTACAGCACCAGTTCGGCCTCGGCATCGTCCCAGGTGGTGGAGATGTCCGGCAGCACCCGCACCCACTGGCCGTCGCGGATTTCCAGCAGCGACGACTTGGTCCAGGTGCTGGTCCACCAGGTACGCAGCAGTTGCAGGCGCTCGCGGCCGCTGTCGTCGAGGCCGCTGAGGACGCTGAGCACCGCGCCGGTGCAACTGCCCAGCGGCTTGGGCGGGACGCGCGCGTCGGCGCTCCAGAGGTCGCAGCGGCAATCCTCGTATTCGTCGCACAAGGCGGCGCTGTTCGGCGCGTGGGCCACTACCCAGGCGAAGTCCGCCTCGGTACCGGCGAAGCGGCCGCGAGCCAGCGGGGTGTACCGCGGGTCGATGGCGTAGCGGGTGATCTCGTCGCTCTCGCCGACGAAGCGCCAGGTATCGCCCGGCCCGGCGCGCTCGGCCAGGAGCAGCCCCGGATAGTTGCGCAGGCGTCCGTCGAGGCGTACCTGCTTGACGAAGCGCACCTCGTAGCGGCCTTCCTGGTCGCCCGGCACGATCTGCGGCGCAGCGACGATGCGCTGCTCGAAGTCGGGATGGCGGGCGAAGAAGGCCTGCTTGGCGGAGAGGGTGCGCTCGCGCGTCTGCGCGCGGCCATAGTAGTCCAGGCGCGGCGCATAGACCCCTTCCAGGGCCTTGCCGCTGCGTTGCCCGTGGGCGGCCTGCCAGCGCTGGAACAGGCCGAGGATTTCGCTTTCGGCGGCAGCCTGGACCAGCGCTGGGTACAGGCAGAAGAGCGCGGCGCAGAATACCGGGCGCAAGAGTCGGCGCATCGAGAACATCCTTGTCGTTCGATTGAGGCGAACGCCGATTGTCCCCTATCCGCCGACGCTGGCAAATGGCCCTGGACGATTTTTTCCGATTCCGCAACGCGGTGGGCATTGCGGACACGCTCCGGACAGCCTTCCCCCACCTCTAGGCCGCGGCACGGCGGATAACCGCAAGCGGCTATCCGCCCCACGCCAGCCAGCCGGCTCAATGCGCCGGCAACAAGGCCTGCAACCCTTCGGCAAGCTCCAGGCTCCACGCCGCGTAGTCGTGACCGCCGGGGAACTCACGGTAGTGCAGCGGGTAGCCCTTGCCTTGCAGCGCCGCGCGCAGGCTGCGGTTGCTGCCGAGAATGCCGTCCGCCTCGGGCTTCTCGAGCAGGCCGGAACTGAGGAAGAACACCAGCGGCAAACGCTCGCCAGCGGCGAACTGCCGTACCAGCCACTGCGGCTGCTGCTCGTCCGGCCCCCACCAGAACGAGCCGGACAGGCTCAGCACCTTGCCGAAGCGTTCCGGATAACGGTAGGCGATGCAGCCCGAGGCCAGCCCGCCGTAGCTGGAACCGGAAAGCACGCGATCGGCAGGCTCCTCGCTCAATGCATAGCGCTGCTGCAACCAGGGCAGCAGCTCGTGGGCGAGCATGTCGGCGAAGGCCTCGTTGCAGGGCAACTCGCGGCCCCGGCTGCTGGCGTCGACATTGCCGACAATTACCGCCAGGGTCGGGCGGATACGCCCGGCGGCAATCAGGTTGTCGAGGATGGTCGGGGTCGGTACGTCGCGCGCGTAGTGGTCCTCGTCGAACAGCACCAGCAGCGGATAGCGCTGGCCCTCTGGGTCGTAGCCCGGCGGCGTGTAGAGCGTCAGCTGGCGCTGGTTGGCCAGGGCCTGGCTGCTATAGCCGAGGCGCTCCACCTTGCCGCGCGGCACGTCCTTGCGCGGCTGGTCCCAGGTCTCGGCAGGGGCGCCGCCGAGCTGCACCAGCGAGGCCTGCTCGGCCCGCGGCAGCGCGCGGCTGTTGAGCCACGGCGTACGGCTCAGCGGGTCCGGCCGCGCCGCCGCCTGCAACGCCAGGCGCAAGGTGCCGCGATCGGCCTGTTGCAGATCCGGCAGGTCGGCGCTGAGCTGGTAGGAAACCCGCGCGTCGCGGCGCAGCGGCAGGCTCAGGTAGCGCACGTCGCTGCCGGCCAGGGCCTCGAAGCGGCGGGTGTTGACCTCCGGGGTCGGCCACAGCAGGCGCACGTCGCCGGGACGCTGCTGGCGCCAGAGGAAGGTGACCAGCACACGTTCGGCATCCAGCGGCTCCACCAGCGGCGTGCCCTGCTTCGCCACCTGCTTCCAGAACGCCTTCAGCGCGCCGGGGCGCTTTTCCGCAAGCTCCGCCTGCAGGCGTTGCAGGGTCGGGCTCTGCGGCGCCGGCGAATCAAGCGCCGGGGTCTGCGGGGTGAGGCGCTGGGTGGGTGTCAGGGTCAGTGCGGTGTCTTCGTCGGCGCTGAAGGTCAGGCGCAGGCCCTGGCGCTCGCCGGCCTGCAGGCCGAGCGACTGGCGTCCGGCCAGCTCCGTCGCGCGCAACGCCTTGCCGTCGGGCGTGGTGGCGCGCAGGCGGACGCGGCCGCGGTCGACCTCCAGGTCGAGCAACTGCAACTCGCCGGGGGCAAGGTCGAGGTAGCGCTGGCGGCTCTCGCCGGCAGCGATCTCGATGCGGCCATCGGCCAGCGGCACGGGCTGGGCGGCCTGGGCCGGGGTCAGCAGGTTGAGGAAAAGCAACAACGAGGTGGAAACGGCAGACATGGAATCTCCCTTCGAATAGGCGCCGCCATCCGGGCGGCTCACCGGAAGAGACGTACGATCGCAGCGGAAATTTGCCGCTGTGATCCAGGCTAGAGCGGTTGCGCCGCGACTGGAGTAGAATCCGCCGCCTCGAAAACCGTCCGAAGGAAAATTCCGATGACCTCCCGTCTGCTGCCCG
Source organism: Pseudomonas sp. HMSC065H01 (assembly GCF_001815235.1). Lineage (NCBI taxonomy): Bacteria > Pseudomonadati > Pseudomonadota > Gammaproteobacteria > Pseudomonadales > Pseudomonadaceae > Pseudomonas > Pseudomonas sp. HMSC065H01. The sequence continues at coordinate 4,673 of NZ_KV819890.1, read as the reverse complement.
CCCTGTTGCTCTCGTCCGCATTCGCCGTCCTGGCCGGCTGCTCCACCCCGACCATCGTCACCCTCAACGATGGCCGCGAGATCCAGGCGGTGGATACCCCGCGCTATGATCGTAGTTCCGGCTTCTACGAACTGGAGCAACTGGACGGCAAGCGCACCCGCGTCAACAAGGACCAGGTGCGCAGCATCAAGGACATGTAATCCCCCGGACCCGCCATCCGCGCGGTGGCGCACTCCAGGGAAGGAGTCGAACCATGCGATCCGACCTGCACGAGGCCAACCGGCTGTCGTGGAACGCCGCCACCCGGGCGCACAACAGCCACAAGGCCGACCAGGTCGCCTTCTTCCGCAACGGCGGTTCCACGCTCTATCCCGAGGAACTGCAACTGCTCGGCCATCTCGACGGCCTGCGCCTGCTGCATCTGCAATGCAACGCCGGACAGGACAGCCTGAGCCTGGCGCGCCTTGGCGCCCGCGTCACCGGGGTCGACATCGCCGACAGCGCCATCGACTTCGCCCGCCAGCTGTCCCGCGACAGCGGCATCGCCGCCGACTTCCAGCGCGACGACATCCTCCGCTGGCTGCCCGTCGCCGCCACCCGCGGCGAACGCTTCGAACGGGTCTTCGCCTCCTACGGCACGCTGGTCTGGCTCTCCGACCTCAAGCGCTGGGCCGACGGCATCGCCCAGGTACTGGTTCCCGGCGGGCGCTTCGTCCTGGTGGAGTTCCACCCTTTCGCCCTGTACTTCGACCCACACTGGCAACCGGCCTACGACTACTTCAGCCGCGAGCCGATCGCCGAGAGCGGCGTCAGCGACTATGTCGCCGAGTCCGGCGCCAGCCTGGCGCCCTCCGGCTACCGCGCCGGCGTCGAGAACTTCAGCAACCCTCATCCCAGCTACGAGTTCCAGTGGGGCCTGGCCGATGTGATCGGCGCCCTGCTCGGCGCCGGCCTGCAACTCGAACGGCTGGAGGAATACCCCTACGCCAACGGCTGGGCCGGCTTCGACGGCATGCGCGACGGCGGCGGCGGACGCATGCTGCCGCCCGCCGATCGTCCGCGCCTGCCGCTGATGTACGGCCTCAGCGCAAGGAAACCACGATGACCGAAGAACGCCTGCTGCGCCGCGACGAAATCCCCCTGGTCTGGGAGATCGACCGCAGCGAAGTGATCGAACACCTGTATTCCGTCGAGGCCGGCCAACTGGTGCTGCGCCCCGAGTTCTACGACATGCGCGGCTGGCCGGAGGGCGAGGCCGAGCACTACACGCCGATCCTGCTCGACTGCTTCGACCGCGGCGGCTGGTTCCTCGGCCTGTTCGACCAGGGCCGCCTGATCGGCGCGGTAGTCCTCGACCCACGCCGCCTCGGCCCCGAGCGCGACTGGCTGCAACTGAAGTTCCTCCACCTCAGCCACGCCTACCGCCGCCGCGGCCTCGGCGCCCACCTCTTCCACCTCGCCGCCACCCAGGCCCGCCACCTCGGCGCCAGCGCGCTCTACGTTTCGGCTACGCCGTCGCAGAACACGGTGGATTTTTATATGAGACTCGGATGCCGGCTGTGCATGGAACCGGATGAGGAGTTGTATCGGTTGGAGCCGGAGGATGTTCATCTGGTCTATGGGTTAGGGGTTAGGGGTTAGATAACTCGCGGACTGCGCGAGGGCCGGATATTTCACGGATTGGAATGTGGTGGGAAATGAAAAGGAAATTCTTTGTAGCGGCCCTGCTATCAGCATCGCTTAACCAAGTGGTTGAGGCCGAGCCTTTTTGGTGGGCAGCGAGTTATTTCGACCCGCATCTCAGGTCGGCTCAACTTGCCTGCGAATATACCGCCAGCCGTATTTTGAGATGGTCGGACACCTACTATGCCGGGACAGTTCTTGCCATACGGGTAAAAGGTGGTTACGGGGAGTGCCTAATAAAACACCCTCCATATCCAAACGGGGGAGGAGCGCTTCCTCCTTCCTGGTATTCAATCGTCAGATGGGGCGACGGCTGCCCGGACCACCAGGAATACGATGCCAACACCGGCGCCTGCCTTTCCTCCAATGGCCCGCCCAACCACGGGCCTGACTGCTCGCCGCCGTCACTGTCCGTCGGTAATCCGATCAACATCGCCACCGGCAACAAGTACCAGAGCGAAACCGACTACGCCGGCCCGGCCATCGCTCCCCTGCTCCGCTTCACTCGTCACTACAACAGCAGCAACGGACTCTGGACCCACAACCTAAGCGCCCGCCTCACCCTACAGAGCCATATGGTCACCCTGCACCGGGAGGACGGTCGGGCCCTCGACTTCATCCGCCTGTACGACCGCATCACCTCCCAGGCCGATAACCTCGGCCGATTGGAGAAGATCGACGGCGGCTGGCGCTACGACGAACCGAGCGGCCTGCGCCTGGATTTCGACGAAGCCGGCGCGCTCGTCGAACTGGTCCAAGCCAGCGAAAGGCTGCGTCTGGCCAGGGAGGGAGGGCAGGTTCGCGTTTCCCACAACCGCTACCCCGGCACCTTCAGCTTCGCCGAGGATGACCGCCAACAACCACTGCGCCTCACCGCTCCAGGCCTGGCAGTGCTCTACAACTATGAAGGCGGACACCTGATCCGGGTCGCCCGCGACGCCGCCGGCCAGGCCAGTGAGCAGCGTTACCACTATGAAGACCCGCGCAACCCGCGGCTACTCACCGGCATCACCGACAACCGCGGCGTGCGCTTCGCCACCTGGCGCTACGACGAAAAGGGCCGAGCTGTGTCCAGCGAACACGCCAACGGCGCGGAGAAGGTCAGCCTCGCCTACAACTTCGATGGCTCCACCACTGTCACCAACGAATACGGCAAGCAGGCTACCTACCGCTTCCAGGTGATCCGCGGTAGCAAACACATCGTCGCCATCGAAGGGCAACCCTCTCCCAACTGCCCCAGCAGCAATTCCACCTTTACCTATGACGAACGCGGCCTGCTCAAGACCCGCCGCGACAACCAGGGCAACCTGACCACCTACGAATACAACGAGCGCGGCCTGGAAATCCTCCGCACCGAGGCCGCCGGCACTGCGCAGGCTCGCACTATCGCCACCGACTGGCACCCGAGACTGGCACTTCCAGTGCGGCTCGAAGAGGCGGGCCGCAGTACGCATTACTGGTATGACGGCGACGGTAACAAAGTAGGTGAGACGGTGATAGGGAACTGATGAACGAAGCGAGCCGCACCAGATTTCGGCTATCACATCGCAAAACGGAACGAATTTTTACATGAGACTTAATCTGAAGGATTTGCGGGAGCTTCGTCTGTGACAGCTATTTCCCACTCCTCTGGCAACGAGCCATGCACACACCCCACTCCATTCTGCTTACAGAACTCACGGCGCAAGGAGCCGAAGATATCCCTCTCCCTTCAGGCAGTCCTGGTCGCCCTCTTTATATCGGGCAGTGCAAGTGCCACAGAGTATTACTGGTCTAACCCATTTACCTCTCACCTTCGCTTTCCCAATCCTGCCGCCTACTGTGCCTGGCTTGTCCGAGACGCTCCCCAACCTTGGTGGTTCATTTTCACTGAACCTTACAACGGACAACTTGCAGCACAATGCCGCCGACCTCTTTATGAAAATGAACGGGGAGGCACCTACCGTGATACGGGCTATCCCATCTATCGAGTTGGCGACTCCTGCCCAACAGGTACCCAATACGACCCAACCACCGGCCAATGCCTGGACCCGAACAAGAGCAACTGCCCACCCGACCCTTCGGCTCCCGCATCCGTCCAGATCGCCTGCCCACTACCCGACGACAAGGGCCCGCCGAAGGAAAACTCCTGCGTCGGCAACCCCATCGATATTGCCTCGGGCAACAAGTTCCAGCTGGAAACCGACTATATCTCCACCAGCACCCCGGCCCTGGCTTTCCAACGCAGCTACAACAGCACAGACGGGCTTTGGCGCCACAACTTTTCCAGTAGCCTGCGCCTCACTTCCGATAGCGTCGTCACAGTGGCCCTGCATCATGGTCGGGAATTGGTCTTCACCCTTTCAGGTAGTAACTTCGTCCCACGCAATCCCGACCAGGGCCTGCTGGAAAAGAAGGGAAACGGCTGGGAATATCTGTCCGCTGACAACGAGCGACTGGTCTTCGACAACGACGGAAGACTGCTTAGGCAAACGACCACCGCCTTAGGCACTCGCTACCTCGCCTATACAGCCAACGGAATCAACGTCGACGACGAGGCTGGCAACCGGCTCACCTTCTCCGAGGACGGCAAACACCAGCCGACCAGTCTGCGTACACCCGACGGCCAGGTGACCTACAGCTATGACAGCCGCCGCCTGACAGCAGTTACCCGTAGCAACGGAGAAGGCTCGCTGACGCGTCGCTATCACTACGAGGACAGTCGCAACGGCAGCCTGCTCACCGGTATTACCGACGAACGCGGCGTGCGCTATGCCTCATGGCACTACGACAATCAGGGCCGGGCAATCTCCAGCGAGCACGCCACTGGGGCGGAAAAGATCAGTCTCAGCCACCACGGCGGTTACTCCACGCGGGTCACCAACGAATACGGCAAGCAGGCCATCTATTATTTCCAAGTAGTCAATGGCAGCAGACGCATCGTCGCCATCGAAGGCGAACCCTCTCCCAACTGCCCCAGCAGCAATTCCACCTTCACCTACGATGACCAG
>NZ_KV819889.1:0-237 GCF_001815235.1 Pseudomonas sp. HMSC065H01 | reverse complement strand
CGCCTTGCGATCCAGCTTGCCGTTCGGACTCAGCGGCATCCGCTCCAGCGCCAGCCACTGCGCCGGCACCATGTATTCCGGCAGGCTTGTCGCCAGGTGCGCGGCCAGCGCTTCGCGCCAGTCGCCGCCCTCGCTCTCCAGCACCACGTAGCCGACCAACTGCCTGCCGTCCACCGCCAGCACCGCCGCCTCGCGCACCCGCGGATGCTCCAGCAGGCGCGCCTCGATCTCGCCCAG
>NZ_KV819888.1:0-485 GCF_001815235.1 Pseudomonas sp. HMSC065H01 | reverse complement strand
ATGTCCATCACCGGCACCAAGCAGGGCCTGATCACCGCCGGCGCCTTCACCGAGGATTCGGTCGGCAACACCTACCAGGAAGGCCACGAGGACCAGGTGATGGTCCAGGGCTTCAACCACGAAGTGATCATCCCGCGCGACCCGCAGTCCGGCCAGCCGACCGGCCAGCGCGTGCACAAGCCGGTGGTCATCACCAAGGTCTTCGACAAGGCCTCGCCCCTGCTGCTGGCCGCCCTGACCTCCGGCGAGCGCCTGACCAAGGTCGAGATCCAGTGGTACCGCACCTCCGCCGCCGGCACCCAGGAGCACTACTACACCACCGTCCTGGAAGACGCGATCATCGTCGACATCAAGGACTACATGCACAACTGCCAGGACCCGGGCAACGCCCACTTCACCCACCTGGAAGACGTGCACTTCACCTACCGCAAGATCACCTGGACCCACGAAGTCTCCGGCACCTCCGGCTCCGACGACTGGCGCTC
>NZ_KV819887.1:0-69745 GCF_001815235.1 Pseudomonas sp. HMSC065H01 | reverse complement strand
CCGCAAGCGGTTATTCGCCCTACGCGGCCTCGAAGCCCACCCAACCGCACGCGGTCATGCGTCCCGCGGCCCCGGAGTCGGGCCGTAGGGCGAATAACGCCACCGGCGTTATCCGCCGCTGCGCCGGCGTTTCATGGCGGATAACCGCAAGCGGTTATTCGCCCTACGCGGCCTCGGAACCCATCCAACCGCACGCGGTCATGCGTACCGCGGCCTCGGAGCCGGGTCGTAGGGCGAATGACGCCACCGGCGTTATCCGCCGCTGCGCCGGCGTTTCATGGCGGATAACCGCAAGCGGCTATTCGCCCTACGCGGCCTCGGAACCCATCCAACCGCACGCGGTCATGCGTCCTGCGCGGACTCGGAGTCCGGCCCAGACGATGTTCGGGGTTGGACGCCGTAGCCGAATGCCCGGCGCAATCCGGCGATCGCCTGTTGCCGATCCATGCCGCGCACGGCCGGTGGATCGGCGCGTTCGCAGAATTCGCGCCAGACGAACAGGGTCAGCTCGGCGCCATCGGTAAGGGGTTCGGCGGTCGGCACGCCGAACTGCTGGAGCGTCCGGTAGCGCGTGTCCTCCCAGAACAGTTCCTCGACCCAGTCGTACAGTGGAATCAGGTGGAAATGCACCGGCAGGCCGGGCATGTGGCCGTAGCGGCCGACATAGATGCGTCGCGGCCGCAGCAGCGCGTCCATTTCGCGCTCGACCCTGGCCAGCAGCGGCCCGAATTCGGCGAGGGCTTGTTCCGGCAATTGGTGGAAGGCCGTCGCCGGTTGCCGCGAGCCGAGCATGCAGTAGCCGGGCAGGGCCGAGTCGATCCGCTGGTTCAGCGTCCAGTGGCGGGTCTGGTGGATGATCAGCTCGGGCGGGATATGCATGGGGCGGCGCTCCGCAGATGGGGCGCCCACTGTAACCCGTCGTCAGGGAAGATCCAGCCCGGTCTTGCGCCGTTTCATTTCGTCGATGCGTTGTCGCAGCGCCAGGCGCTGGGCTTCCGGCTTGGCCAGCCACCAGTCGCGCACCGCCGAGTTGTCGTAGCGCGTCAGCCAGGCGGGGAAGCGCGCCATCTGCGCTTGCGGAAAGTCGTTGGCGCGGCCGCGCAGGTAGTGATCGAAGAAACCCAGCACCAGGGCGTTGGGAGCCTGGATGAGGACTTCCGTCGGTGCCGAGCCGAGCAGCCCGTCGCGTAGCGGCCGGCGGATGAACAGCGGATTGTCGGTAAGCCCGGCATGGGCCGAATCGCGCAGTACCAGGCGATGAATGTCCTGGCGCTGGCCGGCGTGCTCGAAGCGTTCGTAGGAAAAGTCGTTGAAGCTTCTTGGGCGGGCCGGCGGTTCGATGCCGAACAGCCGGTAGAAGTTGCCAAGGTCGGCGTGCAGCATCAGCAGCGGCGCCGGGAAATCGCTATCGAAGGGCGCGAAGTCGAAGTCGCCGCCGTCGAGGTTGACGGCCGCCGCGCAGCGTCGGTCGACCATGCAGACCGCGCCGGTGGTCGAGCCGCCGAAGGACATGCCCATCTCGCCGGTGTGCGCGAAGTCGCTGGCGGCCACCAGGTCGGCGACCCTGTCCGGGACCTCGCCGGCCTGCAGGCGGTCATGGACGAACAGGCGGTCGGCCAGCCATACCGGCGCGCTGAGGTTGATGGCGCGGTTGGCCGGGGCGGGCAGGTCGAGGGCGGTGTGCAACTGGCCGTCGAGGCGCTGGTCGAGATCGTCGCTGACATAGCCCTGGCGCATGGCCTGCGGCAAGCCGTCGTGGGCGGCCCGGCGCAGGTGTTCGACCAGCCCGGGGTCCATGGGCAGCAGCGTGCCATCGGGCAGGCGGGTCGGCGACGCGTCGCCGCTGTGCTGGATGGCGTAGACCGCGTAGCCGTGGCTGGCCAGTTCTTCCATCAGGGTCCAGTTGCCGCCGGCGAAGGCGCTGTAGCCATGGCTGTAGAACACCACCGGCAGGCGAGCGGAATCGTCGCGCAGCGGGGCGTCCGGATAGGAATTGGTGCGCAGGTGCTTGAGGTAGGCGAGCAACGGCGGAAAGCCGAGTATTTCACCGAAGCCCCGCGCGGTGCTGCGCGCCTCGCCTGGATCGAAATAGTGACGCGGCGCGGCGCCGGCGATCGGGCGTGCCGGGTACCAGGCGCGTACCAGCAGGCGCCGCGGCTGCCCGGCCGGGGTGCCGAGCAGGCCGGGCCGGCTGGGGTCATCCAGTTCGAAATCGCGCACGCCGACCGCATAGGGGCCGCTCGGCGCCGGCAGCGGCGCGACCGGGAACAGGTACAGCGCGGCGATTGCCAGCAGCACCAGCAGGCCGTACAGCGAACCGGTCCGGAACGGCAGGCCGCGCTCGGGCTTCCGGCGCAGGCAGGCGCCGAGCAGCAGGGAGAAACCGGCGAAGGCGCCGACGCCGGCTTGCCAGCGGTCGTCCCATGCAGCGTACAGGCCGGCGCCGAGCGCCAGCGTCGAGGCGAGCGCCAGCAGGCCACGGCGGCCGGGCAGGGCGGGTATCCACCAGGCGAGCAGGGCCGCCAGCAGGGTCGCGACCAGCAGCAGGTCGACAGCGGTCATGGTGCTTCGCTCCTCGTTTCCACGGGGCGCGTCGGTTGGCTCGGCCAGAACGCCGCCAGCGCCAGCAGCAGACCGACCAGCGCGTAGGGGGCGCGGCTGTCCAGTTGGTGGAGCAGCGTGCCGAGCAGCGGCCCGCTGATCAGGCCGAAGCCATGTACGGCCACCAGGGCGCCGGCGGCGGCACCCTGTTCCTCGGCGCGCACGGCATTGGCGTTGAGCGCCGAGACTGCCGGGAATACCCAACCCATGCCCGCCGCGGCGACGAAGAAGGCCAGCCAGAGCAGCGGCGGCGAGTCGGCGAAGCACACGGCGGCGAAGCCGATGGCGGCGACCAGCCCGCCGACCCGGATCAGTCGCGGCGGTGGCCAGTCCAGGCGGCGCACCAGGAGCTGGGCCAGGATCAGCGCGACGCCCACTGCGGTCAGGGCGATGCCGGCCACCCGCGCGGCGTCGGCGGAATCCAGGCGCAGCCGGTCGAGGGCGAAGAAGCCCACGGTGATCTGCGCCACGGTGACGCTGAACATCGCCACGAAGCCCACCGCCAGCGGCCGCAGCAGGCGGCGGTCGCCGATCGCCAGGGCGGCGCCGCGGTTCGGCTGGCGACGCTCCTCGCGCGGCAGCCAGCGCCAGAGCGCCAGCAGGGCGACCAGGGGCAGCGCGCCGGTGACCAGCAACGGCAGGACCAGCCCGTGAGTCGCCAGCAGTCCGGCCAGCCCCGGCCCGATCACCATGCCTATCGCGCTGGCCGCGCCGAGTCCGGCCAGCGCCGCGGCGCGTCGTTGCGCCTCGACGTGATCGGCCACCAGTGCCGCCGTGCAGGCCGGCACCGCGGCGTAGAAACCGCCGGCGAGGCCGCGCAGGAGAACGATACCGGCGAAGGCGAGCAGGGTCGGCAACGTCCAGTGCAGGGCGAGCACGATGAACAGGCAGAGCGAGCCGTAGGAGAGGGCGAAGCCGGCCAGCCCGCCGAGCAGTATCCGCCGTCGCCCATGCCGGTCGCTGGCGATGCCCCAGGGCCGCGCCGCGAGCATCCAGGCGATGCCGCCGACGGTCACCGCGGCGCCGGCCTGCCAGGGCGCGAGGCCGAGCTTGCGGGCGAGCGGGCCGACCAGGGCGACGAAGGACATCACCGCGAGGGTGCAGACGAAGGTCTCGAACATCAGCGGACGCAGGTCCAGGGTGTTGGCGGAGGGCGGCGGGGTGGTCATCTCAGGGGTTCCTTCGGGTTCGCGGCAGGCGCAGCCAGACCCAGCCGACCAGCACCAGCGGAGTGCCCAGGGCGAGCCAGGAGAGCAGGTCGTAGAGGCCGTCGCCGAGCAGCGCCGAGAGCAGCCCGAAGAGGCCGAGCAGGGCCAGTAGCAGGGGCCAGCGGAAGATCATCCAGAGACCGCGCCTCATGCCTTGCCCTCCGTCGCCAGGCTGCCGTCCGGCAGTTCCGCCAGGCGCTTCTCCAATGGCGTCTTGCGTCGGCCGAGCCAGAGGTAGAGACCGCTGGCGAGGATGACGATGCTGACGAGGTCGAGCAGCGCCCAGACGATCTTCAGCGGCATGCCGCCGTAGTCGCCGAAGTGCAGCGGCTGCGACAGCAGGAGCGTCTTCACGTACAGCGGCATCTCGCGCATGTCGGTGAGTTCGCCGCTCTGCGCCTCGATCAGTGCCGGCTTCAGCAGGCGCTCGGTGAGCGGCGTGTTGCCGCGCATGAACACCGCATAGTGATGCTGGCTGCTGAACTGGGTGCCGGGGAAGCCGACGAAGCTGACCTCCATGTCCGGCGCCGCCCGGCGTGCCGTGGCCAGGGCCGCGTCGAGCGAGCCGAGGCGCTGTAGCGGCGGCGCGTCCTTGTAGGGCGCGGTCATTTCCGCCAACTGCCCGCCTTGCCAGAGAATCAGGATCGGCAGGGCCAGGGTGTTGATCACTCCGGTCACGCCGACCACCAGTACCCAGGACAGGGTGACGATGCCCAGCAGGTTGTGCAGGTCCAGCCACTTCAGGCGACGGCTGCGTTCGGCGCGTACCGTGGCGAAGTCCAGCTTGCGCATGAACGGCGTGTATACCACCACCCCGGACACCAGCGAGGCCACCAGCAGCAGGCCCATCAGGCCGAGGAACAGGTAGCCGGGCAGGCCGAGGAACAGGTCGGTGTGCAGCTTCAGCATCAGGTACATGAAGCCGCCCGGCGGCGGCAGTGCGTCGAAGAATTCCCCGGTGCGCGCGTCGAACGGCTGCATGTGGCCGTTCTCCGGCGGCGGTACCAGGCTCGGCGCGCTGATCACCAGGCCCAGCGGGTCGTCCTTTTCGAATACCAGGAAGCGCACCACTTCGCCCGGCCGGGCGGCCAGGGCGCGGGCGATCACGTCGTCGTAGTCGATGCGCGGCGACTCGGCGGTGAGCGGCTCGAGCTGCGGATGCGGCTCGAAGTAGTGCTCGATCTCCTCGTGGAAGATCAGCGGCAACCCGGTGAGGCAAAGCATCAGCAGGAAGATCGTGGAGATCAGGCTGGTCCATTTGTGCACCAGGTACCAGGTGCGCAGGGTTTTCGCGGTCATTGGCTGGTCATCGGCGGTTTCTGGTTATGGTGGGGCGGACTCAGAAGTCCGCCGTGAGGGAAAGGGAAAGGGTGCGCGGCGAGCTGATCGACAGGTAGCCGTTGGCTGCGGTCCAGTAGTCCTTGCCCAGTGCGTTCTCCAGGTTGGCGCGCGCCACCAGCGGCTTGCCGGCGACCTGGAAGGCGTAGGCGGCGCCGAGGTCGACGCGGTTCCAGTGCGGCACGGCGAGGGCGTTGGCGCTGTCCACATAGGCCGAGCCGGTGTAGATCCAGCGGCTGTCGAGGGTCAGTCCGTCGACGAACGGGGTGTCCCAGCTGACCCCCAGGTTGGCCTGGCGGCGGGCCACGCCGGGCGCGTCCTTGCCTTCGCTGGCAGGGTCGCCGGTCTTGTTCTGCTCGGGCTTGATGTAGGTGGCGCCGGCCATCACCCGCACGCCGTCCAGCGGTTCGCCATAGAGGCTCAGCTCCACGCCGCGGTTGCGTTGCTCGCCGTCGGCGCGGAAGACGTTGCTGGCGTCGGTATAGGCGTTCGGTTTCCTGATCTCGAACAGCGCCAGGGTGGTGGTGAAGCCGCCCAGGTCGTACTTGGCGCCGATCTCGTATTGCTCGGCCTTGTACGGTGCCAGCACCTGGCCGGCGTTGGCCGCGGTCATCGGCGCCGCCTCGCCCTGGCTGAGGCCCTGGATGTAGTTGGCGTACAGCGACAGGTCCTGCAGCGGCTTGACCAGCACGCTGGCCATCGGCGTCCACACGTGCCGCTTGTCGTGGCTGGTGCGCGCGCCGCTGGTCTGGTCGTAGTTGCGCGACTCGATCTGCTGGCGGCGCACGCCCAGGGTGACCTGCACGCGATCCTCGAGGAACGACAGCCTGTCGGCCAGCGCCACGCCGCCGAGGTCGGTTTCATTGGTCTTCGGAATGCTCCCGTCGAGGCTGGAGAAGTCCGGCAGCGGCGTATGCGGCGAGGTCTGGTAGAGGTTGCCCGGCTGCATCCCGGTGAAGGCATAGACCATGCCCAGCCGTTCGTGCAGGCGGTTGGCGCTGAGCGTCCAGTCGTGGCGGAGCGGGCCGGTGTCGAAGTTGCCGCGCAGGCCGACCTCGGCGGAATAGGTGCGGCGGTCGCCGCGCTGGCGTGCCAGGCTGTTGACGATATCGCCCTGGTTGCCGACGAGGATGCTGTTGGCGGCGATGGTTTCGTAGTTGCTCTGGCGGCCGCCGATGCTGGCGAACGCCGTCAGGTTGTCGGCGAGGTCGTACTCGCCGCGGTTGACCATGGAGTAATCCTCCTGGTCCAGGTAGGAATCGCGCAGGCCGAAGCGTGTCTTCGAGTCCGGGGCGTGGGGGATGTGGGTGGTTCCCGGGCCGGTCAGCAGCGGGCGCACCACGCCTTCCAGGCTTTCCTTCTGGTACAGCAGGTCGCTGGACAGGCGCAGGCGCTCGCCACGGAAGTCCAGGCCCAGGGAGAGCATGGGAAACTCGCGGCTCTGATGGTCGACGGCGGTATCGCCGTTGCGGTAGACGCCGTTGAAGCGCACGCCGAAGGCGTTGTTCTCGCCGAAGCGCCGGCCGATGTCGAGGTGAGTGCCGAGCTGGCCGCGCTGGGTCCAGTCGACGCTGACGCGGGTCAGCGGCTGGTCGTCGGCGCGCTTGGGCACCAGGTTGATGGTGCCGCCGACGCTGCCGCCGGGGGAAATCCCGCCGAGCAGGGCGTTCGGTCCCTTGAGCACTTCCACGCGCTCGGCGAATTCGATCGGTACCCGCCAGAACGGCAGCAGGCCATAGAGGCCGTTGAAGGCGACGTCGGCGTTCTGCACGCTGAAGCCGCGAATCGTGTAGCTGTCCACCAGGTCGCCGCGCCCGCCGACCACCCGCACCGACGGATCGTTGGCCTGTAGCAGGTCGGCGACGCTGCGCGCCTGCTGCTGCTCGATGGTCCTGGCGGTGTAGCTGGTGATGCTGAATGGCGCATCCATCACGTCGGCGTTGCCCAGCATGCCCAGGCGCGCGCCACGGGCCACCTGGCCGCCGGCGTACTCGGCGGGCAGGGTCTCGGCACCGGCGGCCTGGGCGGTGATCAGCGAGGATTGCAGTTCCAGCGCGCCATCGGTGGCTGCCGGCACCAGGGTGTAGCTGCCATCGCTGCGCTGCTGCAACTCCAGGCCGCTGCCCAGCAGCAGGCGGTGCAGCGCCTCGACCGGCGCGTAGCGGCCGCGCAGGGCGGCGCTGCGGCGACCCTCGGTGAGCGCCGGGTCGAACGCCAGGGATACCCCGTTGTCGCTGGCGAAGGCCGACAGGGTACGGCCGAGCGGGCCGGGGGCGATGTCATAGCTGCGCGCCGAGCTGGCGGCGGGCGCCTCGGCGGCAAGCAGGGCGGGGGCCGCGCCGGCGAGGGCGAGGGTCATGGCGGCGTGGATGGCCAGGGACAGCGAACGGGGGCGAAGCGTGCGTACGGGCATGTACAGGGTTCCTCGTGGTCTCTGCGGACCTTGGGTCGGGGCGGATTCCTCTACTTGCCAGCCGAGAAGGAAAAAGGTCTCAGGTCGAGGCGGTTATTTTTCTGCGGAGCACGGTATGTCGATGGCAACGCCTGTTCCGGCGCAACGGCGGACGGCCTGCCGGGGTGGACGCGAGGAGGCGGTTGCCACGGGGATGGCGGCCGCGCCGTCACGCCGGCACCAGGCTGATCCAGTAGTCGGTCACCCCGCGCACCTTCAGCGGATAGGTGGCCTGCAGCATGCCCAGCGTGCGCCGCAGGTCCAGCAGCGGATAGGCGCCCGACACCGCCAGCCTGGCCAGTTGCGGGTCGCAGCGCAGTACGCCGCGACGGTAGCGGGCGAGTTCGGCGAGCACCTCGGCCAGCGGCATCCGGTCGGCCATCAGCATGCCGCGGGTCCAGGCGTCCGGCAGGCCGTCGAAGGCCAGCCGGCGCGCTTCGCCGTCGGCGCCCAGGCGCACCGACTCGCCGCTTTCCAGCCAGCGCCCGCGTCCGTGGAGCGGGCTCAGTTCGACCCGCCCGGCGAGTACCGCGACCCGGGTCGCGGCCATCTCCTGGCGTACGTTGAAGCGGGCGGCACCGGCATGCAGCCGCGCTTCGGCGGTGGCGACGCGGAACGGACGCGGGTCGGCGCGGCTATCGACGAAGATCTCGCCGCGCAGCAGGCGTACCAGCCGCTGGCTGGCGTCGAAGGCCAGGTCCACGGCGCTGTCGGTGTTCAGGGTCAGCAGGCTGCCGTCGGGCAGGGGCAGGCGGCGCTGTTCGCCGACGCCGGTGCGCTGGTCGGCCAGCCAGTCGCGCAACGGTTCGGCCTGCCAGGTGGCGAGCCCCAGCGAGGCGCCGCCGAGGACCAGGGCGAGGTGCTTGATCGCGCGCCGCCGGTCCAGCCCGCGCTCGCGGCCGAGGGTCGGCAGGGCCAGCGCCGGCGGCAGTCGGCCGAGGCATTGCAGCAGGCGCTCGGCGCGCTCCCAGGCATGGGCGTGCTGCGGGCTGCGCTGCCGCCACTGGGCGCAGGCCTGGCGCGTGTCGTCGGTGCAGCCGCTGTCCTGCAGGCGCACCAGCCACTCGGCGGCCTCGTCGAGGATCGGCGAGGGAATCCGGCCTTCGTCCGCGGCGTTCATTCCATCAGCTCCAGGCACTGGCGGAAGGCCTGCTGCATGTAGCGCTTGACCGAACCCAGGGACACGCCCAGGCGCTCGGCGATGGCTTCGTACTTCAGGCCTTCGATCTGCGCCAGGAGAAACGCCTGGCGAACCCTGTCCGGCAGGCTGCCGAGCAGGGCGTCTACTTCATGCAGGGTTTCCAGCACCATCAACCGCTGTTCCGGCGGCGGCGCGAGGTCTTCCGGGAGGTTGGCCAGGGCATCGAGGTAGGCGCGCTCCAGCGACTGGCGCTGGAACCAGTTGATCATCAGCCCCTTGGCGACGGTGGTCAGGTAGGCGCGCGGTTCGCGCGCATCCAGTACCCGGCGCGAGGCGAGCAGGCGGGCGAAGGTGTCCTGGGCCAGGTCGGCGGCGTTTTCCGCGCAGCCCAGGCGTCGCCGCAACCAGCCTTGCAGCCAGCCATGGTGGTCCTGGTAGAGATGGCTCACAGCGTCGTGCAGGGAGGCGTCGGCCGGCGGCATGGAGGGGATCGCTGTTGTAATTGAGAATGAGTCTCATACTACTTACAGCGAGGGCATGCCTACAAGTCCCCCGGATCGGCGGCGCAGCGCCTCAAGCGTTTTCCAGGCCGTACTGGAAGAAAGCCATGTCGGCCAGGCGCCCGGTGGGGTAGAGGAGCCCCTTGCGGGCGGTCTCCAGGCGCGGGAACGACAGCCTTTCTTCGCCAATCAGGCGGTGCAGCGCGGTGAGGGTCCCGCCGTTGACGCTCGTCAGGCCCCGGCGTGGATACAGCGCGCGACAGGCGGCCACGTAGTGGCGGTCGAGGGCGGGAAACTCGCCCCAGACGCCGAGCAGGATCTTGCTCTTCAGGGTGTCGGTCCAGCTCACCCGGCTGCTGAGGGCGTCCATCGACCCGAGTACCGTTTCCAGCAGCTTGCGGTTGTGCGCCAGGCGCGCGCCGTTGCCGGCGAAATCCACCAGGGACAGCTCGAAGAGTTCCGGTCCGGCACCGCTGAAGAGCTGCCGGGCCAGCGCTTTCATCAGGTCCAGGTTGCTGTTCTGCAGCAGTCCCGAGGAGCCACGGAACATGCCCCAGTTGGCCAGGTAGAAACCCAGGTGCAGGGCGGTGGTGTCGAGCTGTTCGGGGGCGGTCAGGTCGTCCCAGCTGCGACTGGGGTCCCAGACATACTCCCAGAGGTACTCCCAGGCCCTCAGGCGCGGGTATTCGTTGCCCGGGGCGGGCGCCAGGCTGGCGTAGTAGCGGTGGACATAGCGGGCGGCATCGAAAGCCATGCGTTCGTTCCCTGGCGGCTTGGAAAGACGGCATGGTAGAGCGTGTGATATCAAAAGGCCATATCGCTGTTCGCAGGGGACGCCTTAGCGCCCCCGCGGAGCGGCCTCAGGTGTTATTGCAGCCCTTGGCGATGGAGTCCTCGTTGGAGGTGTACGGCCGCGAGGGTTCCAGGTTCCACTCGGGCTTGTTGCGGGCGACGTTGAAGTGGCAGACCAGTTGTCGGCGCATGCTGCCGATATTGCTGTCGCGGTTGTCCGGGGTGTCCTTCCATTCGCTGTCCAGGTAGTGGTCGACCACCAGCTCGTTGGGACGTCAGCGGGACGTGGCGGCGCCAGTCTGCAACCGGGCGCTGCGATGCACCGTGGTCCGGCATCCACAGGCCACGCCGCTGCCAGGCAACCGTTCCTGGCCGCGCCTGTTGGCGGCGGCGTCGCCCTGCAAGCGCCAGGTATCGGGCTCCGCCGTCAGTCCATGTCGCCGCCATGGTGCGCGGACTGCTCCAGGAGGCTGCCCTTCGCCGTCCTGCCCCTCGCTTCCGGCGACAGCCGGGTTGCCTGCAAGGCGAACCAGAGGGTCGCCACATCGGCGGTGCTGTCCAGCGAGCGACCGCTGATTTCCTCGATGCGGCGTATCCGGTAGACCAGGCTCTGCTTGTGTATGTGTAGCCGCTGCGCGGCGTTCAACCAGGACCTGTTTTCCTCGAGAAAGACCTGCAGCGTGTGTAGCAGTGCGGAGCCATTGGCCGCGTCATAGTCGTGGAGGGCGCCGAGGACCAGACGGAACGCCCGCTCGGCCTCGGCGAGGCTTCTGGGTAGCCAGGGCGCCTCGTCGTCCAGTTCCGCGTAGCGACACAACGGTCGCCGGGAATGGCTGTGGGCCAGGGCCAGACGCGCTTCGCGCAAGGCCTCGGCGCAACGTTCGGCACGACGGAGCGGGGCGCTCACGCCCAGCGAGCTGTCCAGGGCTTCCTGCAGTGTCGAGGCGAGGCCGGCCTGGTGCAGCAGAATGATTTCCTGGCCTTGCGCGCGAACCAGCAGGCGTGAGTCGTGGCCCCGGAAAAGACCGATAGGGTCGGTCGCGAGCCCCTCGGAACTTGTCACGGAAACGACTGCATCGTCGAGATCGAGCCCGGGCAGCAGTTCCTCCAGCCGCTCCTCGGCTTGTTCCCGGTATAGCCGTCGTTGCAGCAGGTCGTCGAGCAATTCCGAACCCAGGCGCAGGTGGCGTTCGCTTTCGACGCGCAGCCGTTCGATCTCTATGCCGAGCACTGCCGTCAGGTGGTGCAGGAGACTGTAGTCCGGCAGCCGCTCGCCCAGGGCTATCAGCAGGCAGTTCCGGTCGGAAGGAATGCCGATGCTGAGCGCTTCGCCTTCCGCGAGCGGATGGCGAAGGACCATTGGCTGCGGCTCCGCCTGCTCGCGACGGCGGTTGCGCAGCGCGTCGGCCAACTCCGCGGGCAGCCCTGGCAGGCCTGGCTGCCAGGCCGCCAGGGTGTCGGGAACGATGAGGTAGAGGCTGCTTCGCACGTCCTTGCCGAGGCGTTGCAGCAGCGCCGGCAGGCCCAGTCCCTGCATGCTCAACCGGGCGCTTTCGTATATCCGGGCCAGGGCGTTGCGGCGCTCGTATTCGTCTTTCTGTCCCGCATCGACGATGGCCCGGGTCACGGCGGCGAAAGGGACGCCGTAGTGGGTGAGAATCAACGGAAAGCCCAGGGCCTCGGCCGTCTCGCGCAGGGCATCGAGGTCGCTCGGGGCTTCCATGTTCTCGCCGATCATCATGCCTGCCAGGCCGGCCTCGGCCAGTCTTCGGACGTAACGCCGTTGCCGCTCGGCGTCGCTCGGTATGCCCAGCCCGGTGGTCATCAGCAGGTCACCCTCGCCGAGCCATTCGGTGGGGTCGTCGAGTTCGCAGACATGCGCCCAGCGAACCGGGCGGTCGAGGCCGCCGGCTCCGCTCAGCAGGCGCGAACGGAGTTCGGGGAGGGCGATCAGGTGGCGGATGCTCTGCGGCATGTCCAGGAAACTCCAGGCATGGGCCTTCAGTGTAATCGCCCCGGGCGCAGGCAGCGCGCCCTGTCACCAACTGGCGGGCAGCATCCCCAGTGCCGAGGCGATCGCGTAGACCCCGCTGGAGGCGAACACCAGGACGATCAGCCCCTGTATCAGCGGATGGGCATACCAGCCGCAGCTGAATGCCGGCAGTTGGTCGCCGTGGCGCCGCGCCGCGTTGAGCAGGAGGATGGGGATGATGCCCATCAGTACGCCGCCGAAGGTACCGGCGAAGTACAGCGCGTTCACGAAGCCGCCGAGCCCCGCATAGGCCAGCAGGAACGGCGGGACCGAGACCGCGGCGAGCACCGCCAGGCGTTTGCGCCGGTTGGTTTCGCTGCCCAGGCGGAAGTGGTCGAAGATATTGGTGAACAGGCACCCGCCGAGTCCCCAGTAGGAGGTCAGCATCGCCAGCAAGGCGAAGGTGTTCGCCACGTAGTAGGCCCATTGGCCGAGGGAGCGTCCCCAGCTCAAGGTCGCCACCTCGCTGAGGTTGTCGGGGCCGACCAGGGCGATGACCGAGGCAGGAATGGCCGCCACCAGCAGGAAGGTCAGCAGCATGCCGACCACGATCAGGCGCGGCACGCGCCCGGGGGTTGCCAGGTTGCCGCGCACCAGCTCCGGAACCAGGAACTGCGCGCCGAACACGAAGACCGCCAGGTTGAACACTGGAACCACGTATTGCCACTGGCTCTGCCAAAGGTGGGCGAGACGGGCGTCGTCGTGCATCAGGGTAGCGCCGATGAGGATGCAGACGATGGCCACCATGCCGGCGCTGATCAGCTTCTCGCCCACGCCGAGCGCCTTCAGGCCCAGGTAGAGCACCAGCGCCGAGGGGACGAAGAAGATCAGGCTGCCGACCTCGCGCGTGAGGCCGTACTGGCCGAAGAACTCGAGCATGATGTTGCCGCTGCCGGTCATGTAGGCGACCAGGGCCCCGTAGCTGTTGGCCGCCACCGCGATGAAGATCAGCCAGCCGCCGAGCGGGCCCAGGTAACGCCGGGAGAGGCCGCTGAGCTGGTTGTTGCCGCGGGTTCTCAGGCAGGCTTCGGTCACGTAGAGCATGGTGACGATGCAGAAGAGGCAGGTCAGGGCCAGGCATACCAGCAACGGCACGTAGCCGACCTTGCGGGCGGCGTAGGCCATGCTCAGCACGCCGGCGCCGATGTTGGTGCCGATGATGATCGCGATCGTCTCGAGCGAGCCCAGGGGATGGGCCTTGAGGCCCGATGCGTTGTCGTTCGCTTCTCGCATACCCATTTCTTGTTTCCTCTGTCAGGGCGGTGGAGTTCGGTTCTTCGGGGTCAGTCGAAGATCAGGTAGGTCTTGCGCACGGTCTGGCGGATGTCCCAGGTGCCCTGGGTGGCAGCGGCGAAATAGAGCGCGTCGCCGGCGCGAAACTCCACGGCCTGGCCTTCGTCGGGGGTGAAGCGACCTTCACCGCTGACGATGTAGCTGTACTCGGCCTGCTCGACCTGTCGGCGGAAGCGCCCCGGGGTACATTCCCAGATGCCGGTCACGCCGTTGCCGTCGGCGAGCGGGCGGTGGGCCGCGGTACGGGTCAGGGCTACCGGTTCGCCCAGCGGCTGGCCGACGGGCGTGGGCGAGGTGAAAGGACTTTCGTCGTCGAGACGGATGAGCGAAGGGTTCATGCCATGGGCTCCTCAGGATTTGTCTTCAAGGCCGGCGGGGGCGAAGCGTGCGAGAAAGCGGTCGGTGGCCGAGGGCGCGGTACCGGCGAGTTCCGCGCGTTCCTTGCGCAGGACGGCGTTGCGCACCAGGGAGCCACCCAGGTAGCGCAGCGGCTCGGGGGGGAAGCTCCGGCAGCGGCGTTCTACCAGCGGACAACGGCTCCACGGGTCGTCGCGGCCGAGGGCGAGGCTGGCGAGGATCCGCCCGCCCAGGCGGCTCGGTCCCACGCCGTTGCCGCTCCAGCCGATGCCGTAGTGGATGTTCTCGTGCAGGTGGCCGAAGACCGGCAGGCTGTCGTAGGTACGGTCGATGGGGCCGGACCAGCCGTCGACCAGCGGGATGTCGCCTAGCGAGGGATAGGTGCGGCGGAAGTCGGCCTCGGTCAGGGCCAGGCTCTCCCGGTCGACGTCGAATACCCGGCCGATGCGCGAGCCGTAGCTGATGGCGCCGGTGCCCTTGCCGAAGGCGATGCGCCCGTCGCGGGTGGTGCGGTAGTAGTCCACCATCAGTTGGGAATCGGTGATGGCTTCCCCGCCGGTCCAGCCGATTCGCTCCAGCCGTTGCGGTATCGCCTCGGTAACCGCGATGGAACTGTTCACCGGCACGATCAGCCTGGAGAGCCTGGGCAGGGCGGCCGACCAGGCGTTGGTCGCGAGAACCACCGCCTTGGCCTGGACCCGGGCCCCGGCGCTCAGCAGCTGTGCCGGCTGGCCGGGAACGATCTGGCTGACGCCACAGCGCTCGTGGATTTCCACGCCGAGGACCAGCGCCACGCGGCGCATGCCTTGCACCAGCAAGGCTGGTTGCACGGTGGCATTGCTGCGCTCGAAGACCCCGGCGAGATGCACCGGCGAACCGGTCCGGCGTGCCACTTCGCTGGCGTCGAGGCGTTCGAAGGGACTGACGCCGAGCCGTTCGCAGGCGGCGAGGGTATCGTTCCAGGCGTCGAGGTGGTGCGCCGTGGTGGCGGTCCACAGCCAGCCCTTCTGCTGGAAGTGCGCATCGATGTCATGCCGCGCGCAGAACTCCCCGAGTTCCTGGATCGCCCGCTCCGCGCTTTCGCCAAGGAAGCGCGCCTGCGCCTCGTTGCAGAAGCCCAGCAAGGTGCCGATCTTCGGCCACCAGGACATCACGAAACCACCGTTCCTGCCGGAAGCGCCGCCGCCGCAGACGTCCTGCTCCAGTAGCAGGACCCGTGCGTCCGGTTCCAGTTGCTTGAGGGTGATGGCGGTCCAGAGCCCGACGAAACCGCCGCCGACTATCGCCACGTCCGCCGAGTGGGCGCCGACGAGGGGGGCGCTGGCGGTGTCGGCCAGGTCGGTCGAGCGCATCCAGTGGCTGGGGGTCAGGGGAGGGGTGAGCGTGAGTTTCATGGCGCGGGTCCGGGGTCGCTGAATCTGGAGCAAGGGTGGCGAGCGGCGCCGTCCGCGACAATTGGACGCAACTAGGAATCGAGAAGGTGCTCTCGTACGATCGTATGAGTCTTGTGAAGGGCAGGCCTGGTCGGGACTGCCCGCCCTGTCCGAGCGAGCTGGCAGGCCCGAGCGGCGCCGCTGAACCGGAGGCTCAGGCGTCGCGCAGTTCGAAGGCGGGAAACAGCTCTTCCAGTTCTCGCCATAGCTGCGCAGCGCCCTGCGGCGCGGGCTTCGCGAGAAGCTGCGGATCGAGCTGGCGGGCCGGGCGCGCCAGTTGTACGGCGAAGCGCTCCACGCCCATCGCGCGCAGGCGCGTCGCCAGGCGCCAGAGGCGTTCGCTATCGAACAAGCCCCAGTGCACCGTGGTCCGGCATTCGTAGGCCACGCCGCTGTCCAGCAGGTATTCCAGGCTGCGCCAGTTGGCCGCGCCGCTGCCGTCCACGCCGGTAATGGCGGCGACGTCCTCGGCCGGCGCCTTGACGTCGAAGCCCACCCAGTCGCTCTGCGCCAGCACCCGGGCGAAGGCGCGGGGGTTGATGCCGGCGCTGTGCAGGCCGACGCGGAAGCCCAGTTCGCGGACCGTGCGCATGGCGTCGCCGAGGGCCGCCTGCAGGGTCGCCTCGCCGCCGCTGAAGACCACCGCCTGCAACAGGCCCTGGCGTCGGCGGAGGAAGTCGAGCAGGCGTGGCCAGGGGATTTCCTCCGCGCCGCGCGGCGCGATCAGTTCCGGGTTGTGGCAGTAGCGGCAGCGCCAGGCGCAGCCCTGGCAGAACAGCACGCAGGCGAGCAGGCCGGGGTAGTCGAGGGTGGTCAGGGGCACCAGGCCCCCGACCCTGAGCGTGGCGCTCATCGCGTCTCGCGGAAATGGCGGCGTTCGCGATGCTCGGACTGCTTGCCGGCATTGAACGCTGCCACGGGACGGTGGTAGCCCATCACGCGGGTCCAGACTTCGCAGCGCTGGCGCTGGCCTTCGGGCAACTGGTTGGGGATCATCGGTGGTACTCCTTGCTGGTGGATGAAAGGAACGACAGGCGACTCAACCGCCGCAGCCGCCGCAACAGCTCTTGGGCGTGGAGCGTTGCAGCAGCTCCTCGTCGCACTTCGGGCAGAACTCGTGCTCGCCGGCCAGGTAGCCGTGCCGCGGGCAGATCGAGAAGGTGGGGGTGACGGTCAGGTACGGCAGGCGGAAGCGACCGAGGGCGGTGCGCACCAGGGTCTTGCAGGCTTCGGCGGAGGAAATCCGCTCGGCCATGTAGAGATGCAGCACGGTGCCGCCGGTGTACTTGCATTGCAGGGCGTCCTGCAGTTCCAGCGCCTCGAACGGGTCGTCGGTGAAGCCCACCGGCAGTTGCGAGGAGTTGGTGTAGTAGGGCGCCTCCGGCGTGCCGGCCTGGAGGATGCGCGGATAGCGCTTGCGGTCCTCGCGGGCGAAGCGATAGGTGGTGCCCTCGGCGGGCGTGGCTTCCAGGTTGTAGAGGTGCCCGCTGTCCTCCTGGAAACCCACCAGCCGCGCGCGCACGTGATCGAGCAGGGCCAGGGCCATCTCGCGCCCGGCTTCGCTGTGCAGTCCCTCGCGGTCGTCGCTGAAGTTGCGCACCATCTCGTGCAGGCCGTTCACGCCGATGGTGGAGAAATGGTTGCGCAGGGTACCCAGGTAGCGTCGGGTGTAGGGATAGAGGCCGGCATCCATGTGCTGCTGGATCACCTTGCGCTTCAGCTCCAGGCTGGCGAAGGCGAGTTCGAGCAGGTGGTCGAGCTGGCGGTAGAGGCCGGCGGCGTCGCCACGGTGGCGATAGCCCAGGCGCGCGCAGTTGATCGTCACCACGCCCAGCGAGCCGGTCTGCTCCGCCGAGCCGAACAGGCCGTTGCCGCGCTTGAGCAGTTCGCGCACGTCCAGTTGCAGGCGGCAGCACATCGAGCGCACCTGGTTGGGCTGCATGTCCGAGTTGAGGAAGTTCTGGAAGTAGGGCAGGCCGTAGCGCGCGGTCATCTCGAACAGGCGCGTGGCGTTGTCGCTGTCCCAGGGGAAGTCGTGGGTGATGTTGTAGGTCGGGATCGGGAAGGTGAACACCCGGCCATGGGCGTCGCCGGCCTGCATCACCTCGATGTAGGCGCGGTTGATCAGGTCCATCTCGGCCTGCAGCTCGCCGTAGGCGAAGGGCATCTCCTCGCCGCCGATGCGCGGCACCTGGTCGCGCAGGTCGTCCGGGCAGACCCAGTCGAAGGTCAGGTTGGTGAAGGGCGTCTGGGTGCCCCAGCGCGACGGCACGTTGAGGTTGTAGATGAACTCCTGGAGGGCCTGGCGCACGCTGGCGTAGTCGAGGCGGTCCTTGCGCACGTAGGGCGCCAGGTAGGTATCGAAGGAACTGAAGGCCTGGGCCCCGGCCCATTCGTTCTGCAGGGTGCCGAGGAAGTTGACCATCTGCCCCAGGGCGCTGCCCAGGTGCTTCGGCGGACCGGCCTCGACCCGCCCCGGCACGCCGTTCAGGCCTTCGTTCAGCAAGGTGCGCAGCGACCAGCCGGCGCAATAGCCGGCGAGCATGTCGAGGTCGTGGATATGCAGGTCGGCGTCGCGGTGGGCGGCGGCGATGTCGGCATCGTAGACCTCGTCCAGCCAGTAGTTCGCGGTGACCTTGCCGGATACGTTGAGGATCAGCCCGCCGAGGGAATAGCCCTGGTTGGCGTTGGCGCGCACCCGCCAATCCTCGCGGGACAGGTATTCGTTCATCGACGCGGCGACGTCTACCAGGGTCTTGCGCTCGCGGCGCAGCCGGCCGTGGCGTTCGCGGTAGACCACGTAGGCGCGCGCCGTGGGGTAGTGGCCGGCCTCCATCAGCACCCGTTCGACCAGGTCCTGGACCCGTTCGATATCCAGGCAGGCGCGTTCCGGCAGGCGTTCCACCACGCGTTCGGCGAGCGCCTGCGCCTGCTGCGGGTCGAACTCGCCGGTGGCCTGGCCGGCGGCGGCGATGGCGCGTTCGATCTTGCCGGGATCGAAGGGGACTTCACGTCCGTTGCGCTTGAGCAGGGTGGCCGGCCAGGTAGCCTTCCGGGGCTGGGTCATTTCAATCTCTCCACAACATGATGTGTTTTGATTTTGCAAAACAACAAGATGTTGTGGATTCTGGCGAGCGACGCCGAGCCGGCCTTGATCTGCGTCAACGTCCGGCGGATTGCCCGGGTTCCATTGGAGGTATTCCCCGCGCCCGGGTGACGGCGTATCAGGCCTGGGCGAGGCGGGCGAAGACCACGTAGTTGTCCAATTGCTGCCAGACCGTGGCGGCCTCGGCGAAGCCCGCCTGGCGCAGGGCGGCGAGATGGAAATCGAGCGAGCAGTCTTCGTCTTCGCTGGCGCGCCTGAGCGGGCGCCGCGCGAAATGGGCGTCGCGCTGCGCCTTCAGCGGGGCCAGCCGGGGGATCTGCGCGGCGCGTTGCCACCAGTCTTCCCAACTGTCCGCGCCGCTGGCCACGGACGCCTGGAGGACCCGCTCGCGGTGCTTCCGGGACAATTCCGCGAGTCCCGGCCAGCGTCGGTCGTAGCGCATGTGGTCGGCGTTCAGCAGCACGCCGCCGGGGGCGAGCAGCTCGCCGGCCTGGGCGTAGAACCCGGCGAGTTCGGCGGGCGACAGCCAGTGCAACGCGGTGGAAGAGAGCAGCGCCGCGGGCCGTTCGCCGGCGAGGGACTCGCGCGCTTCGGCGACCCGTTCGGTCCAGCCTGGATCGGTGAGGTCGCACTCCACCACGCGGACCCGTTCGGCGAAACCGGCCAGCGCCGTACGCGCGATCTCCAGCAGCATGACGTCGGCGTCCAGCGCCACCACCCGCGCCGCCGGGAAGCGTTCGAGCAGGCGCCGGCCGAGGGAGCCCGGGCCGCAGGCGGCGTCGATGGCGGTGAAGCGCCCGTCGCGGCCGAAGAGGTCTTCGAGCAACTGGAACATCGCCTCGTAGCGCTCCTCGCGCTGGCGGATGTAGCCCTCCTGCTGGCGGTCCCAGCGTTCCAGGAGCGCCATGATCTGCTCGGTTGCGGTCATCTTTCCTCCTGGGGGGCATGCCCGGTTGAGAGTGGGGTCCTGTGCTTCGAGGGATACGGCGAGCGAGACGTTCCCTCGCCTCGACGAAGAAGAAACGGCGGGCATTCTTCATTCGAGAAAATGTTATGTTATAACTTATAAATATTCATAATTCATACCTGCCGACCATGACCCCCCATTCCTCCCCGCACCGTCTTCCTCCGCTGCGGCTGGCCCGCGCCGTGCCGTTCCTCTACCTGCTTCCCTGCCTGGCGCTGGCCGCGCCGGTCGACCTGGAGCCGACCGTGGTCAGCGCCACCACTACCGAGCGCAAGCTGCGCGACGCCCCGGCCAGCGTTTCGCTGATCACCGCCGAGGACCTGCGGCGGCGCCCGGTGCGCGACCTGCAGGAAGCCCTGCGCGGTTCGGAAAGCCTGCAGTTCAACGGCGTCGGCATGTCCCGGCGGGGCATCAGCGTTCGCGGCATGTCCAGCGAGCACACCCTGGTGCTGGTGGACGGCCAGCGGATCTCCACCTCGTCCGGGGCCATCGCCCATTCCGACTTCGACCTCGGCTGGGTGCCGGTGGAGAGCATCGAGCGCATCGAGGTGGTACGCGGGCCGATGTCCTCGCTCTACGGTTCGGAAGCCCTCGGCGGAGTGGTGAACGTGATCACCCGGCGCGCCACCGATACCTGGACGGGCAGCGGCCTGCTCGATGGCGGCGTGCGCGAGGACGGCCTCGGCGGGCAGAGCCACCAGCTCGGCGCCTATCTCGCCGGGCCGCTGGTGCCCGGCAAGCTGGGCCTCGCCCTGAACGGCGAGAGCCGCCGCCAGCAGGAAACCCCGGACGCCGACGAGCGCCGGCTCTCCGAGCTGGAAGGCGGCAACGCCGACAGCGGCGGGCTGAACCTCAGTTGGACCCCGGACGACGCCCAGCGCATCGACCTCGGCCACCAGCGCGGGCGCGAACGACGCTGGCGCAACAGCGAGACCGGGGGGCCGCGCTCGCGCTACTACGAGTCGCGCGACGTGATCGAACGCGAGCGCTGGTCGCTCGCCCACAATGGCCAGTGGGACTGGGGCAGCAGCCAGCTGCGCACCTACCGCAACCGCCTGGAGCGGCACAACGCGCGTTCCGACGGACAACCGCCGAGCAACCCGCAGCGGCTTACCGACAGCGTGGTCGACGGCCACCTCAGCATGCCGGCCTTCGAGCGGCATCTCTTCACCCTCGGCGGCGAATGGCGCAAGGAAGAACTGGAGGATCGCTCGGTGAATACCGCCGGCGACGCCAGCGCGCGACACAAGGCGCTGTTCCTGCAGGACGAGATCGCCTTCGGCCCGGACTGGTCGCTGACCCTCGGCAGCCGCTTCGACAAGCACGAGGCGTTCGGCTGGGAAAGCAGTCCGCGCCTGTACCTGCTGCACCACCTTTCCGATGCGCTGACCCTGCGCGCCGGCGTCGGCCGCGGCTACAAGGCGCCGAGCCTGAAGCAGCTATCGCCGGAGTATGCGGCGGTCGGCGGCGGCGGGCGCTTCACCATCTACGGCAATCCCGACCTGAAGCCGGAGACCAATACGTCCTACGAACTGGGCGCCGACTACCAGGGCGACGGCTGGTCGCTGAAGGGCACGGTGTTCGAGAACGATGTCCGCGACCTGATCCAGACCGTCTGCGTAGCGCGCTGCGGGGTGCGCGGCGCCGAGGTGCGCAACTACGAGAACGTCGACAGGGCACGGATCCGCGGCCTCGAGCTGGGCGGCGGCGTGGACCTGCCGGCGGACCTGCGCTGGGAACTCAACTACACCTACCTCGACGCGCGCAACCGCACCGCCGGCCAGCGCCTCGGCGACCGCTCCCGGCACCTCGCCAACAGCCAATTGCGCTGGAGCCCCAATGCGCGCTTCAGCGCCCAGTTGCGCACCGAATACGTCGGCAGCCAGGTGGCCTACAGCAGCAACGTCGGCTATGCCTTGCCGGCCTACAGCCTTTGGCACCTGGAGCTGAGCCAGAAACTCAGCGAGAACCTGACGCTGCGCGGCGGCATCGAGAACCTTGGCGACCAGCGCCTGGCCGACGACGACACGCACTTCACCTATGCCGAACCTGGGCGGACCTTCCATCTCGGTCTGGTGGCGAGCTTCTGATGCGCCGTTCGCTACTCTTCTGCGGCGCGCTGCTGGCCAGTCTCTGTGCCTGGGCGGAGCCGGCCCAGGTGCGTCTGCTCAGCAGCGATTTCGTCCTCCCGGGCAAGCACCAGCGCCTAGCCGGTTGGGCGCGCGAGGCCGGTGTCGAGTTGCGCGGCCTGCGCCTCGGCATCGGCGAGGCGCCGCCCGGCGAGTGGCTGGACGGCGGCGACCTGCTGATCCTCGACACGCCGCGGCCGACCGATCGCGCCCAGGTCGAGGAGGCGCTGGGCGAGCGCTTGCAAGGCGGGACGCAACCCTGGATCCGCGTCGGCGGCGGTCCTCCGGGCTTCGGCAACCTGCCGGCGGCGCTGGGCGGGCGCCTGGTCGGCTACTACGCGAACGGCGGCGAAGCCAACCTGCGCCGGCTGTTCGAGGCGGTCCGACGCTGGCATGCCGGCCTGCCCGTCGACGCGTTGCCGGCGCCGCAGCCCCTGGCGCAGGCCGGCTTCTATCATCCCGACGCACCGGCGCCGTTCGCCGGCCTCGCCGACTACCTGGCCTGGGGCGCCTCGCGCTGGGCCAGCGATGCCCCGCGCATCGCCTTCCTGATCCCGCGCGGCGCCATCGCCGACGCCCAGACCGGCGCCATCGACGAACTGTTGCGGCGTAGCGAGCGGCACGGCCAGGCGCCGCTGGCGGTGTGGTTCGACGACAGCGATCCGGAGGCGTTGAGGAAGTCCTTCGCTGGCGCCGATGTCCAGGCGCTGGTCAACCTGCAGCACCTGCAGAACGGCCCGGCGCGCCGTGCCGAGTTCCTCGCGCTGGACGTGCCGGTATTGCAGACCCTCGGCTACCGCGACGGCAACGAGGCCGACTGGCTGGCCGCCGCCAGCGGGGTGGCGCCGCGTACCGCGGCGGCCTTCCTCGGCATGCCGGAAACCTGGGGAATGAGCGATCCGCTGGTGATCAGCGCCCTGGAGAACGGCGAGCCGAAGCTGATGGCCGGGCAGGCCGAGGCCCTGCTGGACAAGCTCGACCGGCTGCTGCGCCTGCGTCGCCTGCCGGCGGCGGACAAGCACCTGGCGCTGATGTTCTGGAACCACCCAGAGGGCGAGAAGAACGTCGCCGCCTCGCATCTCAATGTACCGGCCAGCCTGGCCCGTCTCGGCGAAGCGCTGCGGGCGGCCGGCTACCGGGTTGCGACGAGCGACGAAAGCGCGCTGATCGATACCGCCCAGCGCCTGCTCAGCGGCTACTACCGGCCGCAGACCCTGGACGCGCTGTATCGCGACGGCCTCGCCGCGAGCCTGCCGCTGGACGCCTACCTGCACTGGTTCGAGGCGCTGCCGGCGGATCTGCGCGAGGAGATGCGCGCGCGCTGGGGCGACCCCCGTCGACATTGGGCCTTGCGCGATATCGACGGCCAGCGACGCTTCGTGTTCCCGGCGGCGCGCCTGGGTAATCTGCTGCTGTTGCCGCAGCCGCCGCGCGCCGGCCGTCCGGGCGAGGCCTACCACGACAGCGCGGTGCCGCCGGACCATCTCTTCCTGGCGGTCTACCAGTTCGTCCGCGAGGGTTTCGGCGCCGACGCGCTGATCCATTTCGGCACCCATGGCACCCAGGAATGGCTACCCGGCAAGGACCGCGGGCTGGCGGTGGGCGACTACCCGCTGCGGGCGCTCGGCGACCTGCCGGTGTTCTACCCGTACATCCAGGACAACGTTGGCGAGGCGATCCAGGCGCGCCGGCGCGGGCGCGCGGTCACCGTCAGCCACCAGACGCCGTCGTTCGCCCCGGCCGGGCTGTACGACGAACTGCGCGACCTGCACCAGTTGATCCACGAATACCAGCAACTGGACGAGGGCGCGGTGCGCGAACGCAGCGCCGAGCAGATCCGCGCGGCGGTGCGGGCGGCGCACATGAACGACGACCTGGGCTGGAGCGAGGCAGCGATGCGCGAGGATTTCCCGGCGTTCCTCGGCGTGCTCCACGACCACCTGCACCGACTGGCCGGCTCGGCGATGCCGCTGGGGCTGCACACCTTCGGTGTCGCCGCCTCGCCGGAGCTGCGCCTGGGCACCGTCATGCAGCAGCTCGGCGAGCCCTACTACCGCGCGCTCGGTCTCGACCCCGACGAACTGTTCGCCGCCGATTTCAGGGCGCTGCGGGAAGGTCGTGCCTACCGCACACTGCAACGCTACCTGCGCGACGGTGGCGAGATCGCCAAGGTGGCCGATCCGCGCCTGCGCGAGCAGTTGCTGCGCGCCCGCGAACTGGACCGCCAGCTCGCCGACACCGGCGAACTGGAGGCGCTGCTCGCCGGCCTCGCCGGGCGCTTCGTCGCGCCCGGGCCGGGCGGCGATCCGATCCGCAATCCGCAGGTACCCAGCGGGCGCAACCTGTTCGCCTTCGAGGCCGACAAGGTACCGACCCGCGCCGCCTACGAAGCCGGCGCCGAGGCCTTCGGCCAACTGCTGGAAAGCTACCGCGCCGAGCACCAGGGCAGGGCGCCGGAAAAGCTCGCCTTCAGCCTCTGGTCGTCGGAAACCATGCGCCACCTGGGCATCGTCGAAAGCCAGGCGCTGCACGCCCTCGGCCTGCGCCCGCGCTGGGACGCCGGTGGCCGCCTGCTGGCGCTGGACATCGTGCCGGCGGCGGAACTGGGGCGTCCACGGGTGGACGTGGTGCTACAGGTGACCAGTGTCTACCGCGACCAGTTCGACGGCTTCATGCGCCTGCTCGCCGAGGCCATCGAGCGCCTCGCCGCGCTGGACGAGCCGGGCAACCCGCTGGCGCGCAACAGCCAGGCGCTGGAGCGGCGCCTGCGCGAACGCGGCGTCGAAGCGCCACTGGCGCAGCGCCTGTCGCGCCTGCGGCTGTTCGGCAATGCGCCGGGCGACTACGGCACCGGGGTCACGCAACTGACCCTCGATTCCACCCGCTGGGACGACGACTCGGCGCTCGCCGAGCAGTTCCTCGGGCGCTTGCAGTACGCCTACGGCAGTCGCGACTGGGGCGTGAAGCTGGATGGCGGCAACCTGTTCGCCGAACAGTTGAAGGGTGTACAGGCGGCGATCCTCTCGCGCTCCTCGACGCTCAACGGCGTGCTCTCCACCGACCACCCGTTCGAGTACCTCGGCGGCCTGTCGCTGGCGGTACGTCACCTCGACGGCGCCAGCCCGGCGCTGTACATCGCCGACCTGCGCCAGCGCCAGCCGCGCACCACGGCCGCCGCGCAGTTCCTCGCCAGCGAGCTGCGCGGGCGCTACCTCAGCCCGCAGTGGATCGCCGCGATGCAGCGCGAGGGCTACGCCGGCAGCCTGGAAATGCTCGACCTGGCCAACAACCTGTGGGGCTGGCAGGCGGCGGATCGCACCATGGTCCGCGCCGACCAGTGGCAGGCGTTGCACGACACCTTCGTCATGGACCGCCGCGAGCTGGGTCTCGCCGAGTGGTTCGAAACGCACAATCCGACCGCCCAGGCGCAGATCATCGCGCGCATGGCCGAGGCCATCCGCAAGGGCTACTGGGACGCCAGCGAGCAGACCCGCCGCGAACTGGCCGAGCGCTGGCGGCAACTGGCGGCCGCCGGCGCCGGCGAGGTCGGCGCGGCGACCACCCGTGAATTCATCGAACGGATGGCCGGCGGTTTCGGCGAGGCCGCGGCGCAGGCAGAGGGCGCGGCCGCGTCCGGTGCCGGCGAAACGGTCAGCGGCCGCGTCCTCGAAGAAGTCGCGCCGCCGCCGTCCGGCGAGCCGCAGCCCTGGCTCCGGCTGGCCGCCGCCGTGCTGCTCGCGCTGTTCGCCGCCGGCGCCGTCCGGCAATCCGTAGTCAATCGTCGTCCGATGGAAAATCGCTCATGAATGGTCTGGAAACCAGCCTCTACGAACTCACCCGCCTGTTCCTGCTGCCGGTGCTGCTGTTGATCCTCGCCGCGCTGGCCTACGCCTTCGTCGCCCTCGGCGGCTTCGCCATGGAAGCCTGGCAGCGCCGTCGCGGGCGCTACCGCTCGCGCCTGGCGGCCTGGCAGGCGCTGCATGGCGGCAACAGCGACGACCTCGAACTGTGGATCATGCAGCGCCTGGAATGGCTGCGGATCACCTCGCGCAGCGCGCCGATGCTCGGCCTGGTGGCGACCATGATCCCCATGGGGCCGGCGCTGCTGGCGCTGACCCGCAACGACGCCCAGGGGATCGGCGAGAACCTGGTGGTGGCGTTTTCCGCGGTGATCCTGGCCCTGGTCGCCGCCAGCATCACCTTCTTCATCCTCACCGTGCGTCGCCGCTGGCTGCTCCAGGAACTGCGCGCCGTCGAACGTGCGCGGGAGGCCGGCTGATGCGCTTCCTCGAACACGACGAGGCGGACGACCCGATCCTCTCGATGGTCAACCTGATCGACCTGTTCCTGGTGGTGATCGGCATCCTCCTGATCGTCATCGTGCAGAACCCGCTCAACCCATTCAGCCAGGACAAGGTGGTGGTGGTCGAGAACCCCGGCGAGGCGGACATGCGCATGCTGGTCAAGGACGGCAAGGAGCTGAAGCGCTACCAGGCCAGCGGCGAGATCGGCGAAGGGCAGGGCAGCCGCGCCGGAGTGACCTACCGCCTGGCCGACGGACGGATGATCTACGTGCCGGAGAGCGGCGGGGAGGCCGGCAAGTAGCGACGCGTACGGCGGAGAGCTGGGACTTTTGCCCGGAGTTCCCGGATAATGGCCGGTTTCCGTTTCTCTTGGTGCTCGCCGTGGAAGTAAAGGTCAATTTTCTCGATAACCTTCGACTGGAAGCCAGGTTCGATGATTTCACGGTGATCGCCGACCAGCCGATCCGCTACAAGGGCGACGGCTCCGCGCCGGGGCCGTTCGACTACTTCCTGGCGTCGTCGGCGCTGTGTGCCGCCTACTTCGTCAAGCTGTACTGCCAGACGCGCAACATCCCCACCGACAACATACGCCTGTCGCAGAACAACATCGTCGACCCGGAGAACCGCTACCGGCAGATCTTCAAGATCCAGGTGGAACTGCCGGCCGACATCTCGGAGAAGGACCGCCAGGGCATCCTCCGCTCCATCGACCGTTGCACGGTGAAGAAGGTGGTGCAGACCGGACCCGAGTTCGTCATCGAGGAGGTCGACAACCTCGATGCCGACGCCCAGGCGCTGCTGATGCCCGGCACCGATGCCGCCGGCTGCACGCGCATCCCGGGCAAGGACCTGCCGCTGGAGCAGACCATCGCCAACCTGTCGGCCATCCTCGCCGGCCTCGGCATGAAGATCGAGATCGCCTCCTGGCGCAACATCGTGCCCAACGTCTGGTCGCTGCACATCCGCGATGCGCAGTCGCCGATGTGCTTCACCAACGGCAAGGGCGCGAGCAAGGAAAGCGCGCTGGCCTCGGCGCTGGGCGAATTCATCGAGCGGCTAAACTGCAACTTCTTCTACAACGACCAGTACTGGGGAGAAGAGATCGCCAATGCGGCGTTCGTCCATTACCCGGACGAACGCTGGTTCAAGCCCGGCCGCGACGATGCGCTGCCGCTGGGACTGCTCGACGGCCATTGCCTGGCGATCTACGACCCCGACGGCGAGCTGCGCGGCTCGCACCTGTACGACACCAACTCGGGCAACGTGCAGCGCGGTATCTGCGCCTTGCCCTTCGTGCGCCAGTCCGACGGCCAGGTGGTGTATTTCCCCTCCAACCTGATCGAGAACCTCTACCTCAGCAACGGCATGAGCGCCGGCAATACCCTGGCCGAGGCGCAGGTGCAGTGCCTGTCGGAGATCTTCGAGCGCGCGGTCAAGCGGCAAATCCTCGAAGGCGAGCTGGCGCTGCCGGACGTGCCGCCGGAGGTGCTGGCCAAGTACCCGGGCATCCTCGCCGGGATCCGCGGCCTGGAAGAGCAGGGCTTCCCGGTACTGGTCAAGGACGCCTCGCTGGGCGGCGAATTCCCGGTGATGTGCGTGACCCTGATGAATCCGCGCACCGGCGGCGTGTTCGCTTCCTTCGGCGCCCACCCGAGCTTCGAGGTGGCCCTGGAGCGCAGCCTGACCGAACTGCTCCAGGGGCGCAGCTTCGAAGGCCTGAACGACCTGCCCCAGCCGACCTTCGAAAGCCATGCGCTGACCGAGCCGAACAACTTCGTCGAGCATTTCATCGATTCCAGCGGCGTGGTGTCCTGGCGCTTCTTCAGCGCCAAGGCCGATTTCCCGTTCGTCGAGTGGGACTTCACCCGGCAGGGCGAGGCTGCCAACGCCGAGGAAGCCGCGACCCTGTTCGGCATCCTCGAAGCCATGGGCAAGCAGGTCTACATGGCGGTGTACGAGCACCTCGGCGCTACGGCCTGCCGGATCCTGGTGCCGGGCTACTCGGAAATCTATCCGGTGGAAGACCTGATCTGGGACAACACCAACAAGGCCCTGGCGTTCCGCGAGGACATCCTC
Organism: Pseudomonas sp. HMSC065H01; assembly: GCF_001815235.1. Classification (NCBI taxonomy): domain Bacteria; kingdom Pseudomonadati; phylum Pseudomonadota; class Gammaproteobacteria; order Pseudomonadales; family Pseudomonadaceae; genus Pseudomonas; species Pseudomonas sp. HMSC065H01. Next base: position 42,016 of record NZ_KV819887.1, on the reverse strand, counting down.
AACCTGCACCGCCTCGACGACGCCGCGCTCGGGGCGTTGCTGGAGCGCCTGGAAGACTGCGAGGTGGACGACTACACCGACATCACCACGCTGATCGGCGTCGAGTTCGACGACAACACGGTCTGGGGCCAACTGACCATCCTCGAGCTGAAAGTGCTCATCGGCCTCGCCCTGAAGCGCTTCGAAGACGCCAAGGAAGGCGTGGAGGCGTTCCTCCAGTACAACGACAACAGCGTCGAGCGCGGCCTGTTCTACCAGGCGCTGAACGTGGTGCTGGAGGTCGTCCTCGACGACGAGCTGGAGATCGCCGACTACGAGGCCAATTTCCGCCGCATGTTCGGCGACGCGCGGATGGATGCCGCGCTGGGCTCGGTGGACGGCAGCGTGCGCTTCTTCGGCCTGACGCCGACCAGCATGAAGCTGGAAGGGCTCGACCGGCACCTGCGGCTGATCGACAGCTACAAGAAGCTGCACGCGGCGCGAGCCAGGATGCAGCCCGTGGTCGACGGCGAGGCCGGCGCTGCCGCGGCTGGCGGTCTCAAGCCTCGGCGCATGGCGATCCGCAAGCGCAAGTGAGGAGGGCGCCGAGGTCAGGGCGCGAGGATGATCATGAGGGAAACTTGATTTCATCACGAAGAAATTGAGTTTGTCTCATGGCATGAGCCTCACGAGAATCCCTCCATCGACCTTTCGACTGGAGGAACACCCATGGCCCTGGCCCACACTCTCGGCTTCCCACGCATCGGACGCGATCGCGAACTGAAAAAAGCCCAGGAAGCGTTCTGGAAGGGCGAGCTGGACGAGGCCGGCCTGCGGGCCGTCGGTCGGCAGCTGCGCGCTGCCCACTGGCAGGTACAGAAGGATGCCGGCATCCAGTTGCTGCCGGTCGGCGATTTCGCCTGGTATGACCAGGTGCTGACCCATTCGCTGACCTTCGGCGTGATCCCCGAGCGCTTCCGGGCGCACGGCGAGGCCGGGCCGACCCTGCATACCCTGTTCGGCATGGCCCGTGGCGTCAGCGACGACAGTTGTTGCGGCGGTGCCCATGCCCAGGAAATGACCAAGTGGTTCGACACCAACTATCACTACCTGGTCCCCGAGTTCAGCGCCGATCAGCAGTTCCAGCTGAGCTGGGAACAACTGTTCGAGGAGGTCGACGAGGCCAGGGCCCTCGGCCACCAGGTGAAGCCGGTGCTGATCGGTCCGCTGACCTACCTGTGGCTGGGCAAGGGCAAGGGCGCCGAGTTCGACAGGCTCGATCTGCTGGACCGCCTGCTGCCGCTCTACGGCCAGATCTTGCGCCGCCTCGCCGGCCAGGGCGTGGAGTGGGTGCAGATCGACGAGCCGATCCTGGTCCTCGACCTGCCGCAGGCATGGAAGAACGCCTTCGAGCGCGCCTACAACCTGCTACAGAGCGAACCGCTGAAGAAGCTGGTCGCCACCTACTTCGGCGGCCTGGAAGACAACCTGGGCCTGGCCGCCAACCTCCCGGTGGACGGCCTGCACATCGACCTGGTGCGAGCGCCGGAACAGTATCCGAGCATCCTCGACCGCCTGCCGGCCTACAAGGTCGTCTCGCTGGGCCTGGTCAACGGACGCAACGTCTGGCGCTGCGACCTGGAGAAAGCCCTGGAAGTGGTGCGCCATGCCCGGGAGCGCCTGGGCGAGCGGCTGTGGGTCGCGCCGTCCTGCTCGCTGCTGCACAGCCCGGTGGACCTGGAGCGCGAAGACGGGCTGGACGCCGAGCTGAAGAGCTGGCTGGCCTTCGCCGTGCAGAAGTGCCGCGAAGTCGCGGTGCTGGCCCGTGCCGCCACTGAGCCGGAAGCCGCCGAGGTGCTTGCCGCCCTGGAAGAGAGCCGTGCGGTCCAGGCCAGCCGCGCTTCTTCGCCGCGAATCCACAAGCCGGCCGTGCAGGCGCGCCTGGCCGCGATCAAGGCCAGCGACGCCCAGCGCCGCTCGCCGTTCGCCGAACGCATCGCCAGGCAGCGCGCCGGACTCGACCTGCCGGCGTTCCCGACCACCACCATCGGCTCCTTCCCGCAGACCTCGTCGATCCGCCTGGCCCGCCAGTCGTTCAAGCAGGGCAAGCTGAGCGAGGCCGAGTACATCGAGGCGATGCACAGCGAGATCCGCCATGCGGTGCAGATCCAGGAGCAACTGGGGCTGGACGTGCTGGTGCACGGCGAGGCCGAGCGCAACGACATGGTCGAGTACTTCGCCGAGCAACTGGACGGCTACGTCTTCACCCGCTTCGGCTGGGTGCAGAGCTACGGCTCGCGCTGCGTGAAGCCGGCGGTGATCTATGGCGACCTGAGCCGTCCGCGGGCCATGACCGTGGAGTGGATCAGGTACGCCCAGAGCCTTACCGACAAGGTGATGAAGGGCATGCTGACCGGCCCGGTGACCATGCTGATGTGGTCCTTCCCGCGCGAGGACGTGTCTCGCGAGGTGCAGGCGCGCCAGTTGGCCCTGGCGATCCGCGACGAAGTAGTCGACCTGGAGGCCGCCGGCATCAGGATCGTGCAGATCGACGAGGCGGCTTTCCGCGAAGGCCTGCCGCTGCGCCGCAACGCCTGGCCGCACTATCTGGAGTGGGCCACCGAGGCCTTCCGCCTGTGCGCCTCCGGAGTCCGCGACGAAACCCAGATCCATACGCATATGTGCTACAGCGAGTTCAACGATGTGATCGAGTCCATCGCCGCCATGGACGCCGACGTGATCACCATCGAGACTTCGCGTTCGGACATGGAGCTGCTGGAGGCCTTCGAGCAGTTCGACTACCCGAACGAGATCGGTCCGGGCGTCTACGACATCCATTCGCCGCGCGTGCCGAGCCGGGAAGAGATCGTCGCGTTGCTGCGCAAGGCGGCCCGGCGGATACCCGCCGAGCGGCTCTGGGTCAACCCGGACTGCGGCCTGAAGACCCGCGCCTGGCCGGAAACCGAGGCAGCGCTGGTGAACATGGTCGCCGCCGCCCGCGAACTGCGTGGCGACCTCGCCCGCGGTTGACCGGCGGGCCTGGTGAGCGGAACGGGACGCCTGGCGTCCCGTTCCGCATTTGCACGTCGGTTCAGCGCGGAGCGTCCACCAGCGCCCGTAGCACATGGTCTTCCCAGACCCCGGCGATCTTCAGGTAGGCGCGGGCGTAGCCTTCCTTCTCGAAGCCGAGGCTTTCCAGCAGGCGCTCGCTGCGTGCGTTGCGCGGCAGGTGGCTGGCCATGATCCGGTGCAGGCCGAGCTGCTCGAAGCAATACCGGTTGGCTACCCGCAGGGCTCGTGCCATCAGGCCGCGGCCCTGCGCCGCAGCGGCCAGGGAAAAGCCCAGGTGGCAGGCCTGGAATACCCCGCGGACGATATTGGTGTAGCTGCAGCGCCCCAGCACCTCGCCGTCGTCGGGATCGAGCAACAGCAGGAGAAGCGCCTCGCCTTCGTCCATGCTCGCCACCTGTAGCAGGGTGCGGGCGCGGGCGTTGTCCACGGAAAAATACCCCGGGTCGCGCAGCGGCTCCCATGGCGCCAGGTGCTCGCGGTTGGCGTTCTCGTAGCGGCTGGTCCGGACGAAATCGTCGGGTTGCAGCGCGCGCAGGAGGAAGTCCGCGTCGCGATGCAGTATCGGCACCTGCCGCCGGTTGTCCGGCAAGACCCTCGGGTAGCCGGGCGGGAAGGGCGCCAGGGCAGACTTGAAGTCATTCATAGAACTTGCCCGCCAGCATCAGCTGCGCCGCGCGCCGCCAGGCATTCTCCGGCCTGGAATAGCCCGGCAGGCCGTCGCGGGAGTCCTCGCCCCAGGTCGCGGCGGCATCGAGGAAGCCACCGATGCTGCCGTTCTCCCAACCCAGCGGGCTGGGGCCGAACGGTTTCGGCGGGTTGGCGGCGGCGAGGCGGCGGTCTTCCTCCCAGTCCGCCGCCAGCGCGGCGAGGAAGCGCAGGAAACCCGCTTCGTCCTCGACCTGTTCGGCCAGCGCGTAGAGATCGATTGCCATGTGCTTCCTCCTGGAAGTGGGTTTCGGGATACGACGGCGCGAGGTCGGAGCGCGGTCAGGCCGGGCGCCTCTGGCCAATGCCGGCCTTGGCCACCGCGATCGGCAGGGCGTAGCGATCATAGCGCGGGCCGGCGCTTGCGTGGCTGATGGCGCGGACGCGGGGCCACGCCCGGCAGGGGACGGACGGTGCCGCGGGCACCGAGGAAAGTTGCCGGAGCCCGATCTACACTGGCGTTTAGCGGTAGGACGGCTATCTCCGGTTCTCCACTCCCTCGCGATGGACAGGCGCCATCAAGGAGTCGTGCGCGATGCTCTTCGGCAGAAAAAGCAGGGCGGTGGAAAGCGCCGCCAAGGATGAAGACTTGGCGTGGCGACTCGATGCCATCGGGCAGAACGTCGCCACCATCCGTTTCACTCCCGATGGCCAGATACTGTCCGCCAACCCGCTGTTCCTCGCGGCGGTCGGCTATTCGGCGGACGAACTGGTCGGCAAGCACCACCGGATCTTCTGCGACGAGGACTACCAGGCCTCCGCCGCCTACGTGCGCTTCTGGAAGGAACTGGCCAGCGGCACGCCCCAGCGCGGCGTGTTCAAGCGCCTGCGACGCGACGGTTCGCCGGTCTGGCTGGAGGCCACCTATTTCCCGGTGAAGAATGCCGAAGGGGCGGTCGTCGAGGTGCTGAAGATCGCCGCCGACGTGACCCGCAACCATTCCGAACTGCTCCTGCTCAACGCGATCAACGACGCCATACGCCAGTCCATGGCGGTCATCGAGTTCACCCCGGACGGCGAGATACTCGATGCCAACGAGAACTTCCTGCGTCTCTTCGGCTACAGCCTCAAGTCGCTCAAGGGCCAGCACCACCGCATGCTCTGCTTCGACGAGTTCTATCGGGAGAACCCGGATTTCTGGGCTCGGCTGCGGCACGGCGAATTCTCCCGCGGGCATTTCGAGCGCCGCAGCGCCGCCGGCGAGCGGGTACATATCGAAGCCACCTACAACCCGGTCAAGGACAGTTCGGGGCGGATAATCAAGGTCATCAAGTTCGCCATCGACGTTACCGAACAGGTCAATCGCAACGAGGAAGTACGGCGCGCCGCCGAGCTGTCGTTCTCCACCGCGGAAGAGACCGCGCAGATTTCCACCCGCGGCATCGACTCCCTCGACCAGTCCGTCGCCCTGTCGGCCAAGACCCTGTCGATGGTCAACACCGCCGTCGGCCTGATTTCCCAGCTCACCCACCAGACCAAGGACATCGAGAACATCGTCACCACCATCCAGAGCGTCGCCGAACAGACCAACCTGCTGGCCCTCAACGCCGCCATCGAGGCGGCTCGCGCCGGCGACATGGGGCGCGGCTTCGCGGTGGTCGCCGACGAGGTGCGGCAACTGGCGGCGCGCACCAGCGGCGCCACGGTGGAGATCAAGAACGTGGTCACCGAGAACGTCAAACTGACCCAGCAGATCAACCACAACATGCAGACCATCGAGTCCAGCGCCCAGGAGAACAACAACCAGATCACCACCGTGGCCGGCATCATGCAGGAGATCAGCAAGGGCGCCGAGCACGTGGCGCGGGTGGTGTCGAGCCTATTCAAGTGACCTCGGCGCAGGCCTCCGGAGGCCGATAGCGGCGCAGGCGTCGAGCATCCGCCCGCCTTTGTGGCATGGCCATGGCCGTCATTTACTTTGAACGTATCTTCGAGCCGTTCGGTCGGACCTGAAAAAGCGGCATCCGCCGCGCCGATGCACCGACCGTGAGGCTTGTACCATGACCAATCCGGAGCCGGCGGACCTGCCGATCAGCCTGCTGATCAATGGCCAGCGCCGAGAGTTGAGAGTACCCCCGTGGCTGACGCTGCTCGACCTGCTGCGCGAGCGGCTCGACCTGGTGGGCAGCAAGAAGGGCTGCGACCACGGCCAATGCGGCGCTTGCACGGTGTTGCGCAACGGTCGCCGGATCAACGCCTGCCTGACGCTGGCGGTGATGTGCGACGGCGATGCACTGACTACCATCGAAGGTCTGGCCGAGGGTGATCGCCTGCATCCCCTGCAACAGGCGTTCATCCGCCATGATGCCTTCCAGTGCGGCTACTGCACGCCCGGACAGATCTGTTCGGCCCTTGGCCTGGCGAGCGAGGGGCGGGCGCGCTCGCGGGCGGAGATCCGCGAGGGCATGAGCGGCAACCTGTGCCGCTGCGGCGCCTACGGCAATATCCTCGACGCCGTGGAAGACGCCTTGCCGCTGCTCGATCGCGACGGGCAGGGAGGGCAGCGCGCATGACGCCCTTCGCCTATGCCAAGCCGGCCGACATCGAGCAGGCGCTGGGCCTCGCCGGCCCGGAGTCGCGCTACATCGCCGGTGGCACCAACCTGCTCGACCTGATGAAGGAAAACGTTGCCAGGCCCCGGCGACTCATCGACATCACCGGCCTCCCGCTGCGCGACATCCGCCGGACGCCCACCGGCGGCCTGCTGGTCGGAGCCCTGGTCAGCAACGCCGAACTGGCCTGGAATCCCGCCGTGGAGGCGGACTATCCCTTGCTAGCCCAGGCGATCCTCGCCGGCGCCTCGCCGCAGTTGCGCAACATGGCCAGCACCGGCGGCAACCTGTTGCAGCGTACCCGCTGCCAGTATTTCTACGACACCGGCACGCCATGCAACAAGCGCGAGCCGGGCAGCGGATGCCCCGCGCGCAGCGGGCTGAACCGCAACCATGCGATCCTCGGCGCCAGCGAACACTGCGTGGCGGTACATCCATCCGACCTGTGCGTGGCGCTGGCGGCGCTGGAGGCTCAGGTACTGGTGCGCGGCCGCGCTGGCGAGCGGCGGGTCGCTTTCGCCGACTTCCATCGCCTGCCGGCGGACACGCCCGAGCGCGACAACTGCCTGGCCGTCGACGAACTGGTCACCGCCATCGAGCTGCCAGCGCCGCGCTTCGCCCGGCATTGCCACTACCTGAAGGTGCGCGACCGGGCCTCCTACGCCTTCGCCCTGGTCTCGGTGGCGGCGGCCCTGGAACCGGACGGCGAGCGCATTGGCGAACTGCGCCTGGCGCTCGGCGGCGTGGCCCACAAGCCATGGCGCGTCGCAGAGCTGGAGGAACGTTTCAGGGGCCACCCGGCGAACCGGGACAGCTATGTCCGCTTCGCCGAAGCGCTGCTGCGTGACGCCAGGCCGCTGGCCCACAACGCCTTCAAGATCGGATTGGCGCGCAACGCCATCGTTCGCGCACTGGAAGAAGCCCACTCGGGAGGGATCGGCCAATGAGCAGCCTGCCACACAGCACCGGGCAAGCCCTGGATCGCGTCGACGGGCCAGCCAAGGTCACCGGCCAGGCTCGCTACGCCGCCGAATATCCTGCCGCCGACCTGCTCCACGGCAGCGTGGTCAGCAGCGACGTCGCCCGCGGCCGGGTGCGCGGCATAGACTGTGCGGCGGCCCTGGCGGTACCCGGGGTGGTCGCGGTACTGCATCACCTGAACCGGCCGCCGATGGCGGGCGACGACGAGCCCTACAAGGACGCCGATGCCGCCGAAGGCGAACCCTTCCGCCCGCTGTTCGACGACCGCGTCCTGTACAGCGGCCAGCCCCTTGCCCTGGTCCTGGCACGGAGCCTGGAACTGGCCCGCTACGCGGGCTCGCTGCTGCGCATCGATATCGAGCCCGAGCCGCACCAGACCGACCTGCTGGCCGCCCTCGACCAGGCCCATGAGGCTCCCGCCCAACTGCCCGCCGAGCGCGGCGATTTCTACACCGCCTACGGCGCCGCGCCGATTCGGGTCGAGGCCAGCTACAGCACGCCGATCGAGCACCACAATCCCATGGAACCGCACGCGTCCACGGTCATCGTCCAGCCCGACGGCAGCCTGCTGGTGCACGACAAGACCCAGGGGACGCAGAACAGCCAGGCCTACCTGCAAAAGGTCTTCGGCCTGCCCGCCGACAAGGTAAGGGTCTGTGCCGCCTACGTCGGCGGCGCCTTCGGCTCCGGCCTGCGTCCGCAATACCAGTTGGCCCTGGCGGTGATGGCGGCGCTGCAACTGCGGCGGTCGGTGCGCGTAGTGCTGACCCGCCAGCAGATGTTCACCTTCGGCTACCGGCCGCGCACCCTGCAGCGCCTGCAACTGGGCGCCGATGCCGAGGGGCGCCTCCTTGCGCTGGGCCACCAGGCGACAGCGCAGACCTCGCGCTTCGAAGACTTCACCGAGCACGTGGTGGAGTGGAGCGGCATGCTCTATCGCTGCGAGAACCTTTCCCTGGCCTACCGTCTGGTGCCGCTGGACGTCTATACCCCGCTGGACATGCGCGCCCCCGGCGCGGCGCTGGGGCTGATCGGGCTGGAATGCGCGATGGACGAACTGGCGGTGCGGCTCGGCATGGACCCCATCGCGCTGCGCCGGTTCAACTTCGCCGAGCGCAACGGCAACGAGGACAAGCCGTACTCCAGCAAGGCGCTGCTGGCCTGCTACGAGGAGGGCGCCCGGCGCTTCGGTTGGCAGGCCCGCGACCCACGGCCACGGAGCATGAGCGAAGGGCGCCAGTTGCTCGGCTGGGGCATGGCCGGCGGCGTCTGGGAGGCCATGCAGAGCAAGGCCAGCGCGAGGGCGCGGCTGGAGGCGGACGGCCTGCTGCGGGTGGCCAGCGCGACCACGGATATCGGCACCGGCACCTACACGGTGATGACCCAGATCGCCGCCGACGCCGCTGGCATGGCGCCGGAAGAGGTGCGCTTCCAGCTTGGCGACAGTGCGTTGCCCAAGGCTCCATTGCAGGGCGGCTCGTTCACCGTCTCGTCGGTCGGTTCCGCCGTCCGCCTGGCCTGCCTGCGCCTGCGCCAGGCCCTGGTCGCCCATGCCAGGGCCCGCCATCCGGAGCTGGCCGGCACCGCCGAAGAACGCTTCCGCATATGCCGTGGCCATCTGGAAGCGGGCGATACGCGATACGCCCTGGCCGACCTGCTGCAAGGGCTGCCGGAAGACGCGTTGCAGGTGGAGGTGGAAGCTGAACCCTCGGCGCGGCGCAAAGGCTACGCCACCGCGACCCATTCGGCGGTATTCGTCGAGGTGCGGATCGACGAAGCCCTCGGTACCCTGCGTGTGAGCCGGGTGGTCAGCGCGGTCGCGGCGGGGCGGGTGATCAACCCGAAGACCGCTCGCAGCCAGATACTCGGCGGGGTGGTCTGGGGCCTGGGCATGGCCTTGCAGGAGGAAACCCAGGTCGACCATGCGCTGGGCCGCTGCATGAACCACAACCTCGCCGAGTACCACATCCCGGTTAACGCCGATATTGGCGATATCGAGGTGATCTTCGTCGACGAACCCGACGATATCGTTAACGAACTGGGCTCCAAGGGCGTCGGCGAAATAGGCATCGTCGGCGTCGCCGCCGCAGTGGCGAATGCCGTGTACCACGCCACCGGCCGCCGCCTGCGCGACTTCCCGCTGACCGTCGACAAGTTGCTCGGCTGAGCCCGGCAGCCTGCGCAAGCGGCTTGGCGGCCACCTGCCGGGTCGCCGGGCTGGACTCTCCCCCAAGGGAAGATCGCAGGCCCCGCTCGCCACCCGCAACGGAGTCGAACACGACATGCCGCCGACAGCCTCGGTGGCGCCCTCGCCGAGCGCTACCGCGATGCCGGTCCAGGCGCACTTGTTGCATCGCGGCCACGCCGAAGCGGACCTGCCCGGCGCCCATTGGGCCATCGCCTGGGCCGAGCGTCCGGCCTGTGGTTGCAAGCGTTCGAGGGCAACCTGGCGGGCGCGAGGACCGTGTGGGTTGGAAGACCGGCGTTCCGCGTAGCGAGCGGTTTTCGCCTGGAAGCACGGTTGCGGGAAAAGTTCCGCTGGAAACCCTCCGACTTGCAGAACACGAGGCACCCCGCATTCCTTGGCACTGCGCTTGATCGCGGCGAAAAGACCCACGGAAAATCACCGGGTCGTTCAGTCTTTGCCAAAGGAAATCAGTATGAAGAACGCAATGGCCCTGACCCTGGCCGGCCTGCTGGCCGCTCCTTCCCTCGGCTTCGCCGCCGCGCCGGACGCAGTGATGGTCTTCGCCCGCCAGGGCGACAAGGGCAGCGTGTCCGTCGGCGACAAGCACTTCCGCACCCAGGCCTTCAAGGTCCGCCTGGTGAATGCGGCGAAGAGCGAGATCAGCCTGAAGAACAGCTGCCTGGTGGCGCTGTCCGCCGCCGGCCAGTCCTTCAGGCTGGATACCGTGGACGAGGAACTCACCGCCGAGACCCTCAAGCCGGGCGCCTCCGTCGAAGGCGACGCGATCTTCGCCTCCGAAGACGACGCGGTGTACGGCGCATCGCTGGTCAGGCTGAGCGACCGGTGCAAGTAGGCGACTAGCCGTTGCGCAGCGAAAGCCGCAGGGCAGCCTCGGCGGCTTTCGGGTGCGAGGAAACGGCTTTCGAAGGTTTCGGCGCGAATCTGAAATCATTCAGGGCGCGTTTCCGGTGCTTCTGGTTGCCTGGGCTGGGGGCCGAATTCCAGTTTCCAGATGCCCGGGGCTAGGGGAGTGTAGACATCGCTCCAGGCTGCGCCCGAGCGAGGCGCTCGACCCACAAGGCACGCCCGGCCCCTCTCCCGCGTGCGGGAGAGGGTTGACCACTACAGTTCATGGCTTGTCCTCCATGTGAGGGAGGACAAGGGTGGACCAGCCATAGCAACGGTCGCTAATCGGCCAGAAGCGGCCAGAAGCAGCCATTGATGCACTGTCGTCAGAGCCCGCACCTCTGCCCGAAGGCGACATCTCCCCAGTTTTTTTCTGCTACCAACCCCCTTCGACAGCTGCATCCTTGAGTTTCACCATCCGAATTTCCCCCTTCTCATCGCCTACCGTAAGTGCTGATGGAATGGGCTTCGGGGGCCTTCGATACCAGGCAATGCATGCCTGTATCAAATCGTTCTGAAACTGGCTTTGAGCGATCTGGTTTATCAGGTGTTCAGTCAACTCGATATTTGGATCAAAGAAAAAATCTCCGTCGAATCTCAGCGTATTATGAGAGCCATTCATAGACTTTATAAGGCGCTGGAAAGATTTTGACGGGGGAATTATTTCGAGTTCTGAAGAGATGGCGTGCTCGTTAAAAATCGGGCTCATGAAATCGATTAGATGGTCGCCGCAGGCAACCATTGCATGAAAAGCGTCGCTGGAGCTATGTATTTCGCCGCCATCGATTGTGGCGAAACACAAAACATTAGCCCCCTTTTCATTGACCATAAGACAAACAGCTCCAGCAAGTGGTTGGGCATCTTTTCCGTAGTGATGACGAAGGATTGCTGCTCCTGCGACGCTGAAGAACCAGCATGCACGGTCAGTTGTTGCACCGGCAGAGTCTAAAACGCTGCGGATTACGCGGTGAATGCGCAGGTAGTCGAGGAGAGGAATGAGTTGGTGCTTCTTCTTGCTCATGGTCGTCCTTGGTGGCTGTGCATGAAGTCCCAGAACGGATGGGCCTAATTGATTCACATGTAAAAGCTATAGCTGACCTGTGGCTTCTCCGAGGCATCCACGTATTTCATGATGTCTCCAACCTTGTTGGCGCACTCCAAAGTGATGGGTAGGCGTCCATCAAGCTGGGTGTTGTTCCAGTTCATCTTGGTCAACCCAAGGATCTCCTTGCACAGGTCTTCCAGGGATGAGTCGCTTTCGAACGCTTCCACGCGCAACGGGCTTGGGATGTACATGCCTGGGTATGTCTTGTAGAAGTCGACAATCCCCTTCGTATAGAGCACGCCTTGAGTTTCCGACAGGCTCAGCAGCGTTCCCCGGGTTGGCGGGTAGTTCTTGTCGCTGAACAGCCGGATATCGGTGGACGTGATCGACACCAAGTCTTTTGTCCTGATCCCCTTAGCATTCAGTACCCTGGAAAACCCTGATACTTCGGTAGGCCTGAACCTGCTGGACTTGTGGATCACGACGCGAGCCGGCTTCTGCATCAACGCCTTTTCATACTCAGCCAACGCGCTGTCGAGTAGCTCATACGCCTGAGATTCGTCCATGTAAGGGCGCTTGTCCCGCTTGTCCAGAGACACTGGTGCACCGCGCAAAATGACTCCATGTCCGAACTCGTCGAACACTTGAGCCAGGCTGGTCGAGACGGTTTCGCCATCCCGGCTCTTGTAGAACCCTATTCCGATGTAGCAGGTCTTGGGCTTGAACTTGTCCTCGACCAACCGCCACGGCACAGTGCGGTTGCCCTTGTAGTAGAGGGCGGTGCAGAAATTCCAAGCCTTGGTAGCGAGATCTTGCTGATCGATCGAGGGTTTGACTGACAGGATGGTCTTCTCGCGAACGAGTTGCAGCGGAATGCCCAGGTGCATGCAACGCGCTTTGAGAAGCCGACGGAAGTTGTGCTCCAAGTAGGCTTCCAGCGACTCGGTGTCTTTGTCCCCAGTCGCCTTGGTTAGAGAATCGAAGATGTCATTTGGGACGACGCAGACGATCACGTCGATGGAGCGGTTCTCGGACAGAAATCGAATCTGCTCATAGTAGAGCTCAACGCATTTCACGACCCGGTCTTCACGGGCCGTGATCTTCGATATGTTGTTGATTTCTGACTTCTGCAGGGTTCGTGTGTACTGGGGAGAGGACAGAATTTTGGTGTAGAACCCATGGTATTCATCCACGCCACCAAACCCCCGGAACAAATTGGGGAACTTGGTTTCTTCCTTTCCGACGATTCCGCGTTTGCATTTATCCAGCCATTCGTCCAGGAGATCAACACCTTCACCGCGCCCGACGATGCCAATGCGTAATTCACTACGCCTCAGCTCATCGCGCTTGTCATAAACTCCCAGGGTTTCGATGCCAGTCCTAGGGCATATGTGCGCGCCGTTTCCGAACTCCAACATTGGCTCTTTGAGGATTTTAATCTTCAAGGGCTAACTCCTCATCAAATTCAGCGCCAACCTGTTCGCCTTCCACCAGCTTTTCTTCGCAAGTGATCTCTAATAACTCGCCGAAGAATTCTACTTCATTCGCTGGGCTGTCCAGGGCAGGAGTCGAAGCAGAGTTATTAGGCAAAGCCTTAGTAATCGGGCTGTTGACTGAACGCAAGTAGTAGGCTAGGAATCGAACTATGTTTCGTACGCTTTGGTTAAACTCAAGTCTTTTTTGCTTTGATAGCAAATCCTCATGAAAGCGAGACTTGCGATTTCCATCATAAGTATAAAGCCAACTAGGCACAACGAGTGCGTACCACTGCTGCGCAATGCTGGTAAAGCTCAGTTCGAATGATAAATGAACATGGTGAGCGAGACGCGTGGGGTCTCGCTTGGACATCACCTTTTCGTACACTCGACGGGTTGATTTCTTTTTCCCTACCCAGTCTTCTTTGCGGCTTTCGTCGTCTGGGTTGTGAGGTTTGAAGAAAAAGATCTTCTCTCGGCGGTCATACACAATGTTGTGAGGCTTGACGGTCTCACGCACATGGTTATTCAAAAGTAGCTTGAAAATATTGATATTGTCGTCGATCTCAGATTCGGAGAGGTCGCGGGACTCAAGTGCTTCAATGGTGCCTACATCAACAATATGTCGAATACTGGAGTTGTTGATGTCCTCGAAGGTGAAGATTCGATTTTCGAAAACCACCCAGTCATCCGTGCCAGATCCATTGAGCAGTAGGGCCATCTTCACAAGGCTTTGCCTAGAGTAGCTATTTTTTCGAAAGTTCAGGTGTTCGCGGGCTTGCTCAAGGATTGAGGCCTCATTCAGCAGCAATTCGGCGACGTATACTGTTTCAGGCGGTGTTATCGTAATAAGGTTGGAAGTCAGTGTGTGAGATTGAAGGTTTCCCTCAGCATTGAAGTCCAGATATGCCTTGATGTCCCCCAAGATGATCTTGAAGTCATTCAACACCCGCTCCTGAGCGGGGATTCGAAGCCCGGACACCTTGGCTAGAATGTCGCCAAGATCAATGATGTGATTCTTCGTTGAAAACTCGAATGCGCCATTTGTGATGGCGTCAATCGCGGACTGGCTGTAGGAAGCCTGCTTGTTGGTCAGCATCAAAACGTACAGTTCATCAAACGTGTTGTAGAACTGCTTGTCGACGAAGTGGGTCAAGGTCTTTTTGACCTTTTCCAGAGAAGTGGTGGCGGTAACCTGAAAGGCGACACGGTCATGGTCATCACCCAGATCGATGCCGGGGAAGTTTTTCTGCCGCCTATTGAGGTTAATCAGGTTGGGTAGGTTGTAGGCTGCTTTCAGGATCGGAATCAGCGCATCTTCCAGCGACAGGTTGATGTCAAGCCTGCCTTGTTTAGTTGATAGGTCAACCTGGTTAATGATTCTGCTGACGACATCCCTTAGTTCATTCTCAATCTCTAACTGTCTCAATGCTAGACACTTCCCTATTGACCGAATCGATAGTGGCGCTGATACGAGAGCTGAGGCCGCTGGGAGTGGCATTGTACCACCATGGAATGGACGACTGTTCTGGGTGGATTGCCAGCCCCATTCTGCAAGGCTGCTGCGCTTGGCAGGCAATACAGTGCTGGTCAGGTGAGCTGGATGCGCTCGCATCGGGTGCGCAAGCGCTGGAAACCCCAATCAAGGCTCTCCTTCGATTGTGCACGACCGGTTATTCCTTAGCTGCCTTCAGCAGTGGGGCTCTCGGCGGGCTCGGCCAAACCCAAGAGACCCTTTCTCACGTCGGGCTCACATTTGTGGCAGGCAAAGTATTTGATTCTTTCCATGTCACCTGTGACGAATTCATCGCATCTCTCACACGCGACTGCTCCCCAGCCACGGTCGAAGCACGATACGCAACTCCACATGCCCTCGATGAAAAATACCGAGGGTTGAGGGTGCTGACACTTGTGGCAGGATGCGATGTGGACGTGGCCTTCCTCGCACCAGTCGTCGCCCTCGGGAAATTGTTTGGTGCAGAGGTCTATCAGGATGTCGGTGGTAATTTGATGGCCGCAGGCAGGACAGGCATGCAGACCTTTTTGAAAGAATTTAAACGGAGCATTGCAGCCGGGGCAGGGTAATTCTGCGTTGCACTCTTCCACTGCAGTGTCATCAACCCCGCAAACCATGCAGGTGTAGTCGGTACCCCATGAATGGGTTTCGCCGACAATTGCGGCAGACATGTGGCAATGACCGCAGGTAACGATCTTGTTGCCTTTCTTTTCCTGGATTTCGATCTTGGGTTTGAGGATCTCGAATCGGGCTTTGATGAAGTCGCCCTGACGCATCATGCGTTGGTTGAGCACCTGGAGTTCCACGGAGTAGGGCTGAAATACCGCCTCCCAAGGACCGGTCAATAGTGCATGGAGGTAGTGCCAGGATGCCCACGTTTCCACAATCACGCCGGCTTGTGTCTTACTCGGATTATCCATGCCTGAGTGGGCAAAATGGACGATCTGATTGCGGTGCTCGCCAAGGGCCTTGAAGTTGTCGGAAGCATCCTGGTCGATTTTCTCGCCAAGAATCGATTGGATTCGCTTCAGCGCGTCATCCAGGTAGACCGACAGAAAATCTCCCACGGCAAGGTTTTGTAGGTCACCGGTTTCGGGCTTCGCGAGCATGAGTGTCCAATGCTCTTTCATCAGTCGGGCTTTCAGGAACAGCTCGATCGCCGTGTACAGATCGACAATGGCATTCTTGGGTTTTTGCTGTAGGTGGTCGATGGAGGTATTGACGAAACCTAAAGCGTTTCGCACCAAGGCATCGAAAAGCTCCTCCTTTGTCCGCCGTTCCTGCTTCAGCCACTTGCGTGCCATAGTCCCTCACTGTGCCCGTTCTGCGGTTGTTGGGTCGGATGCATGCTGATGAAGCAGTCCTATTCGCGAGCTCAATCTATCGTATCGGGAATCCATAACGCTCATTAGCAGTACTTGAGATGGCTATTAACCCGCTTCTCATGCCCTCTGGAACCAGAGTTATCGTCAGCAAGCTTGTCCGCAATTTTAACCGATAGATCTCACGCAAGACTCGTAAAAGTCACCACCTCAAAAGTGAATCAGTCTACTTTCGAAGGCACTCGAAATGACCGCTTTTGGCCGATTCCGGCCATTCCCGATCAACGTAACACCAAGCACTCCTCCCCCTAAACCCTCACCCATTCCTCCCCAACCTATACCCACTGACCGCCTCGTAAACCGCCTTCCGCAACCGGTTGATCCCGCCGATCGGCCGATGCTCCGGCAGTGCGTGCCAGGGGTTGAACGAGAGGTTGTCACAGAACAGGTTCTGTTCCCGGCTATCAAAATCCTGAGCTGGCACAATGATGTCGGCTATGGTAGCGAAGGGCGCGTCCGACTCCTTCCATTCGACGCTGGTGTCTTCGATGGGCATGTACTTGGCCGGGTCCTGGCGCTGCACCTGGAAGGCGTAGCAGGCGGGGGTGCGGTCGATGGAGAGTTGCTGGTACAGGGCGGCGCGGAGGAAGTTGGGCAGGTCCTGGTTCTGCTTCGGTAGCTGGTAGGCCGGGCACTTCTCCGGGGCGGGGACGACGCGGAACTTGATGTTGTGTTCGCCCAGCTTGTACGGCGAGATGCCGTTGTAGCCGGCGTGCAGCGGGCTGTCCGGGGCGGGGGCGAGGGTGCGCAGGGCGATCAGCAGGTGGCGCAGTTCCCAACTGGCGGGGTTCCAGTTGGGGAAGAAGGCCAGGGCTTTCTTGCCGTCGGCCTGGGCGGCGAAGTTCTGCCGGTATTCGGCGATGTCGCGGATGAAGAACACCGGCTGGTTGAACATGACGAAGTCCTGCTCGCCGTCATGGCCGCGGCCGGGCAGGAGTTTTTCGCCGGGCACGTCGAGCAGCTTGATGGCCATGCCGCGCGCGTCGTTCTTGCTGTCGAACTGCGGGTAGGCGTTGCCGTTGGAGAAGCGCACCCAGGCGTTCCAGCTTTTGCCCGCTTCGGCGAACACGCCGCGACGCAGGGTTGGGTCGAGGTCGGCGCGTACCTTGAATTCGGCCTTCACGCAGCCGTGGGCCTTGGCGTGGGCATCGCGCAGGACGCGGGTGTTGTCGCGGTGCTGTTCGACCACGCGGATGGCGTCCTGGATGATCGCTTGGGTGATGCGGGCTTCGTCCGGGGCGATCTGCTCTTCCGCGGACACCGGGCCGGAGAATTTCCAGGCGTAGTAGAGGCTGCCGATGGCCCAGCCGCCGAGGCCGACGGCCAGCAGCAGGAGGAGCAGGCGGCCGAGCCATTTGCCGAGGAACAGCCAGGCGTGGGTGAGGAGTGCGCGCATGGAGTGGGTGTCCTTGGTGGTGTGCGTTGGCTGTGGGCTTTTATTCTTCTTGGGCGGGGAGTGCGCCACGATTGCTTCTCCCCGTCCTCTGGCTAGGCGTCCCCCCTGAAGGGAGAGGGGCTGCTCGGGGTGGAGAGGGGCGGCGGCGCCATGCCTCGCGCTTCTCCACTTCTCAGGTTCAGCGTTGCGCGGTCCGTTGCTCCGGCGCCGGGCATTTCGGGCCGGGCGTCCAGGGTGGGGTCTGGGCCGGGACCAGGCGGCGCTCGAATTCGGGGTTGCCGAGCACCTTCAGGTATTCCACCAGCGCCCAGCGTTCTTCCGGGCTGAGGGCGCGGCCGATCACGCCGTTCTGCCGGCAGCCGTCGCGGAATTCGTGGCCGCTGTTGCGGTTGCCGGTGAGACGGGTGTCGAGGAGGAAGCCACCGGGGAATTTCTCGGTGCGGAATCCGACGAATTTCGGATCGAATTCGAAGGTGCCGACGTAGAACTGCGGCGAGCGTTCGGCGGCCGGGGAGAGCAGTTGGAACAGGTTGGGCACCGAGCCGTTGTGCAGGAACGGCGGGGTCGCCCAGACGCCGTCCAGCGGGCGGGCCTTGTAGGCGCGCAGTTCCTGTACGCCGATCGGCAGGTCAAAGCCGTTCATGGTCTTCTGCTGTTCCGGCGGGATGCCGGCGTCCCGGTAGGCGCGCTGCTCGACGAAGGCGGTGATGTAGGCCAGGCCCTTGGCCGAGGACAGTTGCGAGAGGTCGAGTTGCTGCGGATCGGCGCCGATCAGCTGGACGTTCATCCGCGCCAGTTCGTCGACGCTCCAGCCGAGCTTGCGCAGGTCGTAGCGGTGGTCGGCGATGTTGTCGGCGGTGGTCGGGTCGGTGCCGATCACCTCGGTCGGCACCATGTGCATGCGCCACTCGGGATTGCGTCCGGGGGCGGCGTATTCCGCCGGTTGCACCTTGGGTGCATGGCAGAAGGCGCAGTTGGCTTCGAACAGGGCGCGGCCCTGGGAGGCGCGTTGCAGGTCGATGCGGCCGAAGAGGTCTTCCGGCCAGGTCGGCGGTTTCAGTTGTTGCAGGGTTTCTTCCAGGGCGTGCAGGTCGTGCAGGCGTACGCTGGAGGCGTAGCGCTGCTCGCCCCGCAGCGGCTGGCCGTGCTCGTCGAAGATCTGCAGGCGCGCGCCGACGCCGAGGGCCTCGCCGATGTTGCGCGCCATCGGCTGCATGGCCGAGCCGTTCCATTGCACCCAGTCGAATTTCCAGATGTCCCAGACCTGCGGATAGCTCACCGGGGCGTTGGCGACGCGGTAGTTGCCCGGGTCGATGGCATCGCCGAAGACGCTGTTGGCGATGCGCCCGAAGGCGTCGGTGCGGCCGGGGCCTTCCTCGGTGGGGTAGAGGTGGCGGCGGGTGTCGTTCCAGGCGGTGCGCAGGAGGGTGTCGAGCACGGCCTTGAAGTCGGCGCGCAGTTGCGACTTGTCCTGTTCGTAGCGTTCGCCGAGGACTTTCCTGGCGAAGCGCTTGAACTTGAACGGGTTGTAGTAGGTGGCGGCCATGCTCGCGCCGAGCGCCTGGCCGAAGGCGCCGCCGCGCAGGGTCGGCACGGTGGCGGCGATGGAGTGCATGGCGGCGCCGCCGTCGATGCGCAGCGACTTGCCCTGGTAGCGCAGTTCGCCGGTGTGGCAGGCGGCGCAGGTGATGTCCAGGTAGCGGGTGCCGGTCTTCTCGTCGCGGTGCTGGCTGAAGCCCACCGGCAGGTTGCCGGGGTTGAGGTCGCTGGCCTTCTGCTGCGGATCGACGAGGAAGCCGAAGCGGGCGAGGTATTCGGGGGCGGCGAAGGGTTCTTCGGAGAAGGGCAGTTCGAGGGCGGTGAACCAGTCGTAGTGCAGGCCTTTCACCAGGGTACCCTGGGGCGTGTAGTAGAAGCGCTGGCGGGCCTCGTCCTGCCATTGCGGCAGGTAGCGTACCTCGCTCGGCGCCTGGTAGTGGGGGAGGTTGGGATTGGCGACGTAGTAGACCACCACCCCGACGACCGCCAGCACGATCACGCCGACAACCAGCAGAGCCTTTTTCACGGTGCGCATCAGGAACGTCCTTGTAGGCCTTTTTTGGGCACCGTTATGCCAAGGCGTTGGCATATTGGCAAGCTGCTATCAGCTTTTTTGACAAGGTTTTCTTGACAGCGAACGGGTGAAACGTTTGCGCAGGCCTCGCCTGGCGATGTTGACGACGAAAGCTCGGTATTTCACCGGAGAAAGGCGGGACGCCGGAGCGTCTTGGAACGGCAGGGCGAGGCGCCAGCGGCCTGCCGGTCAGAGACCGGAGAAGGCCAGCCAGGCGATGATTGCGGCGTAGAGCATCCAGGTGGGATCGGTACGGCGGTCGAGCAGGGCTTTCATTTCTTCGCCTCCGCGCTCCAGAAGCCCTGGGCGTTGCGGAAGGGCTGGCGGGCCAATTGTTCCAGGCGGGTGATGCCGTCGGCGCGCATGGCATTGATCAGGGCCGAGAAAGATTTGGCGGAGTAGCTCATGGTGTCGTCTCCAGTTCCGTTCTGGTTATTCGGGGATCTGGCGACTATGTAAACATCGGCGTTGGCGAATGAAAAATGGATAGTCTCACTAGCCACTATCGATGGAATTGATTGATAGGCGAGAACATCTCCCCGCCGCAGGGCGGGGCGATGCGGATCATTCCGGGTTGAACAGGATCACCGCCGCGCGCAGCTTGCTGCGGCCGAAGCGGCTCATCTTGTCGAACTCGGCGTGGCTTACCGGGATGTGCTGGCAATCCAGCGGCTGGCGGTGCTGGCTGTGGTCGACGTCGGGATCGTGGAGGTAGACGAAGTCCTCGTCGTAGTGGGTGACCAGCACCCAGTGCGGGGCCTTGGAGCGGGTCAGGCGGTAGCTGCTGATCAGCACCAGCGGCTGGCCGCCCCTGGCCAGCTGGCGTGGGATGTCGAGCCTGGCCGAGCGCCTCTGCTCGACGCCCGAGGCGTCCAGTTCCTCGCAGAAGTCCTCGTGGACCAGGCGCATCACCGCCTTCTTGTCTTCGTTGCGTACGCCGTCGAGGAACAGCGGGCCGCCGGCGGACAGTACCAGCTTGACCCGGAAGCCGCGCCGCCAGGCGGCCAGCGCCAGGCCCTGGGGGCTACAGCCGCCGTGCCCGGCGGTCATGTAGATGGTGGTCGCCTCGCGCCACAGGCGCAGTTCCTCGCGGCGGGTCAACTGGCGTTCCGGTTGCAGCGCGCCCATGGCCATCAGCAGGCAGGCCGGGCCGCAGGTGAAATCGGTGGTCTGCCGGTAGAAGGGCACGTGGCGGCGCTGGTCGTGGCCGGGGTTGCGGATGCGTTTCTCGAAGCGCAGCGCTTCGCTGTGGTCCTCGTAGTAGTCGCGCACGGTGGCGAAGGGACGGTAGCCGTTGCGCTCGTAGAGGGCGATGGCGCCACGGTTGTCCGGGCGCACTTCCAGGCGCATGTAGGCGCGGTCGTTGTCCCGCGCGGCCTGCTCGGCGGCTTCCAGCAGCTTCTGGCCGAGGCCGATGCCGCGGGCGCGCGGGTCGATGGCGATGGAGTAGAGGCGGGCCAGCGAGGTGCCTTCGTGGAACAGCACCAGGGCGTAGCCGAGCACGCCGCCGTCGCCCTCGGCTACCGTCAGGCTGGCGTGGGCGCGGGTGAGCATCCACTGGAAGTTGCGGCGGGACAGGCGATCGTAGTCGAAGCAGCGGTTTTCCAGCTCGACCAGGGCGGACAGGTCGTCCACACCGGCCGGGCGGAGGGTCAGGTTCATAGCGGTCTCCACGGCCGCGGGCGGGAACTTCCGCGCGGGCGTGCTGTAATGGGTGCTGTACGCTTCGGTTTGCTGGCAGGCGCCATAGAGCGGTTTCGCAAGGGATTCCCGCCGAGTATTGGCCGGGATGCGTGCGCCGGCAAGCCGGTTCCGAATGCGCCGTGGTTTCGCAGTCACCCCGGGAGGTGTCGTGAGCAAGCTGTTCATCATCGTGGAACGCAAGGAAGACTGGACGTCCTATTACCCCAGCGAGGATGTGGTCACCGCCCAGGAATACCTGGAACTGCCCATCGACGACGACACTGGCAAGCGGGTCCAGGTGATCAACCTGTGCCGGCACTACAAGTACCTGCGCCATGGCTACTACTGCTCGCTGCTCGCCGAGGCGCGCGGGCACAAGGTGATCCCCTCGGTGCGGACGATCAGCGAGCTGGCCAGGAAGTCGCTGTACAGCCTGGTCCTGGAGGACCTCGACCGCACCCTGGACAAGGCCCTGGCCGCGCACCCCTACGGCAGCACCGATGGTTTCATCCTGACCCTGTATTTCGGCCGTACCGACATCGAGCCGCTGCAGGACCTGGCGCGACAGTTGTTCGAGGCGTTTCCCTGCCCGTTGCTGCTGGTGGAGTTCAAGCGCAACCGCACCTGGCACATCGAGGGCATCAAGCCCGGCGCCATCCACAAGCTGCGCGAGGACCAGGAAGACCTCTTCGCCAACGCCCTGGACAGCTTCAGCCGGCAGATCTGGCGCAAGCCGCGTTCGCGCAAGCCGTTCCGCTACGACCTGGCGATCCTCCACGACCCCGGCGAGGCGTTCCCGCCCTCCGACGCCAAGGCGCTGAAGAACTTCGTGCGGGTCGGCCGCAGCCTCGGCATCGACGTCGACCTGATCGAGCGCAAGGACTATTCGCGGATCGCCGAGTACGACGCGCTGTTCATCCGCGAGACCACCAATGTCGCCGACCACACCTACCGTTTCGCCAAGAAGGCCGAGAGCGAAGGGTTGGTGGTGATGGACGACCCGGTGTCGATCCTGCGCTGCACCAACAAGGTGTACCTGGCCGATCTGCTGCGCAGCCACAAGCTGGGCATGCCGGCCACCGAGATTCTCTACAAGGAGAACCCGCAGGAACTGGAGAAGGTCGGCGAGCGCCTGGGCTTCCCGCTGGTGCTGAAGATTCCCGACGGCAGCTTCTCGCGCGGGGTGATCAAGGTGGAGGACCAGGAGCAGTTGCTGGCGGCCAGCGCCGAGCTGTTCGAGCGCTCGGTGCTGATCCTTGCCCAGGAGTTCTTCTATACCGAGTACGACTGGCGTATCGGCGTGCTCAACCGCAAGCCGATCTTCGCCTGCCAGTACTTTATGTCCAAGGGCCACTGGCAGATCTACGACCACAGCCCGGACGCCGAGGAGGTCAGCGGCGATTTCCGCACCATGCCCGTGCACGAGGCGCCGCGCAAGGTGGTGGAGCTGGCGGTGAAGACCGCCAACCTGATCGGCGACGGCCTCTACGGGGTAGACCTGAAGCAGGCCGGCGACAAGGTGGTGGTGATCGAGGTGAACGACAACCCGAACATCGACTGCGGGGTGGAAGATGTCTACCTCGGCGACGACCTCTACAAGCTGGTCCTGGAGGAGTTCGTCCGGCGCCTGGAAGTCAAGCGTCGCGGCTACGACTGATAAGACGATTTCGGCATTGGCGATATAAACAAAGATTCACTTTCGCGCGTCAAAAAATTGCTAGATTTTCCTTTCAGAGCGCCAACATGCCGTTTTTATGACGGTTCAAAGAATTGGCGCCGCAAAGGAGCACACATGCCAGATGCATCGAACCTCCGCCGTCTGCTGGTGGTGGACCCGTGCGACGATTGCCGGCGCCTGTTGCCGGGACTTCGCGAGGCGGGTTGGGCAGTGGACAGCTGCGCGCTGGAAACGGCGCGCGAACGCGCCTGCGACGTCGGCCTGCTGCGCCTGCGGCCGTTCCACCTGGAGCGGCCGGAGACGGTGAAGGACCTGATCAGCCGCAGCGGCACCGAGTGGATCGCCGTGCTCAGCCCGGACACCCTGCCGGTGAATGGCGTCGGCGATTTCGTCTGCGAATGGTTCTTCGACTTCCATACCTTGCCGTTCGACATGGCGCGGGTGCAGGTGACCCTCGGCCGCGCCTTTGGCATGGCCCGCCTGCGCGGGCGCGGCACGGTGCCCGGCGATGCCGAGGGCGAGCACGAACTGCTCGGCGAGAGCCTGGCCGTACGCGACCTGCGCCGGCTGCTGGCGAAGCTGGCGCCGACCGACTCGCCGGTACTGATCCGGGGCGAGAGCGGCACCGGCAAGGAACTGGTCGCGCGTACCCTGCACCGGCAGTCGCGGCGCGCGGACAGGCCGTTCGTCGCGATCAACTGCGGGGCGATTCCCGAGCACCTGATCCAGTCCGAGCTGTTCGGCCACGAGAAGGGCGCCTTCACCGGCGCGCACCAGCGCAAGGTCGGGCGGATCGAGGCGGCCGACGGCGGCACCCTATTCCTCGACGAGATCGGCGACCTGCCGCTGGAGTTGCAGGCCAACCTGTTGCGCTTTCTCCAGGAACAGCAGATCGAGCGGGTCGGCGGTAGCCGGCCGGTCGAGGTGGACGTGCGGGTGCTGGCGGCGACCCATGTCGACTTGGAGGCGGCGATCGATGCCGGGACGTTCCGCGAGGACCTCTACTACCGGCTCAACGTCCTGCAGGTCGGCACCGCGCCGTTGCGCGAACGGAGCGAGGACCTGCCGCTGCTGGCCCAGCATTTCTCCCGGCTCTACAGCCTGGAGACCGGCCGCCGCCCGCGCCGCTTCAGCGAGGACGCGCTGGCGGCGATGGCGATGCACGCCTGGCCGGGCAATGTCCGCGAACTGGCCAACCGGGTACGTCGCGGGTTGGTCCTGGCAGAGGGAAAGCAGATCGAGGCCCAGGACCTCGGCCTGGAATGCGCGCGCGGCGACGGCCCGCCGTTGTCCAGCCTGGAGGTCTACAAGCTCTGCGCCGAGCGCCAGGCGATGTGTGATGCGCTGGCCCGTTACGGCGACAACCTCAGCGTGGCCGCGCGGATGCTCGGGGTGTCGCGGCCGACCTTCTACCGCCTGTTGCACAAGCACCGGTTGCGCTGAGTGGGCGGCGGGAGATCTGCCGGCCAGGCAAAATATCCTGCGTTTCCCAGCCGTAGCGAACTAGAATCCAACCGATCCCGACCGGTTCGCGACAGTTGCTCGTGGCGATTGACAGAATCTGTCAGATCGACGCATATTCACCTAACGCAAACGTTTGCGTCTGGATAATCTCCTGGAAAAGCCTCAATACAACGATAAGAAAAGCTGGAGGATACACCATGAAGCGGGTCGCTTCCCGGCGCCTGTTGGCTGCCGTTGTGCTGACTGCCTGTTCCTCGTTCCTGCCCCTGTCCGCCGTCCACGCGGAAACTCCCGAGAAGCCCAGGATCGCGCTGGTGATGAAGTCGCTGGCGAACGAGTTCTTCCTGACCATGGAGGACGGCGCCAAGGCCTACCAGAAGGAGCATGCCGACCGGTTCGAACTGGTTTCCAACGGCATCAAGGACGAGACCGATACCTCCAGCCAGATCCGCATCGTCGAGCAGATGATCGTTTCCGGGGTCGACGCACTGGTGATCGCGCCGGCCGATTCCAAGGCGCTGGTGCCGGTGGTGAAGAAAGCGCTGGACGCCGGCATCGTGGTGGTCAACATCGACAACCGCTTCGACCCGCAGGTGCTGCAGGCGAAGAAGATCGGCGTGCCCTTCGTCGGGCCCGACAACCGCAAGGGTGCGCGGCTGGTCGGCGAGTACCTGGCGAAGCGACTGAAGGCCGGCGACGAGGTCGGCATCATCGAAGGGGTCTCCACGACCACCAATGCCCAGCAGCGCACCGCCGGCTTCAAGGATGCGATGGACGCGGCGGGGATGAAGATCGTCTCCTTGCAGTCGGGCAACTGGGAAATCGAGAAGGGCAACGCGGTGGCCTCGGCGATGCTCAACGAGCATCCTGACCTCAAGGCGCTGCTCGCCGGCAACGACAGCATGGCCCTCGGCGCGGTATCGGCGGTGCGCGCGGCGGGCCGCGCCGGGCAGGTGAAGGTGGTCGGCTACGACAATATCCAGGCGATCAAGCCGATGCTCAAGGATGGCCGGGTGCTGGCTACTGCCGACCAGTTCGCCGCGAAGCAGGCGGTGTTCGGTATCCAGACCGCGCTCAAGCTGCTTGCTGGGCAAGCCCCGGAACATGAGAAGGACGGCGTGGTCGAGACGCCTGTCGAGTTGGTGACCGCGCCCTGATCCGTCCGATGGAGCCTTCCCATGTCTAGCGACGCATTGCCGCTGCTGAGCATCCGCGGGGTCGGCAAGACCTACGCGCAGCCGGTGCTGGCGGAGATCGACCTGCAACTGTTCGGCGGCGAGGTGCTGGCCCTGACCGGCGAGAACGGCGCCGGCAAGAGCACCCTGTCGAAGATCGTCGGCGGCCTGGAACGTCCCGGCGCCGGCAGCCTGGAGCTCCTCGGCCGGCCTTACGCCCCCGCTAGCCGCCGCGAGGCCGAGGCGCTGGGCGTGCGCATGGTGATGCAGGAACTGAACCTGCTGCCGACCCTGTCGGTGGCGGAGAACCTGTTCCTCCACGACCTGCCCCGGCGCGCCGGCTGGATCGACCGTCGGCGCCTGCGCGCGGCGGCCCGCGAGGCGATGGCCCAGGTCGGCCTGGAGGCGATCGATCCCGACACGCTGGTCGGCGACCTCGGTATCGGCCACCAGCAGATGGTCGAGATCGCCCGCAACCTGATCGGCGACTGCCGCTTGCTGATCCTCGACGAACCCACGGCGATGCTTACCGCGCGCGAAGTGGACATGCTCTTCGAGCAGGTCGAGCGGCTGCGCGAACGTGGCGTGGCGATCGTCTACATCTCCCATCGACTGGAGGAACTGGCGCGGATTTCGCAGCGCATCGCGGTGTTGCGCGATGGCCGCCTGGTCTGCGTCGAGCCGATCGAGCGCTACGACGCCGACCAACTGGTGACCCTGATGGTCGGCCGCGAACTGGGCGAGCGCTTCGACCTGGGCCCACGGCAGACCGGTGCGCCGCTGCTGCGGGTGGAGCGGCTGAGCCGGCGCGGCAAGGTGCATGAGGTGTCGTTCGAGGTGCGCGCGGGGGAGATCTTCGGCATTTCCGGACTGATCGGCTCCGGGCGCACCGAATTGTTGCGCCTGATCTACGGCGCCGACCGCGCCGACGGTGGGCAGGTCCTGCTCGGCGATCCGCCGCAGCGCCTGAGCCTGCGTTCACCGGCCGACTCGGTGCGCCAGGGGGTGGCGCTGATCACCGAGGACCGCAAGGGCGAGGGCCTGCTGCTGGACCAGTCGATCAGCGCCAACCTGGCCCTGGGCAACCTGCCGGCGCTGGCGCGCCACGGGGTGATCGACCGGCGCCGCGAGGAAGCCCTGGCGCGGCGCCAGGTGGAGGCGCTGCGGGTGCGCTGCGCGGACACCGCGCAGGCGGTGGGCGAACTGTCCGGCGGCAACCAGCAGAAGGTGGTGATCGGCCGCTGGCTGGAACGCGACTGCCAGGTGCTGCTGTTCGACGAGCCGACCCGTGGCATCGACGTCGGCGCCAAGTTCGACATCTATGCCTTGCTCGCCGAACTGACCCGCCGGGGCAAGGCGCTGGTGGTGGTGTCCAGCGACCTGCGCGAGCTGATGCTGATCTGCGATCGCATCGGCGTGCTCTCGGCGGGACGTATGGTGGACACCTTCGAGCGCGACGCCTGGACCCAGGACGCGCTGCTGGCGGCGGCCTTCGCCGGTTACAAGAAACGCGACGCGCTGCTGGCGACGTCGTGAACATGCAACGCAAGGAACCAGAAATGAGCGACCCGACGTCTTCCGCTACCGCCGCCGCAGCGCCAACCCTGCGACGCGGCAACTATTTCGGCCTGGGCACCTACCTCGGCCTGGCCGGCGCGCTGCTGGCGATGATCGCGCTGTTCTCGGCGCTGAGCAGCCACTTCCTCAGCTATGGCACCTTCCTCGCCATCGCCAACCAGATCCCCGACCTGGTGGTGCTGGCGGTGGGCATGACCTTCATCCTGATCGTCGGCGGCATCGATCTCTCGGTAGGTTCGGTGCTGGCCCTGGCGGCCTCGGCGGTAAGCCTGGCGACGCTCGGCTGGGGCTGGGGCGTGCTGCCGGCGGCGATGCTCGGGATGGCCTGCGCGACCCTGGCCGGCTGCGTCACCGGTTCGATCACGGTGGCCTGGCGGATTCCCTCGTTCATCGTGTCCCTCGGGGTGCTGGAGATGGCCCGTGGGCTGGCCTACCAGATGACCGACTCGCGCACGGCCTATATCGGCGACGCCTATGCCTGGCTGTCCAATCCGCTGGCGTTCGGCATCTCGCCGGCCTTCGTGATCGCCCTGCTGGTGATGTTCGCCGCCCAGGCGGTGCTCACCCGCACGGTGTTCGGCCGCTACCTGATCGGCATCGGCACCAACGAAGAAGCGGTGCGATTGGCCGGTGTGAACCCGAAACCCTATAAGATTGCAGTATTCGCCCTGATGGGGCTGCTCGCCGGGTTGGCCGCGCTGTTCCAGATCTCGCGTCTGGAAGCGGCCGATCCCAACGCCGGGGTCGGCCTGGAACTCCAGGTCATCGCCGCGGTGGTGATCGGCGGCACCAGCCTGATGGGCGGGCGAGGTTCGGTGGTCAGCACCTTCTTCGGCGTGCTGATCATTTCCGTATTGGCGGCGGGGCTGGCGCAGATCGGTGCGTCGGAGCCGACCAAACGAATCATTACCGGGGCGGTGATCGTGGTAGCGGTGGTGCTGGATACCTACCGCAGCCATCGCGCCCGCAGACAGGGCTGAACGATGGCGACAATGAAGGACGTGGCGGCGATGGCGGGGGTTTCCTTCACCACCGTATCGCATGTGGTGAACAGGACGCGGCCGGTCAGCGACGCGGTGCGCAAGAAGGTCGAGGACGCCATCGCGCAGCTGCACTACGTGCCCAGCGCGGTGGCGCGCTCGCTGAAGGTGCGTACCACCTCGATCATCGGCCTGCTGGTGCCGAACAGTACCAACCCGTATTTCGCCGAGCTGTCGCGCGGCATCGAGGATTGCTGCGAGCGCAACGGCTACTGCGTGATCCTCTGCAACTCCGACGACAACCCGCAGAAGCAGGCCAACTACCTGCGCGTACTCCAGGAGAAACGCATCGACGGCCTGGTCCTGGCGTCCGCCGGCGGCGACGGTGCGCTGGCCAAGGGGCTGGCGAACATGCGCACGCCGACCGTGATCGTCGACCGCGAGGTGGAAGGCGTGGAAGCCGACCGGGTGCAGATCGACCATGAGATGGGCGCCTACCTGGCGACCCGCCACCTGCTCGAACTGGGCCATCGCGACATCGCCTGCATCGGCGGGCCGCTGTCGACCAAGGTCTCGACGCTGCGGGTCGAGGGCTACCGGCGGGCGATGGCCAAGGCCGGCCTGGAGGTGCGCCCGCAGTGGCTGCTGGAAAGCGAGTTCAGCAGCCCCGGCGGCTACCACGCGGCGCTCGGCCTGCTGGGCGGCGAGGGCGAGCGACCGACGGCGATCGTCGCCGGCAACGACATGATCGGCATCGGCGTGCTGCGCGCCGCGGCCGAGCTGAATATCAGGGTGCCGCACGAACTGTCGGTGATCGGCTTCGACGATATCGAGCTGAGCCGCTTCGTGTTTCCCGCCTTGACCACCGTGGGCCAGTCGATCCGCCTGCTCGGCGAGATCGCCGCGCAACTGCTGCTGCAACGCATCGCCGAGCGCGAGGAGCCGATGCAGCGGCGGGTGGTGGCGCCGGCGCTGGTCCTGCGCGAATCCACCGCGCCGCCGCTGGTGCGGGTCTGAACCGGGCGCCGGGGGCGCCCTCGCTAGAGAGAGGCTGGAACAAGGACGCAACGATGCAAGCGAAAGTACTGGTGGTGGGCAGCCTGAACATGGACCTGGTAGTGCGCGCGCCGCGCCTGCCACGGGGCGGCGAGACCCTCGCCGGGCAGTCCTTCACCACCATTCCCGGCGGCAAGGGCGCCAACCAGGCGGTCGCCGCGGCGCGTCTCGGCGCTGGGGTGGCGATGATCGGCTGCCTTGGCGACGATGCCTACGGCGACCAGCTGTACCGCGCGCTGCAGGCCGAGGGCATCGACTGCCAGGGCGTCGAGCGGGTGGCCGGGGAGTCCAGCGGGGTGGCGCTGATCGTGGTCGACGACAGCAGCCAGAACGCCATCGTCATCGTCGCCGGCGGCAACGGCCACCTGTCGCCGGCCGTGCTGGCGCGCCACGAACACTTGCTGGAGCAGGCGCAGGTGGTGGTCTGCCAGCTGGAAAGCCCGCTGGAGACGGTTGGCCATGTGCTGCGCCAGGCCCATGCGCTGGGCAAGACGGTGATCCTCAACCCGGCGCCGGCCACCCGCGACGTGCCGGCGGAGTGGCTGCCGCTGGTGGACTACCTGGTCCCCAACGAGACCGAAAGCGAACTGCTCTGCCGCCTGCCGGTGGACTCCCTGGAGAGCGCCGGGCGTGCCGCCGAGCGCCTGCGCGAAATGGGCGCCGGCAGGGTGATCGTCACCCTCGGCGCACAGGGCGCCCTGCTGGTGGGCGAGGGGCGGGTCGAGCATTTCCCGGTGGCGCGGGTCAAGGCGCTGGATACCACGGCGGCCGGGGACACCTTCGTCGGCGGCTTCGCCGCGGCCCTTGCGCGCGGCCTCGACGAGGCGGCGGCGATCCGTTTCGGCCAGGCCGCCGCGGCGATCTCGGTGACCCGCCTCGGCGCGCAGACCTCGATCCCCTCGCGCGAGGAAGTCGAGCGGGCGCTCGCTGGCGAGGCTTGAGAGGGACGGTGCCGTTGCTACCGGCGGATAACGCCTGCGCAGCTAGGCGAGGATCGCTCCCAGGCTCACGCATCCCTTCGAGGGGTAGGGCATGCCCAGGCTCGAACGGTGGCCCCTCAGAAGTAGTAGGGGAATTTCACGCCGAAGGTAAAGTCCGGCGCGTCCGGAGTGATGCCGATGGACAGGCTGGGCACGATGCTGAACCTGTTGCTCACCGCATAGGTCATGCCCAGGCCGAAGTAGCCGGCGTTGGCGTCGCTGCCGCTGACGGTCTGCCAGCTCTGGCCGTCCTGCTTGACCTTGCTCTTCTGGCTGATCAGCTCTGAGAAGGAGAACGACATGCTCATCTTCTCGTTCAGCGCGAAGGCCACGCCGACGCCGAGTTGGAACCAGTTGCCGAGCTTGACCTTGCCGCCGGTCTTCACGCCTTGCTGCGGGTTGATGTCGTCGAACGACTCTTCGAAGTTGTAGGTATACGACAGGCTGCCGAACAGCACCGCCGGGTCCACCGTCTTCACCAGCGAGATGCCCGGGGTGATCGACCAGACGCCGTTGCCGGTGGGCAGGTCGTCGGGCACGTTGAGGTTGTTGTTGCCCGGTACCTGCTTCAGCTTGATGCCGTAGGGATCCTTGCCGGTGGGCGCCTTGACCCGCAGGCTGACCACCGCGTCCGGGGTGCTCTCGCTTTCGTCGAGGAACTTGTAGGCGACGCCGAAGCTGACGTCGCCCAGGCGTGGGTCGCCGGTCACCGATTTCTCGGTGATCTGCGAGGTCGAGCCGCCGGCGCCGGCGGACTGGTAGGTCGATTCGCGATAGACCACCGGGGCGTTGATATCCACCTGCCAGCGCTGGTTCCAGTTGTAGCGGCCGGTCAGGTCGAGGGTCCAGATGTCGGCATCGATCTGGTCCACGCCGATGTTGCCGAGGAAGATCGAGTCCAGCGCCAGGAAGCCGTTGAGGAACAACTGGCGGGTGTCGTAGTGGCTGTAGGTGAGGCCGGTCTCCAGGCTGAAGGTGCCGCCGCCGAAGAAGCCGCTGGCGTCCTGGTAGATGTTTTCCACGCTGGGCGCGGGCGCGCCATCGTCCTTGAGGCTGGCGCCGTAGGTGCCGGCGACTGCGTTGGCGTCGTTGCGCGCCTGCGCCGGCGGCTGGATCGACTTGACCAGGCGTTGCGGCTGCGGCGCCTGGGGTTGCGCCTCGACCTGGCGCACGCGCTGTTCGAGGACCATCAGGGCGTTCTGCTGGGCCTCGTAGCGTTGGCGCAGCTCCAGGAGTTCCTTCTTCAGCGCCTCGACCTCGGACTCCGTCGCGGCCTGCGCCAGGAACGGGGAAACCAGGGTGGTGGCGCAGAGGACAGCTCGCAGCGAGAGTGTCTGGGTCATGTTTGCCGTTCCGTTTTTATGGCCTTCCGATAGCACAGTGATTTCAGACTAGATCAACTTTCAGTAGCCGCTGGGGCGCAGCGCGCGCAATTGCTCCCAGGCGCAATTCAGTGCCGGATCGGCGCCCGGCCGGTCCTTGAGCATCACCTCGAGCGCCGCCAGGTTCTGCACCAGGTTGCGGTTTCCGCTGAGCGCCACGCTCTGCACCAGGCCGCCGGCGCCGAGGCTTTGCAGGCTGGCGCCCTGGCCGCTGGCCTGGATCGCCAGTTGCAGGGCGCCGCCGTTCGGCGTGACCTTGACCGTGCCGGCCTCGCCGCTGAGGGCCAGCGCACCTTCCAGCGGCGTGCCGCCCGGCAGTGGCGGCGGCGCCTCGCCGTGGCGGACCTCGATGCTGACGCCATTGCTGGCGCTGTTGTGGTCGCCGGCGGTGCGGATGCTCTGGCTGACCCCCTGGGTCTGCGCCAGTCCGGCGCCGCCGAGGACCTGGCCGTTGCCGGCGACGGGTGGCGGGGCGTCGCCTGGCCGATCGACCAGGGTGACGTTGAGGACCGGGCGCGCCAGGTTCTGCCGCACCTGCAGGTCGACGCGTGCGCCGAGGACCTGGCCGCTGGCGTTCTGCCAGGTGCTGCTCATGGTCACCCCGAAGCTGACGATCCGCCCCGGCAGCACGTAGCGCCCGCGCAACTGGGAAAGCTCCTGGTCGCTCAGTTCGGCGGGGGCGAAGAGGTCGCTGGCGGGGGCGGGCAGCGCAGCGCCCAGGCAGCAGGCGAGGACGAAGCAGTGGTGCGTGTACATGGCGTGCTCCCGGAGCATCCGGCTCCTGCGATCAGAAGAAATCGCTCTGGATGAAGCCGAATTCCATCAGTTCGGCGTCCCTGACCGGTTTGAAGCGGTCCAGGCGATTGCGCGCGGTCAGCGGCTCGGGCGGCGTCAGCAGCGGATTGCCGCGGTCGTATCCCTGGCCGATCACGGCGAAGACGATGCCGTTCCAGCCCTTGGCGAACTCTGTCAGCGCGTAGCGTTTGTGCCCCAGCGCCGGGTCACCCACGTACACGTACTCGCCCTGGGTGCGTTGCAGGACGACGAAGTGCTTGTAGCCGCGGATTTCCATCAGCACGATGGCGGGTATCTTCAGTTGTTCCAGTTGCGCCGCCTCGATCCGGTAGCCGCGCGCGCGCATGCCCATGGATTCGACGTAGCGCTTCATGTCGAGCATGGAGAAGCCCTGGGTGCGGACGATCTCCGGGTCGGTGTGGGCGAGCATGCCCTGGATCACCGCCTGCTCGTCGAGCGGGGCGCCGTAGGCCTTCTCCAGGATGGTCGCGAGGGCCGCGGCGCCGCAGCTGAAATCGGTCTTCTGCTCGACCAGGTCGGCGAAGCGCCGCTCGCGGATGCTCTGCACCTGCTTGTAGACCAGGCCGCCGCCGGGCAGGGCGGGAAAGCCGAGGGTCGCCGCCTGGGCGGTGAGGTCGACGAGCAGCAGCAGGGAAAGGATGAGCGTGCGCATGGCCGGTTCCTGTGTCGGATGGAAAAGGGTTCCGGCTGGCGCCGGAACCCCTGGGCCAGGATCAGAAGCCAAGGCTCTCGCCACCGGCCGGGCAGCTGCTGCAACCGGCGGCGATGGACAGGGAGTTGCTCTGCTGGTTGCCGCCACCGGCGGCGATGTTCACCCCGACGTTGCCCGAGACGTTCTGCAACGAGTTGCTCAGGCTGGCGTTGTTGGTGACCGGGGTCTTGAAGCCGACGATCGCCGGGATGAAGCCGGACACCGTGCCTTTCAGGTCGACGTCGCCCTTTTCCTTGAAGGCGAACGCGCCGCCGTCGTGGTTCAGGTCCTTGGCGCCCTGGGCCTGGCTGTCCACGTCGATGTGGCCGGTATTGCTGCCGCCCGGATGGGTCTGGCCTTCCCAGGTGTCGAGGTAGACGTCGCCGATCTGGTCGGAGGTGCCCTTGTAGCTGCCGTCGGCGTTCAGCTTCAGCGACACGTAGGTGCCGCCATAGGCGTAGTTGGCGCTGTTGACGGTGGTGTTGCCGGTGGAGGTCTGCGACGCGGCGCTACCGGCAGTGCTGTACTGGCCGTTGGAGACGGCGGCGGCCAGGTCGTTCTTCTGCTGGTTGAAGTTGCCGGCGGCGACGTTCACGCCCAGGTTGCCCGAGACGTTGTTGGCCGAGTTGCTCAGCGATGCGGTGTTGGGGTTGGAGTAGTTGTTCAGCGTATTGCCGTAGCCGCTCTGCAGCACGCTGGTGCTGGCGGTCGCGGTGCCGAACACGAAGCTGGCGTCGGCGCTGGCCAGCGCGGCGGCGTTGGCCTGCTGGTTGTTGTCGCCGGCGGCGACGTTGACCCCGACGTTGCCCGAGGCATCCTTGATCGAGCCGCTCACCGAGGCATTGTTCACCGTGCCGAAGTTGCTGACCTTGTTGTTGTAGTTCTGCTGCGTATCCACCACCAGGGCCGTGGCTCCGCCCTTGTTGTTCGACTGCGGGTTGGGTTTCGGCGGGTGCCAGCCACCTTCGTTTCCGGCGTAGGCCGATACCGACAGCACTGCAGCCATTGCCAGGGCCAGCGGGGTCAGGACCATAGTCGCTTTCATGGCGTTTCTCCTTGCATTTCTGTGCTTAGTGTTGGGCTTGTGTTGGCTTGGCAGAGTCATTCCATGACCCTGACGCTGAGGGTGTTCATCGACTGATTGCCCACCCCAGCGCTCTGGTTCACCTGCACCACGCCGCTGCTCCCGGCGAAGGCGCGATCGTCCGTCGAGACGCTGCGTCCTCCCGGGACCGGAGTGGCCGAACCGGAGACTTTGGTCAGCGCCACGCTTTGCGCGAGAACGCTGTCATCCAGGCTTTCCGGGCCGTTGCTGACGCTCAGCCGGAAGGCGTTGATCTGTTGGTTGCCGAGGCCGGCGCCCTGGTTGACGCCGAGGATGCCGCTGCCGCGTAGCGCCGCCCCCGAGATGCTGGCGCTGGCCGCGATCGGCTGGCTGGCGTCGAGTTGCAGATGCTGGCGCTGGTCGCTGCCGACGAGGGCCGCGGAGCCGACCGCGACGACACGAACGTTGCTCTGTTGCTGGGCGTCGCCGGCGGCCTGGTTGAGGGCGAAGTTGCCGCGGTAGGTGCCGCTGGCATCGATGCTGGCGCGATTGCGTGAGGCCAGCGGGTCGGCCTGGAGCGACGCGATACAGGCGAAGGCGAGGAGGAGGGCGGACAGGCGCTTCATTGTCCACCCCCGAGCATCTGCAGCGGCGCCAGGCCCTGCTTGAGGCTGCCGTTGATCTGCCCGGCGAGGCCGGCGCCGGCGCCGCCTCCCGCGCCGTGGGTGGTGCCGACGTTACCGACGGCCTGGACTGTCGCCGGGTTCGCCGGCTGGTTGGCGAAACCCGGCAGGGCGCCACCGGGGAGAATCATGCTGCGAATCCCGGAACCGCTGGTCACGATGGCGAAGTCGGCATCGCCCAGTTCGCGGCTCACGGTATTGCCGCTGGCCGCCCCGTTGGCGAGGGCGTTGACCTCGGCGGAGACGTTGGTGTCGACGACGGTGGGATGTGGGTCGGGCACCATGCTCGGACGGTAGGCGACCCGTGGCTGGACCTGGCGCTGGACGACGATCGTACCGTCCGCCGCATGCGCGGGGAGGCTCACCGGCACGGAGCCGACGATGACCAGCAGCGCTGGAACGACGATGCGTAGCGAACTCCCCGACATGATGGCGCTTCCTTCGTTGGCGCTGAGCCCTAATCAGCGTTGGCAGGGAGCGAGCATGGGGCGTGCCGGTTTTGCGTTTTCCTTGTCCATCAAGGGCTTGGAGGTGAGCGCCGGGGGAACCTGGCGGACAGTGTTGCATCCGTGCAACAGCAGGCCCGCCAACCAGGGGGCGAAGCCTGCCGGGGACGCGCCTGGAGCTGTTTCAGCGCCGAGACAGCTTTCCGCGGCGCCGTCGCGAAACGCTCTGCGCCAAGGCCCGGACCGCGCTGGCGGTGTATCGGCGGCGTGACAGGGCCGGCCCGTCAGCCGTCCCGGAGCAGCCCTTGCACTGCGGCGAAAGCCTGGCGCCGGCGCTCGGCCCAGTCGCCGGCGATGGCGCGGTAGGGCTGCCGATGGCGCTCCAGCCAGGCTTGGCATTCGCGGTGGAAGGCCTGGCGCTGCGCCAGTTCCGGCTGGCAGCGCTGGCCGTCGGCGCTCCAGGCTACGCCTTCCGGCGAGAGCAGCAGGTGCAGGTCGTAGCGCCGCCGCAGCAGGGCGGGTTCGAGCCAGTCCGGACAGTCGCCGAAGAGAATCCGGCTCCAGAGGATGTTGCTCAGCAGGTGGGTATCGAGGATCAGCAGCGCCGGCCGTTCTGCGCGAGCGGCGTCCTCCCAGGCCAGTTGCCCGCGGGCGATGGCGGGGATGT
This sequence comes from Pseudomonas sp. HMSC065H01, assembly GCF_001815235.1. Classification (NCBI taxonomy): domain Bacteria; kingdom Pseudomonadati; phylum Pseudomonadota; class Gammaproteobacteria; order Pseudomonadales; family Pseudomonadaceae; genus Pseudomonas; species Pseudomonas sp. HMSC065H01. The sequence goes on along the minus strand of NZ_KV819887.1, from coordinate 6,382 downwards.
CGGCGTAGCAGGTGTCGCGGCGCTGTTCGTCGATGAAGTGGCGGACGTACTCGCCGACCACCCGGCCGCCGAAGCGGGCCTGGAGCTGCTCCGCAAGCCAGCTCTTGCCGCTGGATTCGGGCCCGGTGAGTACCAGCACCTTCATGCGGCGACGCCCTCGCGCAATGCCGGGTCGCGGCGCCAGGTCCGCCAGCCGTGGATCGCCAGCAGGGTGAAGAGGGCGTAGAGGGCGGCGGTCAGGTACAGCGCCTTGCTGGCGAAGAGCGCCACGAACAGCACGTCCACGGCGATCCACAGGGCCCAGCATTCCAGGCGCTTCTGCGCCATCCAGCATTGCGCCACCAGGCTGAAGGCGGTCAATCCGGCGTCCCACCAGGGACTGGCGGCATCGGTGTGGTTGGCCATCAGGTAACCGAGCGCGACGCTGCCGACCAGGCCCGCACCGAGCCCGTAGAGGCGCTGCGCGGCGTTCAGGCGGCTCACCGAGCGGCCGTCGTGGTCCTGCCCGCCGCGGGTCCACTGCCACCAGCCATAGAGCTGTAGCGCCGCGTAGACCATTTGCAGGAGCATGTCCGAATAAAGCTTCACCTCGAAGAATATCCAGGCGTAGAGCGCCACCATCACCAGGCCGATAGGCCAGCACCAGGGATTCTGGCGGACGGTCAGGTAGACGGCGATGGCGCCGAGCGAAGCGGCGAAGAGTTCAAGGGGTGACACGGAAGGCCCTCATGCGGCGAGGACGCATTGTAGCGAATGTATCCGGCGCTTCGCGAAGACCAGGGCGGAGGGGACGGGCGCGGACAGATTTGTTCAGACGCCGGCTGGCAAGAATTCCAAGATTCCTGGCCGGCCGCTCTGGTAGCATGCCCGCCGGTTTCGACTTCGGCAGTGGGGGAACTGGTCGGGTTCTTCGGAGTCGTAAGGCCTTCATAAAAGACGGCGAGTGTATCGCCGAGAACAACGAAAGCTCGTTCGGGACAGTAGTAGAAGGGGGAGAAACATGGAGTGGTGGACTGCTTTCCAGGCGTTCATCCTGGGCGTCGTGGAGGGGCTGACCGAGTTCCTGCCGATTTCCAGCACCGGGCACCAGATCATCGTCGCCGACCTCATCGGCTTCGGCGGCGAACGCGCCAAGGCGTTCAACATCATCATCCAACTGGCGGCGATCCTCGCTGTCGTCTGGGAATTTCGGGGAAAGATCTTTCAAGTCGTCCGTGACCTGCCGAGCCAGCGCCAGGCCCAGCGTTTCACCGCCAACCTGCTGATCGCGTTCTTCCCGGCGGTAGTCCTCGGCGTCCTGTTCGCCGACCTGATCCACGAGTGGCTGTTCAATCCGATCACCGTCGCCCTGGCGCTGGTGGTGGGCGGGGTGGTCATGCTCTGGGCCGAGCGCCGGAAGCATGTGATCCGCGCCGAACACGTCGACGACATGACCTGGAAGGACGCCCTGAAGATCGGCTGTGCCCAGTGCCTGGCGATGATCCCCGGCACCTCGCGGTCCGGCGCGACCATCATCGGCGGCCTGCTGTTCGGCCTTTCGCGCAAGGCGGCCACCGAGTTCTCGTTCTTCCTGGCGATGCCGACCATGGTCGGCGCGGCGGTCTATTCCGGATACGTGTACCGCGACCTGTTCCGCCCCGAGGACCTGCCGGTGTTCGCCGTCGGCTTCGTCACCTCGTTCGTCTTCGCCATGCTGGCGGTGCGTGCCTTGCTGAAGTTCATCGGCAACCACAGCTACGCGGCTTTCGCCTGGTATCGGATCGCCTTCGGCCTGCTGATCCTGGCGACCTGGCAATTCCACCTGATCGACTGGAGCACCGCCGGCGAGGTGTGAGGCCCGGGAACAGGCAAGAGGCGCGGCGCGAGCCGCGCCTTTTTTCGTCTGGCCGCCGCGGGTGGCTAGAATGCAGCGCGAAACGGGTAGCGAGCGAGTGGATGTGGATATGGAAAAGCCGGGCATGATCAGCCGCTGGTATGACGACAAGGGCTTCGGCTTCATCCTGCCGAAGACCGGCGGGGAAGAAGTCTTCCTGCATATCTCCGCGTTCCGCGGCGACCGCCGTCCCCGCCAGGGCGACCAGGTGTGGTTTCTCGCCAGCCAGGATGCCCAGGGCCGCCTGCGCGCCGAGAGGGCGCGGCTGGACGCGCTGACCATCGATCCGCCAACTGTCCGCCGTGGCGCCCAGGCGCCGGTGACGCGGGCCCAGGCGCGGCCGGCGCCGACTCCGCCGAGCGCGTTGCAGCGCCCGTTGGCGAAGCTGCTGGTCCTGCTGATCCTCTGCGTGCTGCCGGCCGCTGGCGCCTGGCGGATGTACCTGGACGGACAGGCCCTCTGGCCGCTGCTGGCCTATCCGCTGGCCAGCCTGCTCGCATTCGCCCTCTACTGGCGGGACAAGCGCAGCGCCGCACGCGGCGACTGGCGTACCCCGGAGGTCCGCCTGCACCTGTTCGAGCTGCTCGGCGGCTGGCCTGGCGCGCTGGTCGCGCAGCAGGTATTCCGCCACAAGACCCGCAAGCTCTCGTTCCAACTGGTGTTCTGGGGCATCGTCCTGCTGCACCAGCTGTTCTGGCTCGACAGCCTGCTCGGCGGGCGCCTGTCCGCCGCGCTGTTGCAGTGGATCGGCTGAACGGCGCGGCTCACTCGCGGGCGCGGCGGTAGGCCGGGCCGGTCTCGCCCGAGGGGCGTTGCAGGGCTTCCACGAGAAAGTCGATCAAGGCACGGATCGCCGGAATCTGGCTGCTGCGCGGCAGGTAGGCGGCCTGCATGGTGCTTTTCGGCAAGGTCCACTGCGGCAGGATGCGCACCAGGCTGCCATCGGCCAGTTCCCTGTCGCAGTAGCCTTCGGGCAGCAGGGTGACGCCGAGGCCGGCCACGGCGGCTTTCTTGCGCAGGACGAAGTCGTCGACGCCCAGGCGCGGTTCGCGTTCCAACTGGTAGCGGCTGCCATCCGGCCCGATCAGGGTCGCGTGGACCTTGCGGTCGTTATGAATAGCGCCGAGGAAGGGCAGGTCTTCGAGGTCTTCCGGATGTTCCAGGCGACGCCCGGCGATCAGCGACGGGGCGGCGAGGATCTGCGTGGTCGCCGGAGCCAGGCGCCGGCAGACCAGCGCAGGGTCCTCGTCGCCGAGTTCGCGCACGCGCAGTGCCACGTCCACCCCCTCGTTGAGCAGGTCGACCCGGCGGTTGGTCAGGAGGATTTCCAGCTGGACCTGCGGGTGTCGTTCGAGAAACCGCGGCAACAGGTCGGCCAGGTTGCTCGAAGCCATGGCCACCGGTGCGGAAAGGCGCAGCCGGCCACGCGGCTCGACGCTCAGCTCGGCGATCACCTGTTCGGCCATCTCCGCTTCCAGCAGCAGGTTGCGGCAGTGCTGCAGGTAGCGTTCGCCGACCTCCGTGAGCGCCAGCTTGCGTGTCGTGCGGTGCAGCAGGCGCACCTGAAGGCGCTCCTCCAGCTCGGCGATGCGCCGCGACAGGCGCGACTTGGGAATCCCCGTCTCGCGTCCGGCCGCGGCGAAGCCGCCGCATTCCACCACCTTGGCGAAGTAGTAGAGGTCGTTGAGGTCGTGGGGCATGCAGGCGCTCCGCTGGGGGGAAAAACAGATTGTCCTATGTGTGGGACGAATAGTCATGTTTCTACCGACTAATCGTCGATTGGCCTTGCCGGTAGGATGCAAACCACTCGATCGCCACACTGCGATCCCCCACTTTCAGGAGCGAGACATGAAACTTTTGCATATCGATTCCAGCATCCTCGGCGACGCCTCCGCTTCCCGCCAACTGAGCGCCGAGCTGGTCCAGGCCTGGCGGCAGAACGAAGACGGGCTTGACGTCACCTACCGCGACCTGGCCGCCGACGCGGTGGCGCATTTCTCCGCCCTGACCCTGGCCGCCGGCAGCACCCCGGCGGAGCTGCGCGATGCCGCGCTGAAGCATGAAGTCGCGGTGGGTGAAGAAGTGCTGGAAGAGTTCCTCGCCGCCGACGTCGTGGTAATCGGCGCGCCGATGTACAACTTCACCATCTCCAGCCAGCTCAAGGCCTGGATCGATCGCATCGCGGTCGCCGGCAAGACCTTCCGCTACACCGAGAACGGCCCGGTTGGCCTGGCCGGCGACAAGAAAGTGGTGATCGTCTCCACCGCCGGTGGCGTGCATGCCGGCCAGCCGACCGGCGCGGCCCACGAAGGCTACCTGCGCACCGTGCTGGGTTTCTTCGGCATCACCGATATCGAAGTGGTTCGCGCCGAAGGCCTGGCCTATGGCGAGGAGCCCCGCGCCCAGGCCATCGCCGCCGCCCGCCGGCAGATCGCCGGGCAGTTCGCCGCGGCCTGATCCCCGCGTCATCGGAAAACCTCGCTTCGGCGGGGTTTTCGCGTTGTGCGCAGCGGCGCGCTGCGTGTAGATTGGCTGGACAATTACAAGCACAAGGAACCGGCCTGTGAGCGCGTGTTACTGCCGCAACTGCGGCGCCCGAGCGACCCGTCTCGTCGAGAACGGCATCTGCGAAGCCTGCAAGCGGCGCTCGGACATCAATCCGAAGAACGTCCTGATCGCTGCCGCCCTGATCGTCTACATCGGGGTGAACGTGGCTGCCTACATCAAGGACCACCCGCCCCGCGAGCTGACCGCCGAACAGCGCGAGAAGATCGCCGAGGGCCAGCGCCTGGCGACCCGCGCGGCGATGATGGCCGGCTACGTCGACTGAGTCGCGCTCCCCATAGGCCCTGCGCGTCCATGCCGGAATGAAAAAGCCCCGCGGATGCGGGGCTTTCGCGTTGCGCGACGGGGACTCAGACGATTACGCCCTGGCTGCGCAGGTAGTCGTCATAGCTGCCGCTGAAGTCGGTCACGCCGTTCTCGCCCAGCTCGATGATGCGGGTAGCCAGTGAGGAAACGAATTCGCGGTCGTGGCTGACGAAGATCAGCGTGCCCGGATAGTTGTCCAGCGCCAGGTTCAGCGCCTCGATGGACTCCATGTCCAGGTGGTTGGTCGGCTCGTCCATCACCAGCACGTTGGGGCGCTTGAGGATCAGCCGGCCGAACAGCATGCGGCCCTGCTCGCCGCCGGAGATCACTTTCACCGACTTCTTGATCTCGTCGTTGGAGAACAGCATGCGGCCGAGGGTGCCGCGCACCAGTTGTTCGCCGCCCTGGGTCCACTGGGCCATCCAGTCGAACAGGCTCATGTCGTCGGCGAAGTCGTCGGCGTGGTCTTGGGCGAAATAGCCGACGTCGGCGCTGTCGGTCCATTTCACCTCGCCGCCGTCCACCGGCAGGTCGCCGACCAGGCAGCGCAACAGGGTGGTCTTGCCGATGCCGTTGGGGCCGATGATGGCGACGCGCTCGCCGGCCTCGACCTGCAGGCTCAGGCCCTTGAACAGCGGCTTGCCGTCATAGCCCTTGCTGATGTTTTCCACGGTCACCGCCTGGCGGTGCAGCTTCTTGTATTGCTCGAAGCGGATGAACGGGCTGACCCGGCTGGACGGCTTGACCTCCTCCAGCTGGATCTTGTCGATCTGCCGGGCGCGGCTGGTGGCCTGCTTGGCCTTGGAGGCGTTGGCCGAGAAGCGGCTGACGAAGGATTGCAGCTCGGCGATCTGCGCCTTCTTCTTGGCGTTGTCCGACAGCAGGCGCTCGCGGGCCTGTTCGGCGGCGGTCATGTACTCGTCGTAGTTGCCCGGGAACAGGCGCAGCTCGCCGTAGTCCAGGTCGGCCATGTGGGTGCAGACGCTGTTCAGGAAGTGGCGATCGTGGGAAATGATGATCATGGTGCTGTTGCGCGCGGTGAGCACGCCTTCCAGCCAGCGGATGGTGTTGATGTCCAGGTGGTTGGTCGGTTCGTCGAGCAGCAGCACGTCCGGGTCCGAGAACAGCGCCTGGGCCAGCAGTACGCGCAGCTTCCAGCCGGGAGCGACGGCGCTCATCGGGCCGAAGTGCTGCTCCAGCGGGATGCCCAGGCCGAGCAGCAGCTCGCCGGCGCGGGACTCGGCGGTGTAGCCGTCGAACTCGGCGAACTGGACTTCCAGCTCGGCCACCGCCATGCCATCTGCCTCGCTCATTTCCGGCAGGGAGTAGATGCGGTCGCGTTCGGCCTTCACCGCCCAGAGTTCCTCGTGGCCCATGATCACCGTATCGATGACGCTGAAGTCCTCGTAGGCGAACTGGTCCTGGCGCAGCTTGCCCAGGCGCACGTTGGGTTCCAGCATGACCTGGCCGGCGCTCGGCTCCAGGTCGTTGCCGAGGATCTTCATGAAGGTCGACTTGCCGCAACCGTTGGCGCCGATCAGGCCGTAGCGGTTGCCGTTGCCGAACTTGACGGAAACGTTCTCGAACAGCGGCTTGGCGCCGAACTGCATGGTGATGTTAGCTGTAGATATCAAGGCA
>NZ_KV819886.1:0-390 GCF_001815235.1 Pseudomonas sp. HMSC065H01 | reverse complement strand
ACCCGCGAACGCGACCGCAGCATCGGCCTGCAACTGAACATCCCGTTGTTCGAAGGCTTCGAACGCACCTACCAGGTCCGCAACGCCCTGGCCCGCCGCGAAGCCAGCGAAGCGGAGCTGGCCGACACCGAGCAGCAGGTTTCGCTGGAGGTGTGGAACAACTACCAGTCGCTCAGCGTCGAGACCCGCAGCCTGGCGCGCACCCGCGAACTGGTCGAACAGTCGCGGCAAAGCCTGGAGGTGGTGCAGGGCCGCTACCGCTCAGGGGTCGGCAGCATGATCGAGCTGCTCAACGCCCTGACCGCCTACGCCAGCGCCGAGGACCAGCACATCCGCGCCCTCGGCAACTGGCAGACCTCGCGCCTGCGACTGGCGGCCAGCCTCGGTCGC
>NZ_KV819885.1:0-1160 GCF_001815235.1 Pseudomonas sp. HMSC065H01 | reverse complement strand
TCGATGATCTTGGCAACCACGCCGGCGCCAACGGTACGGCCGCCTTCGCGGATCGCGAAGCGCAGGCCATCTTCCATGGCGATCGGAGCGATCAGGGTGACAACCATCTTGATGTTGTCGCCCGGCATTACCATCTCTACGCCTTCCGGCAGCTCGCAGTTACCGGTCACGTCAGTGGTACGGAAGTAGAACTGCGGACGGTAGCCCTTGAAGAACGGGGTGTGACGACCACCTTCTTCCTTGGACAGCACGTACACTTCGCACTCGAACTTGGTGTGCGGCTTGATGGTGCCCGGCTTGGCCAGTACCTGGCCACGCTCTACGTCTTCACGCTTGGTGCCACGCAGCAGGATACCAACGTTCTCACCAGCACGACCTTCGTCGAGCAGCTTGCGGAACATTTCAACGCCGGTGCAGGTGGTCTTGGTGGTCGCCTTGATGCCGACGATTTCCACTTCTTCCTGGACCTTGATGATGCCGCGCTCTACACGACCGGTTACCACGGTACCGCGACCGGAGATCGAGAACACGTCTTCGATCGGCATCAGGAACGGCTGGTCGATGGCACGAACCGGCTCCGGAATGTAGGAGTCCAGGGTCTCTACCAGCTTCTGCACGGCGCTTACGCCGATGCCGTTGTCATCCTTGCCTTCCAGCGCCATCAGCGCGGAACCGATGATGATCGGAGTGTCGTCGCCCGGGAAGTCGTAGGTGTTCAGCAGATCGCGAACTTCCATCTCGACCAGCTCCAGCAGCTCGGCGTCGTCGACCATGTCGGCCTTGTTCAGGAACACGACGATGTAGGGAACGCCCACCTGGCGGGACAGCAGGATGTGCTCGCGGGTCTGCGGCATGGGGCCGTCGGCAGCCGAGCAAACCAGGATCGCGCCGTCCATCTGGGCAGCACCGGTGATCATGTTCTTCACGTAGTCGGCGTGACCGGGGCAGTCAACGTGAGCGTAGTGACGAACAGCGGAATCGTATTCAACGTGCGAGGTGTTGATGGTGATACCGCGGGCCTTTTCTTCCGGCGCGTTGTCGATCTGATCGAAAGCACGAGCGGAACCACCCCAGGTGTCGGAGCAGACCTTGGTCAGTGCAGCGGTCAGAGTGGTCTTGCCATGGTCAACGTGACCGATGGTGCCGACGTTGACGTGCGG
>NZ_KV819884.1:0-10387 GCF_001815235.1 Pseudomonas sp. HMSC065H01 | reverse complement strand
GGCGGATAACCGCTCGCGGTTATCCGCCGCTTCTCAGGCCTTGGCCAGCAACGCCTTCGCCGCTCGCGACCCGTTGCTCTTGCCGAGCACCGCGCAGATACGCTGGCCGGCGTCGACCAGGGCGTGCATGTCGACCCCGGTATGGATCTCCAGGCCGTTCAGCAGGTAGAGGACGTCTTCGCTGGCGACGTTGCCGGTGGCGCCCTTGGCGTAGGGACAACCGCCGAGGCCGGCCACCGAGCTGTCGAATACCGCGATGCCTTCCAGCAGGCTGGCGTAGATGTTCGCCAGGGCCTGCCCGTAGGTGTCGTGGAAGTGCCCGGCGAGGCGCTCGCGGGGAACCTCGCTGGCCACCGCCTCGATCAGCCGGCGGGTGGCGCCGGCGGTGCCGACGCCGATGGTGTCGCCCAGGGACACTTCGTAGCAGCCCATCTGCTGGAGTTCGCGGGCGACCCAGGCGACCTGGCGCGGATCGACATCGCCGTCGTAGGGACAGCCGAGCACGCAGGAAATGTAGCCGCGCACCCGCACCTGGTGCTGGCGCGCTGCCTCCAGCACCGGTACGAAGCGCTCCAGGCTGTCCTTGATCGAGCAGTTGATGTTGCGCTGGGAGAAGGCTTCCGACGCGGCGGCGAACACCGCCACTTCCTTCACCCCCGACTCCAGCGCCGCCTCGAAGCCTTTCAGGTTCGGCGCCAGCGCCGCGTAGGTCACGCCGGGACGCTGGCGGATGCCGGCGAACACTTCGGCCGAGCCGGCCATCTGCGGCACCCACTTGGGCGAGACGAAGCTGCCCACTTCGATGTAGTCCAGGCCGGCGGCGCTCAGGTCATCGACCAGGCGGATCTTGTCGGCCACCTCGATCGGCTGTTTCTCGTTCTGCAGTCCGTCGCGCGGACCGACCTCCACCAGGCGGACCTTCTTCGGCAGGTTCATGCTGTTCCTCGTCTTGGCTGTCAGGCCTGGTTCTCGTCCAGCTCCACCAGCGGCGTGCCTTCCTCGACCAGTTCGCCCTCGCTGCAATACAGCGCCTTCACTACCCCGGCGTGGGGCGCGCGGATGCTGTGTTCCATCTTCATCGCCTCCAGCACCACCAGGGTGGCGCCGGCTTCGACCGTCTGGCCGGGTTCGACCAGGACCCGCACGATACTGCCGTTCATCGGCGCGCTCAAACCGCCCTGGTGGGCATGGGCGGCCTCGGCCTCGGCGATCGGGTCGACGGCTTCGATGGCCAGCAGTTCGCCCTCCCATTCGAGGAACAACTGGCGTCCGCGGCGCAACGCCGCCGAGCGACGGGTGACACCGTCCACCCGGCTGACCAGGTCGTCGCCGTCCAGGCGATACTGGCTGGGGCTGGCGTGGCGCAGGCGGACGCAGCGGCGTTCGTCGTGGCAGCGCAGCATCAGGTCGGACTCCCGCGCCAGGGCGCTGCGCCAGCCGTCGTTGCGACTCCACGGCGAATACGGGTCGTCGTCGCGACGGTAGCCCGCTTCGCTCTGCAGCCAGGCATCGGCGGCGGCTTGCCAGAAGTGTTCCGGCAGCGCTTGCGGCGCCGGCAGCAGGTCGTCTTGGTGGCGCGCGATGAAACCGGTGTCCAGTTCGGCGGCGGCGAACGCCGGATGGCCGAGGATGCGGCGGAGGAATGCCAGGTTGGTGCGCAGGCCGCCGACCGAGGTTTCCGCCAGCATCGCCAGCAGGCGCTGGCGGGCTTCCTCGCGGGTTTCGCCCCAGGCGATCAGCTTGGCCAGCATCGGGTCGTAGAACGGCGAGACCTCGTCGCCTTCGCGTACCCCGCTGTCGACCCGCCGGCCGGGGCCGGCGGCCGCTTCGCGGTACAGCGCCAGGCGGCCGCTGGCGGGGAGGAAACCGCCCTCGGGGTCTTCCGCGTAGAGCCGCACTTCGATGGCGTGGCCGTTCAGCGGCACCTGTTCCTGTGTCAGCGGCAGCGCCTCGCCGCGAGCGACGCGGATCTGCCAGGCGACCAGGTCGAGGCCGGTGATGGCCTCGGTGACCGGGTGTTCCACCTGCAGGCGGGTGTTCATTTCCATGAAGAAGAACTGGCCGCGTTCGTCGAGGAGGAACTCGACGGTACCGGCGCCGACGTAGCCGATCGCCTGCGCCGCACGTACCGCGGCCTCGCCCATGGCCCGGCGCAGTTCCTCGCCGAGACCGGGGGCGGGGGCTTCCTCGACGACCTTCTGGTGGCGGCGCTGGATCGAACAGTCGCGTTCGTTGAGGTACAGGCAGTGGCCATGGCTGTCGGCGAATACCTGGATCTCCACGTGGCGCGGCTTCAGCAGGTATTTCTCCACCAGCATCCGCGCGTCGCCGAAGGCGGCCTTGGCCTCGCGCTGGGCGGAGGAAAGGGCCTCGGCCAGCTCGGCCTCGTGCTCCACCACCTTCATGCCCTTGCCGCCGCCGCCAGCGGCGGCCTTGAGCAGCACCGGGTAGCCGATCCTTCCGGCTTCCCGGCGGAAGGTCTCGGCGTCCTGGGCTTCGCCGTGGTAGCCGGGCACCAGCGGCACGCCGGCTTCTTCCATCAGCGCCTTGGCCGCCGACTTGCTGCCCATGGCGTCAATGGCCGCCGCCGGCGGCCCGAGGAAGAGCAGGCCGGCTTCCTCGCAGGCGCGGGCGAAGTCGGCGTTCTCCGAGAGGAAGCCGTAGCCGGGGTGGATCGCCTGGGCGCCGCTGGCGAGGGCGGCGGCGATGATCCTGTCGCCGCGCAGGTAGCTGTCGGCGGGCTTGGCGCCGCCCAGGTCGACGGCGATGTCGGCTTCGGCGACGTGGCGGGCGTGGCGGTCGATGTCGCTGTGCACGGCGACGCTGCCGATGCCGAGGGCGCGCGCGCTGCGCATCACCCGGCAGGCGATCTCGCCGCGGTTGGCGACCAGGAGGCGCTGGATGCTGCGGTAGTCCGGGTTCATGCGTCGTTTCTCCAGGCGGGCGTGCGTTTCTCCAGGAAGGCGCGCAGGCCTTCCTGGCCTTCCGGGCTGATGCGGATGCGGGCGATGGCCGCCTCGGTGTAGCGGCGCAGCGCCGGGCTCAGCTCGGCGGCCTCGACCTCATGGTAGAGCGCCTTGCAGGCGACCAGGGCGCGCGGGCTGTTTTGCAGCAGGTTGGCGATCCAGGCCTCGGCCTGGCTTTCCAGTTCGGCGGCGGGACAGCTTTCGCTGAGCAGGCCCAGTTCGCTGGCGCGGCGTCCGTCGAAGCGCTCGGCGGTCAGCGAATAGCGTCGCGCGGCGCGCTGGCCGATGGCCTTGACCACGAACGGGGCGATGGTCGCCGGGATCAGGCCGATGCGTACCTCGGACAGGCAGAAGGTCGCCTCGTCGCTGCCGATGGCCATATCGCAGCAACTGACCAGGCCGACCCCGCCGCCGAACACCGCGCCCTGGACCACCGCCAGGGTCGGCTTGGGCAGGTTGTAGAGATGGGTCATGAGTTCGGCGATGCGCTGGGCGTCGGCCAGGTTGCCCTGGTAGTCGAGGTCCACCGACTGCTGCATCCAGGCCAGGTCGGCACCGCCGCAGAAGTGCCGGCCACGGCCGCGCAGCACCAGCAGGCGGACCTGCGGGTCGCTGCCGACGCGATCGATGGCCTGCAACAGTTCGTCGATCACGACGGCATTGAAGGCGTTGTTCTTTTCCGCCCGGTCCAGCCACAGGGTGGCTACGCCGCGCGGGTCGATCTCAAGCTGGATGGTCTGGAATTCGCTCATGCTGGTCTGCTCGTCACATGCGGAACACGCCGAAGGCGGTCGGCTCGATGGGGGCGTTGAGGGCGGCGGAAAGCGCCAGGGCGAGGACCTCGCGGGTCTGCGCCGGATCGATCACGCCGTCGTCCCACAGTCGCGCGCTGGAGTAGTAGGGATGGCCCTGGTGCTCGTACTGCTCGAGGATCGGCGCCTTGATCTTCGCCTCCTCTTCGACGCCGAGCTGCTGGCCGGCGCGCTCGGCCTGCTCGCGCTTGACCTGGGCGAGCACCCCGGCGGCCTGTTCGCCGCCCATCACGCCGATCCTCGCGTTCGGCCACATCCACAGGAAGCGCGGGTCGTAGGCGCGTCCGCACATGCCGTAGTTGCCGGCGCCGAAGCTGCCGCCGATCAGCACGGTGAACTTCGGCACCCGCGCGCAGGCCACCGCGGTCACCAGCTTGGCGCCGTGCTTGGCGATGCCGCCAGCCTCGTACTTCTGGCCGACCATGAAACCGGTGATGTTCTGCAGGAACAGCAGCGGGATGCCACGCTGGCAGGCCAACTCGATGAAGTGCGCGCCTTTCTGCGCGGCCTCGGCGAAGAGGATCCCGTTGTTGGCCAGGATGGCGATCGGATAGCCGTGCAGGTGGGCGAAGCCGCAGACCAGGGTGGTGCCGAACAGCGCCTTGAATTCGTCGAACTCGGAGCCGTCCACCAGCCGTGCGATCACTTCGCGCACGTCGTAGGGCTGCTTGCTGTCGGCGGGAATCACCCCGTACAGCTCCTCGGCGGGGTACAGCGGCGCGCGCGGTGCACGGCATTGCAGCTGGCCCTGCTTGCGCCAGTTGAGGTTGGCGACGCAGCGGCGGGCGATGGCCAGGGCATGGTCATCGTCCTCGGCATAGTGGTCGGCGACCCCTGAGACCTTGCAGTGCACGTCGGCGCCGCCAAGTTCCTCGGCGCTGACCACCTCGCCGGTAGCGGCCTTCACCAGCGGCGGCCCGGCGAGGAAGATGGTGGCCTGTTCGCGCACCATCACGGTTTCGTCGGACATCGCCGGCACGTAGGCCCCGCCGGCGGTGCAGGAGCCCATGACCACGGCGATCTGCGGGATGCCGCGGGCACTCATGTTGGCCTGGTTGAAGAAGATCCGGCCGAAGTGCTCGCGGTCGGGGAAGACCTCGTCCTGGCGCGGCAGGTTGGCGCCGCCAGAGTCCACCAGGTAGATGCATGGCAGGCGGTTCTCCAGGGCGATGGCTTGGGCCCGCAGGTGCTTCTTCACGGTCAGCGGATAGTAGGTGCCGCCCTTCACCGTGGCATCGTTGCCGACGATCATGCATTCCACCCCTTCGACCCGGCCGATCCCGGCGACGATGCCGGCGGCGGCGACCTCTTCGCCGTAGACTTCGTGGGCGGCGAGGGCGGAAAGCTCGAGGAACGGCGAGCCGGGGTCGAGCAGGCGGTTGATGCGTTCGCGCACCAGCAGCTTGCCGCGCGCGCTGTGCCGGGCCTGGGCGGCGCTACCGCCGCCTTCGTGGATGCGGCCGAGGAGGGTGCGCAGGGCGTTGACCTGTTCCAGCATGGTCGCGGCGTTGGCCGCGAACTCGGCGGAGCGTGGATTGATCTGGGTGTGCAGGATGGCCATGGCGGTGGCTCCGTGTCGAGGTGGGCGGAAGCGGTTGGCGCCCGCTCCCGACCTGGCGATGCGCCTGTCGATGCAATGGAATGCCCTCTCCCTGGCGGCAAAGGGCCGGGAAGAGCGAGGCTTCAGCGGGTTTCGTTGAACAGCTCGCGGCCGATCAGCATGCGGCGGATCTCGCTGGTGCCGGCGCCGATCTCGTAGAGCTTGGCGTCGCGCAACAGGCGGCCGGTGGGAAACTCGTTGATGTAGCCGTTGCCGCCGAGGATCTGGATCGCGTCCAGGGCCATCTGGGTGGCGCGCTCGGCGCTGTAGAGGATCACCCCGGCGGCGTCCTTGCGGGTCGTCTCGCCGCGGTCGCAGGCGGCGGCCACGGCGTACAGGTAGGCGCGGCTGGCGTTGAGGGCGGTGTACATGTCGGCCACCTTGCCCTGGACCAGCTGGAATTCGCCGATGCTCTGGCCGAACTGGCGGCGGTCATGGATGTACGGCACCACCACGTCCATGCACGCCTGCATGATTCCCACCGGGCCGCCGGAAAGCACCACGCGCTCGTAGTCGAGGCCGCTCATCAGTACCTTGACCCCGCCGTTGACCGCGCCGAGGACGTTCTCCTCGGGTACCTCGACGTCCTGGAAGATCAGTTCGCAGGTGTTCGAGCCGCGCATGCCCAGCTTGTCCAGCTTCGGCCCGCGACTGAAGCCTTTCCAGTCGCGCTCGACGATGAACGCGGTGATCCCGTGCGCGCCCTTGTCCGCGTCGGTCTTGGCGTAGATCACATAGGTATGGGCATCGGGACCGTTGGTGATCCACATCTTGCTGCCGTTGAGAACGAAGCGGTCGCCGACCCGGTCCGCGCGCAGCTTCATCGAGACCACGTCGGAGCCGGCGTTGGGTTCGCTCATCGCCAGCGCACCGATGTGTTCGCCGGATACCAGGGCCGGCAGGTAGCGGGCCTTCTGTTCGGCGTTGCCGTTGCGCTTGATCTGGTTGACGCAGAGGTTGGAATGCGCGCCATAGGAGAGCGCCACCGAGGCCGAGGCCCGGCTGATCTCTTCCATGACCACGGCGTGGGCCAGGTAGCCCAGCGCCGAACCGCCGTACTCCTCGTCGACGGTGATGCCGAGCAGGCCCATCTCGCCGAACTTGCGCCACATGTCCATGGGGAACTGGTTGTCCTGGTCGATCTGCGCGGCGCGCGGCTGCAGTTCGGCGGCGACGAAGCCGCGCACCTGGTCGCGGAGCATGTCGATGGTTTCGCCGAGGGCGAAGTTGAGGCTGGGATAGGTCATGCTTTCACCTGTAATTGTGCTTGTCCGGTTTAAAGCTTTGAATGAGGTTTATGTTTCAACTGTCTGTTTGTTATAGCTTTTGATAAGCGCCGCTCGACAGCGCTCCTCGGCAGTATCCAGTTCCAGCTGCATCTGTTCGATGTCCAGCAACTGTTGTTCCAGCTGGGCGCGGCGCTCGGCGATCTTCTCCAGCATGGTGTTCAACTGCTTCTGGTTGCCGCTGCTCGGGTCCGGGTCGTAGAGCTCGATCAGTTCGCGGCATTCGGCGAGGGAAAAACCGATGCGCTTGCCGCGCAGGATCAGCTTCAGGCTGACCTTGTCGCGCGGCGAATAGATGCGTTCCTGGCCGCGTCGCTCGGGGGAGAGCAGGCCTTGCTCCTCGTAGAAGCGGATGGCGCGGGTGGTGATGTCCAGTTCGCGGGCGAGATCGGAGATGGTGTAGGTGATGGACATACGCTGGCACCTGCTTGTTTACCTTTACGTTAACGTAAAGCTGCGCCGAAATCCTGTCAACGCCTGGAACGGGGGAAAAATGACAGCCGTGAAAGATGCTTGTCAGAAAGATTTAATCGGCGCCTCATGAAAGGGCGCGGATGGCTCTGTTCTGCTTCGCCGAACACTGTGTTTCTCGGAGGAGTCGTAACGATGAGTCGGCTGATGACCTACAGGACGCTGCTGGCTTGCCTGCTCGCCGCGTTGCTTGCGCTGCTGGTGGCGGGCCAGCAGCAGCGCGCGTTCGAGCGAATCTGGTTCAAGCTGGAGCAGCGCTACGGCGGCGATGTTGCGCGCGAGAACGCCCTGCGCCTGGCCGACTATCGGGTCGATATCGAAGCCCGCGTGCTGGGCGCGGAGTCCAACGTGTCGGCGCTGTCCTTCGACCCCAGCCGGCGCAGCCTGGTCAGCGTGACCAACCAGGACCCGCATTTCCTCGAGCTGTCGCTGGACGGCGAATTGCTGCGACGCATCCCCCTGCGCGGTTTCCAGGATCCGGAGGCTATCGAGTACATCCGGCCCGGCGTCTACGTGGTCGCCGAGGAGCGTCGCCAACGCCTGGTGGAGATCCATGTCGACGCCGACACCCGGGTGATCGACATCGACGATCCGCGCAACGCCCGGAAGTTCTCCCTGGGCAGTGCAAACAAGCGCAACAAGGGCTTCGAGGGGTTGGCCTACGACCCGCTGCGCGAGCGCCTGTTCGTGGCCCGGGAAAAGGCGCCGGTGGGCATCATCGAGGTAAACGGCTTCTTCAACGACCGCGGCGAGGCGCTCGACCTGAGCGTCGGCGGCGACCCGCAGCGCGATCGCGGGTTGTTCCTCACCGATCTGTCGAGCCTCTACTACGACAAGGCCAGCGATCACCTGCTGGTGCTTTCCGACGAGTCGCGGGTGGTCATCGAACTGGATCGCGCCGGGGATCCGCTCGGCAGCCTGACCCTGCGTGGCGGCAACCATGGCCTGACGGACGACGTGCCGCAGGCCGAAGGGTTGGCGATGGACGACCGGGGCAGCCTGTACGTGGTCAGCGAGCCGAACCTGTTCTACCGCTTCAGCCGAGCGCTGCCAGCGGCCGACTAGGGTGGGAAAAGGACGGCGGAATTCAGGCTTGCGCGCCGGATAGCGCCGGCGCGTAGCCGATCATCTGTCGCAGCAGCGGGTCGGTGAACTGCTGTTGCCAGTCGTCCAGCTTGCCCCGAAGGTCGGGGCCGTTGGCCGGAACGATGGGGGCCGCGCGCGGCTGGCGAGGCGTCGGCGAGCAGGCGCCGAGCAGCCCGACGCACAGTGCCAGGGTGGGGAGCGAGAGTTTCGCTAGGGGCATCAGGCTTGCTCCGTGGGGATCTGGGGCGAGTTGCCGGTGCGCGGCGCCTTGCGCAACCGGAACAGGCGCCCGACCACCAGGAAGAACAGCGGTACCAGGAACACCGCGAGTACCGTGGCGGTGACGATCCCGCCGAGCACCCCGGTGCCGATGGCGACCTGGGCGCCGGAACCGGCGCCGCTGGAGAGCGCCAGCGGGACCACGCCGAAACCGAACGCCAGCGAGGTCATGACGATCGGTCGCAGGCGCAGGCGCGCGGCCTCCAGGGTCGCCTGCAGCAGGCTCATGCCTTCCTGGTAATGGTCCTTGGCCACCTCGATGATGAGGATGGCGTTCTTCGCCGAGAGGCCGATGATGGTGATCAGGCCGACCTTGAAGTAGATGTCGTTGGGCAGACCGCGCAGGCTCACCCCGAGCAGTGCGCCGAGTACGCCCAGCGGCACCACCAGGATCACCGCCAGCGGGATCGACCAGCTTTCGTAGAGGGCGGCCAGGGCGAGGAACACGATCAACACCGAGAGGGCGAACAGCGCCGGCGCCTGGGCGCCGGACAGGCGTTCTTCGAAGGACTGGCCGGACCACTCGTGGGCGATGCCCTCGGGCAGGCCCTGCATCAATTGCTCCATCGCCTGCATGGCTTCGCCGCTGCTGTAGCCCGGCGCGGCCTGGCCCTCGAGGTTGAACGAGGGATAGCCGTTGTAGCGGGTCAGTTGCGGCGGGCCGAGGGTCCAGGCGGCCTTGGCGAACGTCGCCAGCGGCACCATCTCGCCCTGCTCGTTGCGCACGTGAAGCCGGCCGATGTCGTCGATGCCCAGGCGCTTGGCGCCGTCGGCCTGGACCACCACCTTGCGCACCTGGCTGCCGTGCATGAAGTCGCCGATGTAGTCCGAGCCGAACATCACCGCCAGGGTGGTGTTGATCTCGTCCATGCTCACGCCGAGGGTCTCCGCCTTGCGCCGGTCGATGTCCAGGCGGATCTGCGGCGCCTCGCCCTGGCCGGCGAACATCACGTTGGCCAGGCGCGGGTCCTCGGCGGCGCGCGCCAGCAACTGGTCGCGGGCCTTGACCAGGGCCTCGTAGCCAACCCCGCCACGGTCCTGCAGGCGGAAGTCGAAGCCGCTGGTGGAACCCAGGTCCGGCAGCGGCGGCGAGTTCATCGCATACACCGTACGGTTGGGCAGGCCGGCGAAGCGCTGGTTGATGCGCTCGACGATGGCGCCGACGTGCTGGCTGGCCTCCCGGCGTTCCGACCAGTCCTTCAGGGTGGCGAAGATCATCGCCGAGCTGGTGCCGTCGCCGTACAGGCTGAAGCCGCCGACCGCATAGGCGTAGGCCACCGGTTCGTGCTCCGCCAGGTAGCGCTCGACGTCGCCGACGTTGGCCATGGTCTCCGCCATCGGCGTGCCTTCGGGCTGCATCACCATGATCATGAAGTCGCCCTGGTCCTCTTCCGGCAGGAACGCCTGCGGCAGGCGCACGAAGAGCAGGGCGACCACGCCGATGACCAGGGCGTAGACCAGCATCCAGCGGATCGGCCGGGCGAGGATGCCGGCCACCGCGTTGCGGTAGCGTCCGGTCAGGCGCAGGAAGGCGCGGTTGAACCAGCCGAAGAAGCCGCGCTTCTCATGGTGGTCGGCGTCGATCGGGCGCAGCAGGGTGGCGCACAGGGCCGGGGTCAGCGACAGCGCGAGGAACGCCGAGAAGCCGATGGAGACCGCCAGGGTCACCGCGAACTGGCGGTAGATGTTGCCCACCGCGCCGCTGAAGAACGCCATCGGCACGAACACCGAGACCAGCACCACGGTGATGCCGACGATGGCCCCGCTGATCTGGCGCATCGCCTTGACCGTGGCGTCGTGCGGCGACAGGCCTTCCTCGGCCATCAGCCGCTCGACGTTCTCCACCACGATGATCGCGTCGTCCACCAGGATGCCGATCGCCAGGAC
>NZ_KV819883.1:0-222 GCF_001815235.1 Pseudomonas sp. HMSC065H01 | reverse complement strand
CCGGAAATGGAGATGCCGCTGGCGTTCCAGAATCGCGTGTGCTTGCGCACCAGGTCGGCGTAGGCCGGCTCGATGTGCACTTTGATCTCGATGGTCCTCTGGTCATCGCCCAACTGGAAGCTCTTCACCTGGCCGACCTGGATCTGCCGGTAGAACACCGGGCTGCCCTGCTCCAGGGAGCCCAGGCGATCGGCCTTGAGGGTCAGGTGCAGGCCGGGCAGC
>NZ_KV819882.1:0-3157 GCF_001815235.1 Pseudomonas sp. HMSC065H01 | reverse complement strand
CGCATGGAGGACAAGAAGGGCGCCGAGCAGTTATACATCCACGCCGAGCGCAACCAGGACAACCTGGTCGAGAACGATGCCTCGCTGTCGGTCGGCCACGACCGCAACAAGAGCATCGGCCACGACGAGCTG
This sequence comes from Pseudomonas sp. HMSC065H01, assembly GCF_001815235.1. NCBI lineage: Bacteria > Pseudomonadati > Pseudomonadota > Gammaproteobacteria > Pseudomonadales > Pseudomonadaceae > Pseudomonas > Pseudomonas sp. HMSC065H01. The sequence goes on along the minus strand of NZ_KV819882.1, from coordinate 3,025 downwards.
GCGCGCATCGGCAACAACCGCACCCGCGCGGTGAAGCTCAACGACACCCTGTTGGTGGGCGGGGCGAAGAGCGACAGCGTCACCGGCACCTACCTGATCGAGGCCGGCGCGCAGATCCGCCTGGTCTGCGGCAAGAGCGTGGTGGAGTTCAACGCCGACGGCACCATCAATATCTCCGGCAGCGCCTTCAACCTCTACGCCAGCGGCAACGGCAACATCGACACCGGCGGCCGCCTCGACCTCAATTCCGGCGGCGCCAGCGAGGTCGACGCCAAGGGCAAGGGCGTGCAGGGCACCATCGACGGCCAGGTGCAGGCGATGTTTCCGCCGCCGGCGAAGGGCTGAGGCGGCGGCATCCTGGCTGCCCGCCCTTGGGCAGGACGCCGCGGGAGTCTTGACGATTCGCGCATGTCCTCGCCAGGCAGAAGCGGCGGTCGCTCAAGACCGATGGTGTTGCGCTCAGGGCAGATCGACCTTCAGGCCGCGGCCAGTGCGTATACCGACGTAATAGGCGTCCTTGAGGGCCCTGGAGAGTTCCGGGTCGGTTTCGTCGAATTCCTTCACGGCGATGCTGCCGAGGGTCAACCGGTGCAGTGCGGAACGATCCAGGCTGCGGTCGAGCAGGACGGACCTGATGTACTGCAATTGCTTTTCCGCGGACAGCAGGACCTCGTATCCCGGATAGCGGGCCAGCCGGTCGACGACCAGCGCCAGAGCGCGGTCGATGTATTCGATGGGTGTCATGATCCCTCCCGGGGAAGCAGACCGAAGGAGCCTTTCTCGTTGGAGAACAGTTGTTGCGCGCCGCCTTTGGCGGGATATGACTGTCCCTTTACCGACCAGAAGTCATCGGTCGGCGCAGCGGTGCTGCGCAGGACCTCGACCTTCTGGGTCGTCCTGTAGGAGTTGAGGACCTTGGGTTCGATGGTGTTCGCCGCCCGGTTGGTGCCCATGGGGTTGATTCCCAGCTCCGTGGGCTGCACGCGCGGGCTGAGTGTATACCAGTTGCCCTGCGGCGCTCCGGGGGACTGGTACTGCCACAGGTTCTTGCCGGGCGCGAGGGTTTCCACACGGACCGGATGGTTGAAGTCCAGGCCGTTCATGTACGACTCGGCATCGGCAGGATCGATGTCCTTCGACTTGAAGAACTTGGCGGCGGTTTCACGATTCCCGCGGTAGTTGATGTCGTGGTCGAGGTTGCCGGAACGACCGAACTTGTTGTTCAGGTAGGCGCGTCGTTGCGCGGTTTCGGAGGTCACCGCTGCCGGACGACGACCGGCGAGTTTCGGCCCGAAGCCCAGCAATGCCATCCCCGCCACGCCCTGGAACAGGTCGCGGTAGCCGGGACCGAGGCGGTCGCCGAGGTCGCCGAGCAGGGCCATGCCGCCCATCATCAGCCCGCCGATGGCGACGAAGCCGGCCAGCGCCGCGACCCCGGCCATCGCCGCCAGCAGCAGGCCGCCGGCAAGGGCCGCCAGGCCCAGCGCCTCGAGGCCGGTGTGCAGCCATTCCTCCAGGTCGAGGACGAAGGCCACCCGCTCGGTGGGGCCGCCGATGAAGGTGTCCTGGCTGCCGGTCTTGATGTGCGCGCCGCAGACCATCTTGCTCTGCAGGCGCGCCGCCGGCTTGCCGTTGATGTACACGGTGGCGCTGCCTTCGGCGATCAGCACCGGGAACGGCCACAGCGGATGGTTCAGCGGCAGGCCGCTGCAGGTGGCGGAGACGTCGTCGCCGGCGCGCATCGCGTTGCGACTGTTCACGTAGACGTTGAAGCTGCCGCGTATGAGCACCCCGGTGGTCGGCTCGGGTAGCTCGAAGATGGTGGTCAGGCCCTTGACGATCTGGAACATCGACAGCCCGCCGGCGGCGATCGAACCGGCCAGGATCACCGCGGCCAGGCCGCCGGTGGCGGCGGTGGCGGCGACCACGGCGGCGCCGATCAGGGCTCCGGCCACGGCTCCGGCGACCATCGCGGCGACACCGAAACCGTGGGCTATCTCATCGCCCAGTCGGGCGGCGGCTTGCGCATCCATGCGTCGGTACTCGGGTCAGCTAGGGGTCGGGCGCGGGACCAGGGTCTGCATCGCCTGCTTCCAGGCCGGCTCGTGGTGCGGCAGGTCAGCCGGGGTGGTGGTCAGGGTGGTGATCAGCACCGCCGGGCGGCGCTCGATGAATACCTGGCGCAGCATCAGGTCGCGGCCCTCGCGCTGCCACTGGTAGTCGAGGAGCACGGCGGCGTGGCCGTGAATGTTGATGTCCCAGCGCTTGTGCAGCTTGAAGCCGGGCAATTGCTTCTCGGCATTCTCCAGTTGGCGGGCGACATAGTCGGCGAACGGCGCGTCGCCCTGGCTGGCGTCGCGGCTGATGACGAAACTGGCTTCGCGGGCGGGGCCGCTGGCGGGGAGCTTGAAGATGTTGATGCTCTGGTCCTGCCAGGCATCGGGAATCTCGAGATCGGCTTCGTGGAGGCGATAGAGCGTCACTGTGTTAACCCCTTCCCTAGGATTCTGAGTGAGTCATTGCTGGACAAAAGCTTTACGGAATGTTGCTCGCGAATCAAGGCTTTCCTGGCCCGAAGCGGCCTTTCGTGATGGCCTTCTGCCTGTTCGCCGTCGGTCGGGGCGCTCGTCGGAATCTGTGTCACGCATCTCCCCTTTCCACCGCATCCGCGCCTATGCTGCTTGGGTGGCGCCGCTCCAACGGCGCCAGTGATGGACGTGGATCAAGGATGATTTCATGGCACTTGCGCAACAGACCCGCCTGGTCCGGGTCGACAGTCCGCTCGGCGCGGAGGTCCTGCAATTGCAGCGAATGGAGGGTCGCGAAGAGCTCGGCCGGCCGTTCGCCTACGAGCTGGAACTGATCTCGGAAAACCCCGACCTGCCACTCGACGGGCTGCTGGGCAAGCCGGCCAGCCTGGCGCTGGAACTGCACGACGGCAGCCGGCGGCATTTCCACGGCATCGTCGCCGCTTGCAGCCAGGGATCCGGCAACGGCCAGTTCGCCAGCTACCAGGTCACCCTGC
>NZ_KV819881.1:38445-49229 GCF_001815235.1 Pseudomonas sp. HMSC065H01 | reverse complement strand
CCCGGCCTGGCCGGGGGCTTTGCGGCATCGCCATCACAAGACCTTTCGCGTCCGAACGGCACGCTTGATCGCCGTCCCGGTCCTCGCGAAACGGCCGCCAATTGCCCGAAGCTTCCGACCCTTTTTTCGGACGATTTCTTACGCCCTTATAAATCAGCAAGTTACGAGACCTCGAAAAAAGAGGGTTTCTGGCGGGAAAAACTCGGTATTTCTTTTTCCTTCAAATGGTTATAGGTTTTCGGAGCTAGTTCACTGCCGTGTAGGCAGCTAAGAAAAGGTCGAGGTGGGCTCGGCGGCGATGATCGATGTTCACTGCCGTGTAGGCAGCTAAGAAAGGTACGTGGTTTCGACCAACAGCACTGCCCAAGTTCACTGCCGTGTAGGCAGCTAAGAAATAAAGGAGATTGCCATGCTGATCAAACTTCCCGTTCACTGCCGTGTAGGCAGCTAAGAAAGTCAGGGTCGTGCATGACTCCGATGTGGTGGCGTTCACTGCCGTGTAGGCAGCTAAGAAACGTCCAGAACGTCACACGCTCGCCGTCGATGTGTTCACTGCCGTGTAGGCAGCTAAGAAAAACCGGAGCCTTCGGGCCGCGTTGGGATCCACGTTCACTGCCGTGTAGGCAGCTAAGAAATTGACTGCTGGGGCCTGACGCTCATCGCGCGGGTTCACTGCCGTGTAGGCAGCTAAGAAAGCGACCCTGGCCAGGGCGGCGTCGCGCTCTGCGTTCACTGCCGTGTAGGCAGCTAAGAAATTGAGCACAACCGGCTGAGCCAGCTGGTTGTCGTTCACTGCCGTGTAGGCAGCTAAGAAACTCGAACCCACCTCGGCCACAACAGCCGCCGGGTTCGCTGCCGTCTAGGCAGAACCACCCTCCCCATCCCACTACCAAACATCCGAATATAAAGTTCCTACCCCGCCCGCCAGCCTCGCCCGTCCACGACAATGTGCCCCGCTTGGAAGCTCACGCTCCTCATACAGACGAAAACGGGGTAGCGGCAATCGGCCATATCCGCTAAACAGTTGCCTTGGCGCAGAATTCGATAGGGACAGGCCACGGTCAGCATGGACGACATTTCTCCCAGCGAACTGAAGACGATCCTTCACTCCAAGCGTGCCAACCTGTACTACCTGCAACACTGCCGGGTACTGGTCAACGGCGGGCGGGTCGAGTACGTCACCGACGAAGGCCGGCATTCGCACTACTGGAACATCCCCATCGCCAACACCACCAGCCTGTTGCTGGGCACCGGTACCTCCATTACCCAGGCAGCCATGCGCGAACTGGCCAGGGCCGGGGTATTGGTAGGCTTCTGCGGCGGCGGCGGAACGCCGCTGTTCAGCGCCAACGAAGTGGACGTCGAGGTGTCCTGGCTGACGCCGCAGAGCGAATACCGCCCCACCGAATACCTGCAGCGCTGGGTCGGCTTCTGGTTCGATGAGGAAAAACGCCTGGTGGCCGCCCGGCACTTCCAGCGAGCCAGGCTGGAGCGGATTCGCCACAGTTGGCTGGAAGACCGCGTATTGCGCGACGCCGGCTTCGCCGTCGATGCCACCGCGCTGGCAGTTGCCGTGGAAGATTCCGCCCGAGCGTTGGAGCAGGCTCCCAATCATGAGCATCTACTGACCGAAGAAGCGCGCCTGAGCAAGCGCCTGTTCAAGCTCGCAGCCCAGGCCACCCGCTACGGCGAGTTCGTCCGCGCCAAGCGCGGCAGCGGCGGCGACCCGGCCAACCGCTTCCTCGACCATGGCAACTACCTGGCCTACGGCCTCGCGGCGACCGCCACCTGGGTGCTGGGCATTCCCCATGGACTGGCGGTACTACACGGCAAGACCCGGCGCGGAGGCCTGGTGTTCGATGTGGCGGACCTGATCAAGGACTCGCTGATCCTGCCGCAGGCATTTCTTTCCGCCATGCGCGGCGACGAGGAACAGGACTTCCGCCAGGCCTGCCTGGACAACCTGAGCCGCGCACAGGCCCTGGACTTCATGATCGACACGCTGAAAGACGTGGCGCAGCGGAGCACGGTGTCCGCATGAACATCCTGCTGGTGTCGCAATGCGAAAAGCGCGCCCTGAGCGAAACCCGCCGCATTCTCGACCAGTTCGCCGAGCGCCGCGGCGAACGGACCTGGCAAACGCCCATCACTCAAGCCGGACTGGATACCCTGCGACGCCTGCTGAAGAAAAGCGCACGGCGCAACACCGCCGTAGCCTGTCACTGGATCCGCGGCCGCGACCACAGCGAACTGCTGTGGATCGTCGGCGATGCCAGCCGCTTCAACGCCCAGGGTGCGGTGCCGACCAACAGGACCCGCCGCGACATCCTGCGCAAGGAAGACGAGAACGACTGGCACAGCGCCGAGGACATCCGCCTGCTGACGGTGATGGCAGCGCTGTTCCACGATATCGGCAAGGCCAGCCAGGCCTTCCAGGCCAAACTGCGGAACCGCGGCAAACCGATGGCCGATGCCTATCGCCACGAATGGGTATCACTGCGCCTGTTCGAAGCCTTCGTTGGCCCAGGCAGCAGCGACGAGGACTGGCTGAGGCGCCTGGCGGACAAGCGAGAGACGGGCGATGCCTGGCTGTCGCAACTGGCCAGGGACGACCGGCAACCCGCGCCACCCGGCCCGTTCCAGAAAAGCCGGCTACCGCCGCTCGCCCAGGCGGTCGGCTGGTTGATCGTCAGCCATCATCGCCTGCCCAACGGGGACCATCGCGGCAGCGCCTCGCTGGCACGCTTACCGGCCCCCATCCAGAGCCAATGGTGCGGCGCACGCGACGCAGACGCAAAAGAAAAGGCCGCCTGCTGGCAGTTCCCCCACGGCCTGCCCTTCGCCAGCCCCCATTGGCGCGCCAGGACAGCGCTATGCGCGCAGAGCATGCTCGAGCGTCCCGGCCTGCTGGCTCGGGGGCCGGCCTTGTTGCACGACGCCTACGTCATGCATGTGTCCCGACTGATCCTGATGCTCGCGGACCACCACTATTCCAGTCTCCCTGCCGACTCCCGGCTGGGCGACCCGAACTTCCCCTTGCACGCCAACACCGACCGGGACAGCGGCCAACTCAAGCAGCGCCTGGACGAACACCTGCTCGGCGTCGCCCTGCACAGTCGCAAGCTCGCCGGCACCCTGCCACGCCTGGAGCGACAACTACCGCGCCTTGCCCGGCACAAGGGCTTCACCCGCCGGGTCGAGCAGCCGCGCTTCCGCTGGCAGGACAAGGCCTACGACTGCGCGATGGCCTGCCGCGAGCAGGCTATGGAGCATGGATTCTTCGGCCTCAACCTGGCGTCGACCGGTTGCGGTAAGACCCTCGCCAACGGCCGTATCCTGTATGCGCTGGCCGATCCGCAACGCGGCGCGCGTTTCAGCATCGCTCTCGGCCTGCGCAGCTTGACCCTGCAAACCGGGCAGGCCTACCGCGAGCGGCTCGGCCTGGGCGACGACGACCTCGCTATCCTGGTCGGCGGCAGCGCCGCCCGCGAACTGTTCGAAAAGCAGCAGGAGCGCCTGGAGCGCAGCGGTAGCGAGTCAGCCCAGGAGCTGCTGGCGGAAAACAGCCATGTACACTTCGCCGGCACGCTCGAGGACGGCCCTCTACGCGAGTGGCTCGGCAGGAACAGCGCGGGAAACCGCCTACTCCAGGCGCCCATCCTGGCCTGCACCATCGACCACCTGATGCCCGCCAGCGAAAGCCTGCGCGGCGGACACCAGATAGCGCCACTGCTCCGCCTGATGACTTCCGACCTGGTGCTCGACGAGGTCGACGACTTCGATATCGACGACCTGCCCGCCCTGTCGCGGCTGGTGCACTGGGCCGGCCTGTTCGGCAGCCGCGTGCTGCTCTCCTCCGCGACCCTGCCGCCGGCCTTGGTGCAGGGCCTGTTCGAGGCCTATCGCAGCGGCCGGGAAATCTTCCAGCGCCATCGTGGCGCTCCCGGACGCGCTACGGAAATCCGCTGTGCCTGGTTCGACGAGTTCTCCAGCCAATCCAGCGCCCACGGCGCCGTAACCTCCTTCAGCGAAGCGCATGCGACCTTCGTCGCCCAGCGTCTGGCGAAGCTCGAGCAACTGCCGCCACGTCGCCAGGCGCAGCTATGCACCGTGCATGCCGCTGGCGAGGCCCGTCCCGCGCTGTGCCGCGCGTTGGCCGGGCAGATGAATACCTGGATGGCTGACCTGCATCGCTGCCATCACACCGAACACCAAGGACGTCGCATCAGTTTCGGCCTGTTACGGCTGGCCAACATCGAACCCCTGATCGAACTGGCCCAGGCCATCCTCGCCCAGGGTGCGCCCGAGGGGTTGCATATCCATCTGTGTGTCTACCATTCGCGGCATCCCCTTCTGGTCCGCTCGGCCATCGAGCGACAACTCGATGAACTGCTGAAGCGTTCGAACGACGACGCCGCCGCGCTGTTCGCTCGTCCGACGCTGGCCAAGGCGCTCCAGGCCAGCACGGAGCGGGATCATCTGTTCGTCGTACTCGCCTCGCCGGTGGCGGAGGTCGGTCGCGACCACGATTACGACTGGGCCATCGTCGAACCCTCCTCCATGCGCTCGATCATCCAGTTGGCCGGGCGAATCCGCCGCCATCGCTCCGGCTTCAGCGGCGAGGCCAACCTGTACCTGCTATCGCGCAATATCCGCTCGCTGGAAGGGCAGAATCCGGCGTTCCAGCGGCCCGGCTTCGAGACCCCCGACTTCCCTCTTGACAGCCACGACCTGCACGACCTGCTCGACCCCGCCCTACTCGCCCGCATCGACGCCGGCCCACGAATCGTCGAACCGTTCCCACTGTTCCCACGCAGCCGGTTGGTCGACCTGGAACACCGACGCCTGCGCGCGCTGATGCTTGCCGACGACCCACCGACGTCCCTGCTCGGCGTACCGCTCTGGTGGCAAACCCCGGCATCGCTCAGCGGCGCCCTGCAAACCAGCCAACCATTTCGCGCAGGCGCCAAGGAACGATGCTACGCCCTGCTTCCGGACGAGGACGACGAGGAGCGCTTGCATTTCAGCCGCTACGAAGAAGGGACCTGGAGCAACCAGGACAACCTGTTGCGCAACCTCGACCTCACCTATGGCCCGCGCATCCAGACATGGGGCACGGTCAACTATCGGGAGGAGCTAGTCGCAATGGCCGGCCGCGAGGACCTCGACCTGCATCAATGCGCCATGCGCTACGGCGAGGTGAGATTGCGAGAAAACACCCAGGGATGGAGCTACCACCCTTATTTGGGAGTCAAGCAAAACAAATGAAAAAGCCCAGGGCTGCAACGCAGCCTGGGCTCTGCCTATTCGGCAGTGGGGTTTCATCACAAGAAGCATTATTTCTTAGCTGCCTACTCGGCAGGCAGGCAGGGTAGCTAAAAAAACCGGCAAATCAAAATTCGTTGCCGAAGTGTTTAAATCATCATAAGAACCATTAGGTTGATTTTATAATTTCTTCACCGTAGGATGATTGACGTCTCCTACCGTGCTGCAACACGGCAGGAGACGAGTACAAGCCAAAAATACGGAAGTAATGATTCAGGTGATTGAACCTGGAAGGAGACAAAGCCATGAAACCTCCGTAGCTCGTCTCCCTCCCTGGGCTTGTGCTCAGGGAGGGATTTTACTGCTCTTTCTTTTCTATTCAATCTCTTAGGCCAACATAAAAAGGAGCTTTTATGTCCGAAAGGCCGAACGGTGATTCCCCCACTCTCCGCCAGCTCATTGAGTCTTTCATCCAGGAGCGCCTCCAGGGCAAGCTGGACAAGCTCAAGCCCGACGAGGACGTTAAGCGCCAGTCGCTGCTGGCCGGCCATCGGCGGGAAGCCTGGCTGGCCGATGCCGCCCGGCGGGTCGGCCAGCTGCAACTGGTGACCCACACGCTCAAGCCGATCCATCCCGACGCCCGCGGCAGCAACCTGCACAGCCTGCCGCAAGCACCCGGGCAACCGGGCCTCGCCGGTTCCCATGAGCTAGGTGACAAGCTGGTCAGCGATGTGGTGGGCAATGCCGCGGCGCTGGACGTATTCAAGTTTCTCAGTCTCCAGTATCAGGGTAAAAATCTTCTGAACTGGCTGACAGAAGACAGTGCCGAGGCAGTACAGGCGCTGTCCGATAACGCCGAACAGGCTCGCGAATGGCGGCAAGCGTTCATCGGCATCACGGCCGTCAAAGGCGCTCCCGCGTCCCACAGCCTGGCCAAGCAGTTGTACTTTCCCCTGCCCGGTTCCGGCTACCACCTGCTAGCACCGCTGTTTCCCACCAGTCTGGTGCATCACGTCCACGGTCTGCTCCGCGAAGCGCGCTTCGGCGACGCGGCCAAGGCGGCACGCGAAGCGCGCAGCCGCCAGGAGTCATGGCCCCACGGATTCAGCGAGTACCCCAACCTGGCGATCCAGAAGTTCGGCGGTACCAAGCCGCAGAACATCAGTCAGTTGAACAGCGAGCGCTATGGGGAGAACTGGTTGCTACCTTCGCTTCCGCCACATTGGCAAAGACAGGACCAGCGCGCACCGATACGCCATTCCTCGGTCTTCGAACATGACTTCGGGAGAAGCCCTGAGGTGTCCCGGCTGACCCGGACCTTGCAGCGCCTCCTTGCCAAGACCCGCCATAACAATTTCACCATCCGCAGATATCGCGCCCAACTGGTCGGGCAAATCTGCGACGAAGCCCTGCAATACGCCGCCCGTCTGCGCGAACTGGAGCCCGGCTGGAGCGCAACCCCCGGGTGCCAACTGCATGACGCGGAGCAGCTCTGGCTCGATCCGTTGCGCGCACAGACCGATGAGACGTTCTTGCAGCGCCGACTACGAGGTGACTGGCCTGCCGAGGTCGGAAATCGCTTCGCCAACTGGCTGAACCGGGCGGTCAGCAGCGACAGTCAGATACTGGGTAGCCCGGAAGCCGCCCAATGGAGCCAGGAGCTGAGCAAGGAACTGACGATGTTCAAGGAGATACTCGAAGATGAGCGTGACTGATCCCGAAGCCCTGCTCCTGTTGCCGCGCCTGTCCATCCAGAACGCCAACGCCATTTCCAGCCCCTTGACCTGGGGTTTCCCTTCGCCCGGCGCTTTCACCGGATTCGTCCATGCCTTGCAGCGTCGAGTCGGAATCTCCCTCGATATCGAACTGGACGGTGTCGGCATCGTCTGTCACCGCTTCGAAGCGCAGATATCGCAACCGGCCGGCAAGCGCACCAAGGTCTTCAACCTGACCCGCAATCCGCTGAACCGCGACGGCTCCACCGCAGCCATCGTCGAAGAAGGGCGCGCCCATCTGGAGGTCAGTCTGCTGCTCGGAGTGCATGGCGATGGTCTGGACGATCACCCCGCACAGGAAATCGCCAGGCAGGTACAGGAGCAGGCTGGCGCCATGCGCCTCGCCGGTGGCAGCATCCTGCCCTGGTGCAATGAGCGCTTCCCGGCTCCGAACGCCGAACTGCTGATGCTGGGTGGCAGCGACGAACAGCGGCGCAAGAACCAGCGCCGGCTTACCCGCCGCCTGCTCCCCGGCTTCGCCCTGGTGAGTCGCGAGGCGTTGTTGCAACAACATCTGGAAACCTTGCGCACCACGCTCCCCGAAGCCACCACGCTCGATGCACTGCTCGATCTTTGTCGAATCAACTTCGAGCCTCCTGCAACCTCGTCCGAAGAAGAAGCATCGCCGCCCGATGCAGCCTGGCAAGTGCGCGACAAGCCCGGCTGGCTGGTGCCGATCCCGGCTGGCTACAACGCCCTGTCACCCCTGTACCTCCCCGGCGAAGTGCGAAATGCCCGTGATGGGGAAACACCGCTGCGCTTCGTCGAAAACCTCTTCGGTCTGGGCGAATGGCTCAGCCCCCATCGCGTCGCCGCGTTATCGGACCTGCTTTGGTATCACCACGCCGAGCCTGACAAAGGGCTCTACCGCTGGAGCACACCCCGTTTCGTCGAACACGCCATCGCATAAGGAAATCAGCATGTCCAAGCCAATACTGAGCACCGCTTCCGTCCTCGCCTTCGAACGTAAGCTCGACCCTTCCGACGCCCTTATGAGCGCTGGCGCCTGGGCGCAACGCGACGCCTCGCAGGAATGGCCGGCCGTGACCGTGCGCGAGAAGTCCGTACGCGGCACCATCTCCAACCGCCTCAAGACCAAGGACCGTGACCCGGCCAAGCTGGACGCCTCGATCCAGTCGCCCAACCTGCAGACGGTGGACGTGGCCAACCTGCCGAGCGACGCCGACACCCTCAAGGTCCGCTTCACCCTCCGTGTGCTCGGCGGCGCCGGAACACCGTCTGCCTGCAACGATGCGGCCTACCGTGACAAGCTGCTGCAAACGGTCGCCACCTACGTGAACGAGCAGGGCTTCGCCGAGCTGGCTCGTCGTTATGCGCACAACCTGGCCAACGCCCGCTTCCTGTGGCGCAACCGGGTGGGCGCGGAAGCAGTGGAAGTCCGTATCAACCATATCCGCCAGGGCGAGGTGGCTCGCGCCTGGCGCTTCGACGCCCTGGCCATCGGCTTGCGCGACTTCAAGGCCGACGCCGAACTGGACGCGCTCGCCGAACTGATCGCCAGCGGTCTCTCAGGCAGTGGGCATGTCCTGCTCGAAGTGGTCGCCTTCGCCCGTATCGGCGATGGCCAGGAAGTCTTCCCCTCCCAGGAACTGATCCTCGACAAAGGCGACAAGAAAGGCCAGAAGAGCAAGACCCTGTACAGCGTGCGCGATGCCGCGGCCATCCACTCGCAGAAGATCGGCAATGCCCTGCGCACCATCGATACCTGGTATCCCGACGAAGATGGCCTCGGCCCCATCGCCGTGGAGCCCTACGGCTCCGTCACGTCCCAGGGCAAAGCCTATCGCCAGCCCAAGCAGAAGCTGGACTTCTATACGCTGCTCGACAACTGGGTACTGCGCGACGAGGCGCCCGCCGTGGAGCAACAGCACTATGTGATCGCCAACCTGATCCGTGGCGGCGTGTTCGGTGAAGCCGAAGAGAAGTAAGCCATGGACCACTACCTCGACATTCGCTTGCGACCGGACCCGGAATTTCCCCCGGCGCAACTCATGAGCGTGCTCTTCGGCAAGCTCCACCAGGCCCTGGTGGCACAGGGCGGGGACAGGATCGGCGTGAGCTTCCCCGACCTCGACGAAAGCCGCTCCCGGCTGGGCGAGCGCCTGCGCATTCATGCCTCGGCGGACGACCTTCGTGCCCTGCTCGCCCGGCCCTGGCTGGAAGGGTTGCGGGACCATCTGCAATTCGGAGAACCGGCAGTCGTGCCTCACCCCACACCGTACCGTCAGGTCAGTCGGGTTCAGGCGAAAAGCAATCCGGAACGTCTGCGGCGGCGGCTCATGCGCCGGCACGATCTGAGTGAGGAGGAGGCTCGGAAACGCATTCCCGATACGGTCGCGAGAGCCTTGGACCTGCCCTTCGTCACGCTACGCAGCCAGAGCACCGGACAGCACTTCCGTCTCTTCATCCGCCACGGGCCGTTGCAGGCGACGGCAGAGGAAGGAGGATTCACCTGTTACGGGTTGAGCAAAGGAGGTTCCGTTCCCTGGTTCTGAAGAACCCCGTCAGCGCCTCATCGGCATGTCCGCAACGAGGTCCCATGGAAAGGGACTTCGTTTCGACTGGTGCCCCCCGGCCGACAGCGAACCGCATCAATCGATACTTCAGGGCTGCTGGCCGTTTCTTGACGACCTATGTGGCAGTGAAATCGCCCTAAGCCCGCTTATGAACTTCGCGACATTTTTTGCTGCCTATACGGCAGTGAACATGCAGCGATCCGGCCGGCGGAGCCGAAGGATTTCTTAGCTGCCTATACGGCAGTGAACTGTCGTTGTCCACGGTTGGTCCTCCGGGGGTCTTTCTTAGCTGCCTATACGGCAGTGAACCACTTACCAGTTCGGATGCGCAGGACCGCATTTTTCTTAGCTGCCTATACGGCAGTGAACCCCTCGACGGCGCGCATCAGGGTGCCGAAGCTTTTCTTAGCTGCCTATACGGCAGTGAACCAGGTGCCCCAGCATCAGGCGATTGATGTTGTTTTCTTAGCTGCCTATACGGCAGTGAACTAGATTCTGCTGTGATGATGCCGCCCCAGATCTTTCTTAGCTGCCTATACGGTAGTGAACGAGTATCGCCACCCCAATGGAGAGAGCCATACTTTCTTAGCTGCCTATACGGCAGTGAACGCGGACGTCTGGTAGTTGTCGCCGCGACTCTTTTTCTTAGCTGCCTATACGGCAGTGAACAGGCAGCGCCCCTCTTCCTGGAGCCGCTGCTGTTTCTTAGCTGCCTATACGGCAGTGAACGCCAATTCGGCGCCTGCGGGCCTTATCCGCATTTTCTTAGCTGCCTATACGGCAGTGAACATTCCGGCAGCGCCTGGACTGAGCTGGTGGGCTTTCTTAGCTGCCTATACGGCAGTGAACCGGGTATCGTCGCCGCTAGCAGTTTTCGTTCTTTTCTTAGCTGCCTATACGGCAGTGAACTAGTTCACCGAGTCATTCGCGACTCGAACAGTTTTCTTAGCTGCCTATACGGCAGTGAACCGGTGGTGTATTTCGCCAATGCGTTTCAGATTTTTCTTAGCTGCCTATACGGCAGTGAACTAGCCGGCAATCCGCCAGATCGCGGACGGCACATTTCTTAGCTGCCTATACGGCAGTGAACGAGTTCTTTACGCAGGCAGGCAATGCGTTCCATTTCTTAGCTGCCTATACGGCAGTGAACCCGTCGCCGCCGTTGCCGTTCGCGGCGCTGCATTTCTTAGCTGCCTATACGGCAGTG
>NZ_KV819881.1:34055-38345 GCF_001815235.1 Pseudomonas sp. HMSC065H01 | reverse complement strand
TTCTTAGCTGCCTATACGGCAGTGAACCGGTGCCGATGCTCGGCCAACAGTTTCTTGTCTTTCTTAGCTGCCTATACGGCAGTGAACTAGACCCAAAAACCATCAACCTTCCAAGCTCCAAGGGCTCCAGCGCCAAAGCCCGGAAAAACCCTCTTTTTGCAGCGATCTCTAACCCTTTGATCTAAAAGGGCTTTAAAAAACCACCAAAAAAAGGGTTCCCAAGCATAGCGTCCATCCCCTGTTTTCTCCATGCCGGCGTAATGTTCAGAACGGCCTAGCTGTTCAGCGGGCTTGTGCCATCGGAGACTTCGTACAAGGCTTAGCCATTGCCGTCCTACAGGCGCTGTCAGTAGGCTTTTTTCGCCGGCGACTTCGGTTCCCGGCAGGCCACAGCCTGCTGGCCCAACACCCACGAGCGGCCTGTCTCCCTGCCGCGCCGGCAGAAGCCAGGCAGCGGACAGCTCAGAGAAGGATTTCTCCTATGCACGGCCATACCCAGCTTGCCCCGCACTACTTCTTCCGACAGCAGCGATTGCTGCGCGCGCTGCTGATCGACGACCAGGCCTGGTTCGTCCTCGACGACTTCGCCCGGCTGATCGAACACAGCCAGCCCGAACAGATGCTCGCCCGCCTGGACGACGACCAGGCGCGCCGCGAATCGTTGCGTTCCGAACGTGGCGAAGAGCAGGCGCAGTGGCTGATCAGCGAGTCCGGCGCGTATGCCGCGCTGATCTACCAGCAGCGCGGCGATGGCAGCGAATTGCGCCGCTGGCTCAGCGGCGAGGTGGTGCCGGAGTTGCGCAGCGCCACCGACGACAGCGGCATGCCGCGCTACGTCAAGTTGCGCTGGGAGCGCCAGGTGGTGCACATGCTCGACTGGCAGGGCAAGCTCTGGGTGAATTTCAGCGAGATGCCCGACCTCCTCGAACGCCAGGGCGAACCCATGGTGCAACTGGGTTGGCGACGCTGGTTGCGCAAGTTGCGGCCGCTCTAGGCGAGCGGCCACTTGCTCGTCGCAGGGGCTCCACTCCTCCACCCGTTCGAGACGAAAGCCCGAACCCGATCAACAGGTTGAGCAGGCTGCCCAGCGTGCGGTGACGCTTGACCACGCCGCTGGCCAGCCAGTCGGTGGTACGCGGCCCTTCGTTCGAGTAGCGGTCCGGCAGGTGCGCCGACCCTCCCTGTCCAGCCGCCAGCCAGGCTGGCGGGACCACCTGTAGACAGGAGACGCCGGGCAGCGGTATGGCGTGCAGGTTGACCGGCAGGCGGCGAAGAAGTCGTCGCGACCGTGGATGTTCTGCATCATGTGCCTATCCCCGGAAAAGCAGCGAAAGAATAAAGGCCGGCGGGCCAGCGACCACCGCGGGCCGAAGCGAGTTCCGAATATAAGTTAATACCCTGTCAGATCTGGCAGCTTAAGGCGTATGGGGGCGCCAGTTAACAATATGGAAATAGACTTTCCCTAGCCTCACCTCCACGCACAACAACAAGAAGTCATCGGCATGAAAAAAATTCGAAAATTAATATTGGATGATTCCTTCGGAGAAGATTATGACTGCCAGGATCTACCGGGAAGTCGTCAACCCGGGAAAACTCGACGAAACACAGAGGGGAAACCTCGCAAGCGAACTCTACGCGATTCACGCCAGGATCTTTCATGGCGTCCAGTATGAATCCTTCGCTCGCGAGGTCATCCACTCCACCGCCCGCCTCACCCGCATCGCCATCTACCGCAACCGCCAGCACGAGATCGTCGGCTACTGCGCCGTGCATTTCCACGACTCGGAAGTCTTCCAGTACAGCAAGGCCTGCGTGATCCGCGCCGAGTCGGGGATCCTCCCGGAGTACCGCGGGAGCAACCAGAGCATTCCCTTCCTTACCCGCCAGGTGCTGCGCTACAAGTTGCTCAACCCCGGCAAGCGCCTGCTGTTCCTCGACACCCTGATCCATCCCTCCAGCTACGCCCTGGTGACCAAGTACGTGGATGACGTCTGGCCCTGCCACTGCGACCTGGAAAGCCACCACGTGAAGTTCCTCGAACACCTGATCGCCCAGTTCAGCTTCAAGCGCAGCAGCAACGATCCGCTGGTGGTCGACACCGGCTGGACCACCACCGAGGCCGATCACGAACGGGCACGCTGGGCTACGCACAGCAATCCGAATGTGCGTTTCTTCCTCGATCGGAACCCGGAATATCACAAGGGCAACGGATTGATCACGGTATTCCCGATCACCTTGAAGAACATCTTTACGGCGACCCGGCGTTTCAAGCGCAGTTCTTCGGTCAAGCGTAAACAGCACCAGCGTTATAACGCGGCTTCGGCGAAAGTCGGGAATATCGCGTTGTAATGAACCAAGCCGACCCATATATCGGCGTTTATATATACGCACATATATGAAGAATGGCCGGAAGGGAGTATGGAACATTCCCTTCCGGCCATTTTCATCGCCCCCCGCGAAGGGCTCGGCGGCCGGATCCGATCAGAGCATTTCCAGCTTCGACATCAGGTCGTTCAGGCGCTCGGCCTTCTGCTCGCTGATCTCACTCGGGGCCAGGGACTCGATGTAGCTGGCCAGCTCTTCCACCGTGGTGCATTCGAACATCGCCCGTAGCGGCACGTTGCGTTGCAGGGCCTTCTGCACCCGCGAGGCGATCTGGGTGGCCAGCAGCGAATGCCCGCCGAGTTCGAAGAAGTTGTCGAACACCCCGACCCGCTCGACCTTCAGCACCTCGGCCCAGATCCGTGCCAGGGTTTCCTCCAGTTCGTTGCGCGGGGCCTGGTAGGCCTGGTTCTGCATCTGGCCGATGTCCAACGCCGGCAGCGCCTTGCGGTCGAGCTTGCCGTTGGCGTTGAGCGGCATCCGGTCCAGCACCAGCCAGTGCAGCGGCACCATGTAGTCCGGCAGGTCGGCGCGCAGTTGCTGCTTGATCCGCTCGAACCAGGCGCCCTGCTCCACCATCAGTCCGGCCGGCGAGTCGGCGCTGGAACGCGGTGTCTCGCCGGGAACCAGGTAGCCCACCAGGTACTTGCCGTTCGCCCCTTCCTGCACCGCCACCGCCGCCTCGCGGACGTCGGCGCGTTCGTGCAGGCGCGCCTCGATCTCGCCCAGCTCGATGCGGAAGCCGCGGATCTTCACCTGGTGGTCGATCCGCCCGACATATTCCAGCAGTCCGTCGGCGCGCCGCCGCGCCAGGTCGCCGGTACGGTACAGACGCTCGCCCGGCGCGCCGAACGGATGCGGGACGAAGGCCTGGGCGGTGCGCAGCGGATCGCCGACGTAGCCACGACCGACGCCGGTGCCGGCCACGCACAGCTCGCCCACCGCGCCCAGCGGCACCAGTTCGAAGGCGTCGTCGGCGCCGGCGCCGAGCAGGTACAGGCGGTTGTTGTCGGTGGGACTGCCGATCGGCAGGTAGGTGCTCTCGGTGGAGGCCAGGTCGACGCGGAAGAACGCCACGTCGTCGGAGCATTCCGCCGGCCCGTAGGCATTCACCAGGCCGATCCGCGGGTAGCGCTTGAGCCACTGGCGCGCCAGTTCCGGCGGCATCGCCTCGCCGGTGGGCAGCATCCAGCGCAGGCCGTCGAGGGCCTGGCGCTCTTCGGCGAGCATGCCCTGGATCAGCGACGGCACGCTTTCCAGCACCGTGATGCCCTGTTCGCCGACGTGCGCCAGCAGGCCCTGCGGATCGTGGGCGATGGCGTTCGGCACGATCGCCACGCGGGCGCCGAACAACGGCGCGGCGAGGAACTGCCAGACCGAGATGTCGAAGCTCTGCGAGGCGGTCTGGGCGATCACGTCGTTCTCGTCCAGTTCCAGGTACGGGACCTTGCTCAACTGGTTGTTGAGCATGCCCGCCTGCTCCACCATCACGCCCTTCGGCAGTCCGGTGGAGCCGGAGGTGTAGATCACGTAGGCGAGGTTCTGCGGCCCGCTGTAGACCTGCGGATCGTGCTCGGCGCCCTCGCCCTGCTGGATCTCGTCCCACACCAGCAGGCGCGGCCGGTCGACGCAGCCGAGTTCGTCGAACAGCGCCAGCGCCTGCTCGCGGCAGGCCTGGGTGCAGACCAGTACCGGTGTGCGGCTCAGCTCGACGATCCGGGTCAGGCGCTGGGTCGGATGGCCGGGGTCGAGCGGCAGGTAGCCGGCACCGGCCTTGAAGCTGCCGACGATCATGCCGAGCAGGTCGAGGCCGCGCTCGGCCAGCAGTGCCACCGGCTGGTCGATGCCGACGCCGGCGGCGCGCAGGGCGTGGCCGAGGCGGTTGGCCCGGCGGTTCAGCTCGGCGTA
>NZ_KV819881.1:0-33955 GCF_001815235.1 Pseudomonas sp. HMSC065H01 | reverse complement strand
GGCGGTTGGCCCGGCGGTTCAGCTCGGCGTAGCTCCAGCGCTGTTCCAGGCAACTGGCGGCGATGCGCTGCGGATGGGCTGCCACCTGCGCCTCGAACAGCCGCACGTAGCCTTGCTCCAGCGGGTAGTCGCGGGCGCTGCGGTTGCAGCCGTCGAGGAGGAAGTCGCGCTCGTCCTCGCCGAGCAGCGGCAAGGCCTCCAGTTCGCCGTGGAAACCGTCGGCCAGGGCCAGTAGCAGGCGCTTGAACTCGCCGAGCAGGCGCTCGACGGTCGGCGCCTCGAAGTAGCGCTGGTCGTAGGACAGGTGCAGGCCGAGGTCATCACCCGGATAGCAGACCACGGTCAACGGGAAGTTGGTGTGGGTACGCCCGGAGTCGGAACTGGCGTTCAGGCTCTGCGCGCGGTCCAGTACCGAGACTTCCACCGGAGCGTTCTCGAACACGAACAGGCTGTCGAACAGCGGCTGGCCCTTGGGCAGCTCGCTGCTTTCCTGGATGGCTACCAGGGGTAGGTGCTCGTGCTCGCGCAACTCCAGGTTGCGCTCGAACAGCCGGTTCAGCCATTCGCGTACCGTGCAGCGCTGGCCGGCGGCCGGCATCTGCACGCGCAATGGGATGCTGTTGATGAACAGGCCGACGGTGCGCTGCATTTCCGGCATGCCCACCGGGCGCCCGGCCACGGTGACGCCGAACAGCACGTCGCGCTCGCCGCTGAAGCGGCGCAGGGTCAGCGCCCAGGCGGCCTGGGCGAAGGTGTTGACGGTGAGCTGGTAGCGCTGCGCCAGTTCGCGCAGGCGCGCGCCGTCGGCGGCGTCCAGACGCGTGTAGCGGTCACCGACGATCATCCCGCCGCTTTCGCCGGCGTGCTCGCGGAGGAACGGGCGGTCGCTGGGCACCAGGGTCGGCCGCTCGAAGCCGCGCAGGCTCTCGCTCCACCAGCGTCGCGATTGCTCCAGGTCCTGGCGTTGCAGCCAGGCGATGTAGTCGCGGTAGCGCGGCGGCGTCGGCAGGTTCGCCGGGCGGCTTTCGCCGAGAGCACTGTAGATCTCGAAGAAGTCGTTCATCAGCAGGCCACGGCACCAGGCATCGATGAGGATGTGGTGGTTGCTCATCATGAACCAGTAGCGCGCCTCGCCCAGGCGGATCAGGCGCAGGTGGAACGGCGGCTGTTCGAGCAGGTCGAAGCCGGCCTCGCGCTCGCGCTTGTGCAGCGCTTGCAGGCGTTCCTCGTGGCCGTCCTCCGGCAGTTCGCTCCAGTCGAGGAACTCGATGCGGGTGCGACCGGGCTTGTGGATCACCTGCAACATCGTTTCGCCGGCATTCCAGACGAACGACGCACGCAGCGCCTCGTGGCGGGCCACCACCGCCTGCCAGGCAGCGGCGAAGCGCTCGGGATCGAGCGGGCTGTCGATCCGGTAGCGGTCCTGCATGTAGTAGATGCCGGTGCCCGGTTCCAGCAGGGTGTGTAACAGCAACCCTTCCTGCATCGGGGTCAGCGGATAGACGTCCTCGATCTCGCCGGCCGGCACCGCCAGGGCGTCCAGTTGCGCCTGGCTCAGTTGCGCCAGCGGGAAGTCGGACGGGGTCAGGCCGCCGGCGCCGTCTTCCAGGCAATGCTCGATCAGCGCCTGCAGTTCGGCGAGATAGGCCTGCGCCAGCTCGTTCACCGTCCGCGCGTCGTAGCGCTCGCGGCTGTAGGTCCAGCGCAGCACCAGCTCGCCGCCGTAGACCTGGCCATCGACGCTCAGCTCGTTGGGCAACGGCGCCTGCTCGTCGTGGATCGGCCCGGTGGGCTGGTCCAGCGGCTGGAACAGGGCGTCGGCGAAGCTCTGGTCGAACTGTCCGAGGTAGTTGAAGGTGATCGGCGCCGTGGGCAGCGCGGCCATCGCCTGGCGCACCGCCGGATCGGCGAGGTAGCGCAGCACGCCGTAGCCGAGGCCTTTGTGCGGCACCGCGCGGAGCTGTTCCTTGATCGCCTTGATCGACTCGCCCGGGCTCTGCGCCGGGGTCAGGCGCAACGGGTAGGCGCTGGTGAACCAGCCGACGCTGCGGGTCAGGTCGATATCGTCGAACAGCGCCTCGCGGCCATGCCCTTCCAACTGCACCAGCGTCGATGGCTGCCCGCTCCAGCGGCAGAGCACGCGAGCGAGGGCGGTCAGCAGCAGGTCGTTGACCTGGGTGCGGTAGGCCGCCGGCGCCTGTTGCAGCAATTGCCGGGTACGTTGCGGGTCGAGCCGCAGGCTGACACTTTCCGCCAGCGCCTCGCGGTTGTCGCCCTGCGGGCGGTCGCACGGCCACTCGACCGGCTGCCCACCCAGCCGGGCTTGCCACCAGCCCAGCTCCTCGCGCAGCGATTCGCTGCCGGCGTAGGCCTGCAGGCGTCCGGCCCAGTCGCGGAAGGCGCTGGTCTTGGCCGGCAGCGCCGGTTCGGCGCCCTCGGCGAACTGACGGTAGACCTGTTGCAGGTCCTCCAGCAGCACCCGCCAGGACACCCCGTCCACCACCAGGTGGTGGATCGCCAGCAGCAGGCGTTGCTCACCGGCCGGGCCGTCCACCAGCACCGCGCGCAGCAGCGGCCCCTGTTCGAGGTCGAGGCTGCGCTGGGCCTTGGCGAACAGCTCGGCGCATTCGTCGAAGGATTGCACCGGGACGTGCCAGAGCAGTTCCTGTTCGCGCAGCGGACGATGCTGCGCCAGCCACTCGCCGTCGACCTGGCGGAACGCCAGGCGCAGGGCATCATGCTGTTCGACCAGGCGTTGCAGGGACTTGCGCAGCAGACCGAGGTCAATGGCCTGCCGCGGCTGCAACAGCAGCGCCTGGTTCCAGTGTTCGCGGCGCGCCAGCGGCAGGTCGAAGAACCAGTGCTGGATCGGCGTCAGCGCGCTGTCGCCCTGCACCGGCCCCTGCTCGGCCTGGCTGGCCTGGCTGTGCCGGGCCACCGCGGCGAGGCTCTGCACGGTCTGGTGCTGGAACAGGTCGCGGGGGCTGAAGTGGATGCCGAGCTGGCGGGCGCGGCTGACCACCTGGATCGACAGGATCGAATCGCCGCCCAGTTCGAAGAAGTTGTCGCCGAGACCTACCCGCTCGACGTTCAGCACCTCGCGCCAGACCCCGGCCAGTTGCTGCTCCAGCACGCTGCGCGGGGCCTCGTAGGCCTGCCGGTTGAGCGCCGGGTCGGGCGCCGGCAGCGCGCGGCGGTCGAGCTTGCCGTTGGCGGTCAGCGGCAGGCTGGCGAGCAACAGCAGGTGGGCCGGCACCATGTAGTCCGGCAATTGCTGCTTGAGATGCGTTTTCAGCGCCTCGCGCAGCGCCGCCTGGGCGTCCTCGTCCTGCTCGGCCACCGCGCTGGCGACATAACCGGCCAACTGCTTGCCGCTCGGGCTGTCGAGCGCCAGGACCAGCGCTTCGCGAACCTGCGGATGCTCCAGCAGGCGCGCCTCGATCTCGCCCAGTTCGATGCGGAAGCCACGGATCTTCACCTGGTGGTCGATGCGGCCGACATATTCCACCTGGCCGTTGTCGCACAGGCGCACCAGGTCGCCGGTGCGGTACAGGCGGCCGCCCTCGGCAGCGAAGGGATCGGGCACGAAGCGCTCGGCGCTGAGCGCCGGACGCTCATGGTAGCCGCGCGCCAGGCCGGCGCCGCCGACGTAGAGTTCGCCGGTCGCGCCCTGCGGCACCAGGGCCAGGTCGGCATCCAGGATGTAGGCGACCCGCGCGCCGACCACGCTGCCGATCGGCACGCTGGCGGCACCCTCCTCCAGTCGTTCGGGAGCCAGGCAGGCCAGCGGCATGACCACCGTCTCGGTCGGTCCGTAGGCATTGAAGAACGACGCCGGGGCGAAGGCCTGGCGAATCCGTTGCAGGTGCTCGCCGGTCAGCGCTTCGCCGCCGGTGATGCACATGCGCACCGGCAACTGCCGGCCCTGGCTCTCCA
The DNA here is from genome assembly GCF_001815235.1 of Pseudomonas sp. HMSC065H01. Lineage (NCBI taxonomy): Bacteria > Pseudomonadati > Pseudomonadota > Gammaproteobacteria > Pseudomonadales > Pseudomonadaceae > Pseudomonas > Pseudomonas sp. HMSC065H01. The sequence goes on along the minus strand of NZ_KV819881.1, from coordinate 30,019 downwards.
GCCACTGGGCGAGCTGGCTGCCGTAGCTCGGGGTGAAGCCGAGGATGCTCACGCCCTCCGCGCGGATCAGCTCGCAGATTTCCTCCGCGCCCCACTGGCCCTGGGCCCGCAGCACCACGCGGGCGCCGCACAGCAACGGGGCCAGCAGGCGCTCGCTGGCAGCGTCGAAGTTGATCGAATAGAAGTGCAGTTCGCAATCCTCGGCGCGCATGCCGAAGCACTCGATCACCGCGGCGCAGTGCATGGCGATCTCGCCGTGGGAGACCGCCACGCCCTTCGGCTTGCCGGTGGAGCCGGAGGTATAGATCAGGTAGGCCTGGTGCTGCGGCCCGCTCAGCGCTGCCAGCGGCGCGGGGTCCTCGGCGTCCAGCGCCGGGCCGTCCTCCTCGAGGCACCAGCGCGCCACGCCTGCCGGCAGCTCGCCGAGGGCCTCAAACAGCGCCGCGTGGCTGAGCAGCAGGCGTACGCCGCTGTCCTCGATCATGTATTGCAGGCGCTCCAGCGGATATTCCGGGTCCAGCGGCACGTAGGCGCCGCCGGCCTTGAGGATCGCCAGCAGGCCGACGACCATCTCCAGCGAACGCTCCAGGGCCAGGCCGACCCGCACTTCCGGGCCGACGCCGTGACTGCGCAGGACGCGCGCCAGACGGTTGGAGCGGGCATCGAGTTCGGCATAGCTCAGGGTCTGTCCTGCGAAGGTCAGCGCCGGGGCCTGAGGGCTGGCCGCCACGCGGGCGGCGAACAGGCCATGGAGGGTGTCCTGGAGCCCTGCCTCGCCGGCCGTGCCGGCGAGCAGCAGTTGCTTCCGCTCCTCGGCGGCGAACAGCGGCAATTCGGCAATGCGCCGCTGCGGGTCGCCCAGCAGCGCCTCCAGCAGGTTCTGCCAGTGTCCGGCCATCCGCGCGATGCGCGGTTCGTCGAACAGGTCGCGGCTGTAGGTCAGGCAGCAGCCGAGGCGCTGGTCGAGGTCGGTGACCTCCAGGTTGAGGTCGAACTTGGTCGCCCGCGCATCGTTGGCGATGTACTCGACGGTCATCCCGGCCAGTTGCCGGGTCTGCTGGAACTCCCAGCGCTGGACGTTGCACATCACCTGGAACAACGGGTTGTAGGCGGCGCTGCGCGGCGGCTGCAGGGCTTCCACCAGGTGGTCGAACGGCAGGTCCTGGTGCGACTGGCCATCGATCACGGTCTGCCGCACCTGCTCAAGCAGCTCGCCGACGCTCATCTGTCCGTCGAGCCGGCAGCGCAGCACCTGGGTATTGAGGAAGGCGCCGATCAGCCCTTCGCTCTCCGGGCGGATGCGGTTCGCCACCGGCGCGCCGATACGCAGGTCCTGCTGGCCGCTGTAGCGGTAGAGCAAGGCCGCAAGGGTGGCGGTCATGGTCATGAACATGGTCAGCCCGCGGGCGGCGTTGAAGCGACGCACGCGCTCGGCCAGCTCGGGGCTCAGGTCGAAGCGGTAGAGGTCGCCCTGGTGGCTCTGCACCGGCGGGCGTGGCCGGTCGCCCGGCAGTTCGAGCAGCGGATGCTCGTTGCCCAGCTGGGCCTTCCAGTAGTCGAGCTGGCGCTGGCGCTCGCCGCTCTCCAGCCACTCGCGCTGCCACACGCTGTAGTCCAGGTACTGGACCGGCAACGGCTCCAGCGGCGATTCGCGGTCGTCGAGGAAGGCCTCGTAGAGCGCGCCCAGTTCGCGGGCGAAGATGTCCATCGCCCAGCCTTCGGTGACGATGTGGTGCAGGGTCACCACCAGGTAGTGCTCGCGCTCGGCCATCTTCACCATGCAGACCCGCAGCAACGGCCCGCTCTCAAGGTCGAAGGGCCGGTGCGCCTCGCTGTCGGCGAGGGTCTGCAGGTGCTGCTGGCGGCTGTCGCGGTCGAGCGCGGAGAAGTCCTGCCAGTCCATGTGCAGGCCGCCATCGCCGTGCACGCGCTGTACCGGCACGCCGTCGACGCTGGGGAACGTGGTGCGCAGGGTCTCGTGGCGCTGCACCAGGGCCTGTAGCGCGGCCTCGAAGCGCGCCACGTCCAGCGGCCCGCTCAGGCGTGCCAGGCCGCCGACGTTGTAGGCCGGGCTGTCCGGCTCCAGTTGCCAGAGGAACCACATGCGCTGCTGCGAGTAGGACAGCGGCACCGGCTGCTCGCGGTCGATGCGGCGGATCGCGCCGTGGCTGTCGGTACGTCCGGCGGCCTGGGCTGCGCGGACCTGTTCGCAGAAGGCCTCCAGTTCGCTGGCCTCGAACAGCGCGCGCAACGGCAGTTCGACGTCGCAGGCCTGGCGGGTGCGCGAGACGATGCGGGTGGCCAGCAGGGAATGCCCGCCGAGCTCGAAGAAATCGTCGCGCAGGCCGACCCGCGGCAGGCCGAGCACTTCGCTCCAGATCGCGGCGATGCGCCGTTGCAGCTCGGTCCGCGGCTCGACGTGCTCGCGCTGCTGCCAGACCGGCTCCGGCAGCGCCCGCGTATCCAGCTTGCCGCTCGGGCCGAGGGGCATCTGCGCCAGGCGCATCAACTGCGCCGGAACCATGTATTCCGGCAGTTCGGCCTGTAGCGCGGCGCGCAGACGCTGGTTCTGCTCGGCTTCCGCCTCGGCGCCGACAGCGCCGGTGTAGTAGCCGACCAACTGGCTGCCGGCCACGCCTTCGCGGATCACCACTACCGCCTGGGCCACCCCCGGCTGCGCCAGCAGGCGTGCCTGGATTTCCTCCGGCTCGATGCGGAAGCCACGCAGCTTGACCTGCTGGTCGAGGCGGCCGAGGTATTCCAGCACGCCGTCGGCGTTCCAGCGCGCGCGGTCGCCGGTGCGGTACAGGCGCTCGCCAGCGGCCGAGAACGGATCGGCGACGAAGCGCTCGGCGCTCAGCGCCGGGCGCCCCAGGTAGCCGCGGGCCAGGCCCAGGCCGCCGATGCACAGCTCGCCGGCGACGCCAGCCGGCAGCAGGTTGAACTCGGCGTCCAGCACGCGGCAGACCACGTTGCCCAGCGGCCGGCCGATCGGCGAACGCTCGCCGTCTTCCGCGCGGCACTGCCAATGGGTGACGTTGATGGCGGTCTCGGTCGGCCCGTAGCGGTTATGCAGGGCCACCGCCGGCAGGCGTTGCAACACGCGGTTGCGCAGCTCCGCCGGAAGCGCCTCGCCGCCGGAGAACAGGCGGCGCAGGCTGCCGCAGGCGGCGACGCCGGGTTCGTCGATGAACAGTTGCAGCAGCGGCGGCACGAAGTGCAGCGTGGTCACCCCGAACTGCCGCACCAGTTCCACCAGGCGCGCCGGATCGCGGTGCTCGCCGGGGGCGGCGAGGACCAGCCGGCAACCGGTGACCAGCGGCCAGAAGCACTCCCACACCGACACGTCGAAGCTCACCGGCGCCTTCTGCATCAGCACGTCGTCGCCGTCGAGGGCGTAGGTGGCCTGCATCCATTGCAGGCGCTCGGCCAGCGCCGCGTGGGTGTTGCCCACGCCCTTCGGCTGGCCGGTGGAGCCGGAGGTGTAGATGACGTAGGCGAGATTGTCGCCGTGCAGGTGCAGGCCCGGTGCCTGGCTCGGCCAGTTGTCGAGCTTGAGGCTGTCCAGGCAGATCGGCGTGACGCCCTCCGCGCCAGGCAGGCGCTCGAACAGATGGGCCTGGGTCAGTAGCAACTCGACGCCGCTGTCGGCGAGCATGTAGGCCAGGCGTTCGCTGGGGTAGTCCGGGTCCAGCGGCACGTAGGCGCCGCCCGCCTTGACGATCGCCAGCAGACCGACCAGCAGTTGCGGCGAACGCTCGGCGCAGATCGCTACCCGCACGTCCGGGCCGACGCCCTTGTCGCGCAGGTAGTGGGCCAGGCGGTTGGCCCGGGCGTGCAGTTCGGCGTAGCCGAGGCTGCCGCCGTCCCACTCCAGGGCGACGCGTTCGGCGGACTGCACCAGTTGCCGCTCCAGCAGCTCCGGCAGCCAGGCGCGCGCCGGCTCGCAGGGCGCGCTGCCCCATTCGGCGAGGTGCGCCGCCTGCTCGGCGTCGACCAGGGCGATATCGCCGAGGCAGCGCTGCGGGTCTTCCGCGACCTGGCGCAGCAGCTCCAGGTATTGCGCGGCGAAACGCCGGATGCTGGCCTCGTCGAAGAGGTCCGCGGCGTAGTCGAAATTCAGGGTCAGGCGACCGCGAGCGTCCTCCTCGCTCTGCAGTTGCAGGTCGAACTTGGCTTCGCGGCTGTGCCAGGGCAGCTCGTCGGCGAGCAGGCCGGGCAGCCGGCGCAACGCCGACAGGTCGCGCTGCTGGTGGTTGAACAGCACCTGGAACAACTGGCCGCCCTGGCCGCAGGCTGCGAGCACCTGGTCGAACGGCAGGTCCTGGTTGGCCTGGGCGCCGAGGGTCGCCTCGCGAGCCTCGCCGAGCAACGCGGCGAACGGCTGGCGCGCCCGGGGCGTGCCGCGCAGGACCAGGGTGTTGATGAAGAAGCCGACCAGCCCCTGGGTCTCCAGGCGCTGGCGGTTGGCGCTGGGCACGCCGATGCGGATCTCGCCCTGCCCGCTGTGGCGATGCAGCAGCGCCTGGAACGCCGCCAGCAGCCACATGAAGACACTCGCCTCATGGTCCAGCGCGGCCTCGCGGATAGCCCGCGCCAGGGCTTCGTCGACCCGCAGGCTGTAGCGCGCGGCGGGCGACGCCTGGCGCGCCGTGCGCGGATGGTCGGTGGCCAGTTCCAGCACCGGCGCCGCGTCGCCCAGGCGCTCCCGCCAGTAGGCCAGTTGGCGGGCGCCCTCGCCCGCGTCCAGCCACTGCCGTTGCCAGGCAGCGAACTCGGCGTAGTGCAGTTCCAGCGGCGCCAGGTCGGCCGGCTGGCCGCCGCAGGCTTCGGCGTAGAGCCGCGAGAATTCGTCGAGCAGCAGGTTCAGCGACCAACCATCGGCGACGATGTGATGCAGGGTGACCCAGAGCTGGTGCTCCTGTTCGTCCAGGCGCACCAGGCTGACCCGCAGCAGCGGCCCCTTTTCCAGGTCGAACGGCTGCTGCGCCTCGGCTTCGCGGCGCTGCGCGGCAGCCGCGGCGCGTTCGTGCTCGGCCAGCGCGGCGAGGTCGACGAACTGCCAGGCGAACTCGCCCCGCTCGTCGATACGCTGCAAGGCCGCGCCGTCGCGCTCGAGGAAACGCGTGCGCAGCGCTTCGTGGCGTTCGACCAGGCGCTGGAAGCTGGCGCGCAGCGCCGCTTCGTCCAGCTCGCCGCGCAGGCGCAGGCCGCCGGGGATGTTGTAGGCGGCGCTCTGCGGATCGATCTGCCAGGTCAGCCAGAGACGCTGCTGCGCCGCCGACTGCGGCAGGTCGACACCGCGCGGCAGGTGCGCCATCGGTGCCTCGGCCGGCAGGCCGGCGGCCAGTTGGCGGGCCACCGTGGCGCTGAAGGCCTGCAGGGTCGGCGCCTCGAACAGTTGGCGCAGGTCGAGGGCGACGCCGAGACTGTCGCGCACCTGGGCGACCACCTGGGCGGCGCCGATGGAATTGCCGCCAAGCAGGAAGAAGTGATCGCGCGGCGCTACCTGCGCCACGCCCAGCCGGGCCTTCCAGATTTCGCCGATGCGTGCCAGCAGTTCGTCGTCGCCTGCCGGCGGCTGCGCCTCCTGCACGGCCTGGAGGCCGGGAAACAGCGCATAGCTGTCCAGGCTGCCGTCTTCCAGGCGCAGGCGGCAGGCGGAACGTTGCAGCTTGCCGCTGGACGTCTTCGGCAAGGCGCCGGGATTGAGCAGCGCCACCACCTTCGGCGCTTCCTGGTAGGCCTCGGCCACCGCCTGGCGGATCGAGTCGATCAGCTCCTGGGCCGGCACCGATTTCTGGACGCCGCGACCGATCTCGGCGGCGATGCCGATGCCTTCCTCGCCATCGACCGTGACCGCGAAGGCCGCGACCCTGCCCTTGCGCGCCGACGGCACCTCGCTCTCGACAGTGCGTTCGATGTCCTGCGGATAGAGGTTGTGGCCGCGGACGATGAGCATGTCCTTCAGGCGCCCGGTGACGAACAGTTCGCCGTCGCGGAGGAAGCCGAGGTCGCCGGTGCGCAGCCAGGTGCGCCCGTCACGCTCGACGAAGGTCTTCGCCGAAGCTTCCGGGTTGCGCCAGTAACCGTGGGCGATGCTCGGCCCGGCGGCCCAGATCTCGCCGACGTTGTCGTCGCTGAGGACCTCGCCGCTCGCCGCGTCGACGATCAGCACGGCGTGTTCCGGCTGGCTGCGGCCGCAGCACATCAGCACGCTGCCTGCGCCTTCGGCGATGCGGTTGCGCGCCAGCGCCTCGCCATCCACCGCCAGGGCGGGAATGCCCTGGCCGCGCTGGCCGCCGGTGACGAACAGGGTCGCCTCGGCGAGGCCGTAGCAGGCGAAGAAACTGGACGCGTCGAAGCGGCTGGCGGCGAATTTCTCGGTGAAGCGTTCCAGGCTGTCCTGGCGGATCGGCTCGGAACCGGAGAAGGCTACCCGCCAACCGCTCAGGTCGAGACGCTGCAGGGCCGACTCGGCGACCCGCTCGCTGCACAGCCGGTAGGCGAAATCGGGACCGCCGCTGACGGTGCCGCCGTACTGGCTGATGGCTTCCAGCCAGCGCACCGGACGTTCGAGGAAGTAGCGCGGCGACATCAGCACGCAGGGTACGCCGCTGAAGATCGGTTGCAGCAGGCCGCCGATCAGGCCCATGTCGTGGTACAGCGGCAGCCAGCTGACGATCACGTCGTCGGCACCGATGCCGAAGCCTCGGCGGATCAGCACCTCGTTGGCGACCAGGTTGCCATGGCTGACCTGCACGCCCTTGGGCAATGCGGTTGAACCGGAGGTGTACTGGAGGAAGGCGATGTGCTCGGGACGCACTTGCGGCTCGTCCCAGGCCTCGGCAACGGCCGGGTCCAACTGGTCGACGCAGAGCAGTTGCGGGGCGTTGGCGGCGGACAGTTGCGCGTTCATCTGCAGCAATGGCTCGCGCAGGTCAGCGGTGGTCAGGACCAGGCGCGGCTCGGCGTCGGCGATGATCGACAACAGGCGTTCCTGGTGATGGCGGCGCGCCGACTCCGGCGGATAGGCCGGCACCGCGATGACCCCGGCATACAGGCAACCGAAGAACGCCGCGACGTAGTCGGGGCCGCTGGGAAACAGCAGCACCGCGCGATCGCCCAGCTGCGCATGGGCCTGCAGGGCCGCGGCGATGCTCCGCGCGCGCAGGTCGAGATCGCGATAGCTGAGGACCACGCCTTCGCCATCGTCCTCGGCGAGGAAGCGCAGCGCCAGGCGCTCGGGCTCCTGGACAGCGCGGCGACGCAGGGCCTGGACCAGGGTGGTGGGAAGTTCGAAGGCGTCCATCATGTGTTTTCCTGCCTGAATTCGGCTTGCAATCGAGTTCTAGTGAGTCCCGGAAACAGTCGTCGCGGCCGCCCCTCAACTGGCGGCGCGCATGCTTCCCCGGACCTTGTCCTTGTGCCAGCGCAGCAGATGCTGGCCGGCGTAGCGACGCAGCAGGCGCAGCAACTGCCCCTGCTGTTCACGGATGAAAAAGTGCTGCCCGTCGAGCAGGTCGAGGGTGAAGTCGCCCCCGGCCTCATGCAGCCAGCCGAGCAACTCGGCGCTGCGCAGGCTGTCCTCGCGTCCGCCGAACAGGTGCAGCGCCGCGTCCAGCGGCCCATGCGCCTGGTAGCGGTAGCTGCCGGTGACGAGAAAGTCCGCTCGCACCACTGGCAACAGCATCTGCATCAGCGACGGATCGTTGAGGACGGCCTCCGGAGTACCCCGGTAGTCGCGCAACGCGGCAACCAGCTCGGCGTCGGCCTTGGCGCGCCGGTAGCCGCTGACATCGTTTTCGGCGGGCGGGGATACACCGGAGAGGAATAGCGCCAGCGGCCCTTCGAGGCCGCGCCGACGCATGGCATGGGCCAGTTCGAAGGCCAGCAGCCCGCCCAGGCTGTGGCCGAAGAAGGCGTAGGGAGAAGCGCTATCGAGGGTGCCTTGCAGCTCGCCGGCCAATTGCGCGACCAGGCTGGCGGCATCGGTATGCAGGGCCTCGCCGAAGCGAAGGCCGCGCCCCGGCAATTCCAGGGGCAGCAAGCGGATCCAGCCCGGCAGGCTGGGCTGCCAGCGGCGGAACAGCGTGGCGCTGGCCCCCGAATAAGGCAGGCAGAACAATTGCAGGGAAACGGCCGGGCTCACCTGCCGACCTCCTTGCGCCGCTGTCGTGGCCCTCGTCCGGGGCAGAGCGCTTTCCCATGATCGATCGGCATTTCCGTCTCCTGCTGCGCACGCCGGGGCGCCGGGCACCTGCCCGCGCTGTCACAGAGGGGAACGGATAACAACGGCAAATAATTAGCGCATGTAACCGCAATCTCCGGGCAACCGCGGAGCATTGCGCGAAAGGACGCCAACCCCTATCCATTCTGATGGGTTGTGCCCGGCGCTATCGCCGCATCGGTGATAGCGATGTACGCCATGGAGCAGCCGGGAACGGTTGTCGCAGCGCCTTAGCGCAGTTCTTGCGCGGAACGCCGGCAGGAGCGGCGAGGCGGTCAATACCGATTTCTAACTAGCTGATTCCTAAAGATTATTAAAAAAATTTCGTCTGCGACGCATGACTGCAACATTGGCGCGGCCATCCTTCTGAAACGCCGAAGAATTTCTCCCCTCCATCATTCGCAGCGGCTATTTGCCAGCATGCGGACCATTCACGAATAAAGGTGAGATTGGTTATTTCTTCGTAATTGACAATCATTATCATTCAACATAATTTGTTGCGCCATGTGTGGGTCTTACCCCACCGCCAGTGCTCTGCAGCCCCCTCCGCAGCAAGGTGATTTCCATGTCGGAACAACTGTCTACCCGCAGATGCGATACCCCGCTCCTCCAGGCATTCGTCGATAACCGTACGATCCTGGTGAAGATCGCCGCCCGCATTACCGGTTGCCGCTCGCGAGCCGAAGATGTGGTCCAGGATGCGTTCTTCAGGCTCCAGTCGGCGCCGCAGATCACTTCGTCGTTCAAGGCACAGCTCAGCTACCTGTTCCAGATCGTCCGCAACCTGGCCATCGATCACTACCGCAAGCAGGCGCTCGAACAGAAATACTCGGGGCCGGAGGAAGAAGGCCTGAACGTGGTGATCCAGGGCGCCTCGCCGGAAACCTCGCACATCAACTACGCGACCCTCGAACACATCGCGGATGCCCTCACCGAGCTGCCCAAGCGCACCCGCTACGCCTTCGAGATGTACCGCCTGCACGGCGTGCCACAGAAGGACATCGCCAAGGAACTGGGCGTCTCGCCGACCCTGGTCAACTTCATGATCCGCGACGCCCTGGTGCACTGCCGCAAGGTCACCGCCGAGCGCCAGGGCGACAATCTGGCGAACCTGAGCGCGCGTCGCTGAGACACAGGGGCAGGCATTGCGCCTGCCCGTTTCTCTATTGGCGTCCGCCGGACGCCTCGAGCTTCTTCCCGCCCCGTCAGGCCAGACGACAGCGCTCGAAGAACCGTTCGCGGCCGATGATCATCAGCGCCGCCCGCTTGTGCGGAAAGTCGAACTCCTTCTCGCAGTGGAAGCACAGGTTGTGCATGTGACCGATCATCCGCGCGTTATCTGCGCGCGGTTCCGCCACCACTCGCTGCGAGCGCGGGTCGTCGAGAAACAGGTAGTGGACCAGTGCCGATAGCCAGCAGGCGACCTTGTGCGGACCCCGGTGGGCCTCCTCGCCGACCAGCATGTGGATCCCGCGGTCGTAGTCTTCGGCCACGTAGAACGGCGCGATGCGATCCTCCTTCGCCCAGTAGGCCTCGAAATAGGCGAAGGGCTCATCGTCGAAACAGCCGATGAGCCCCAGTGCATGAGGATCCGCCTCGAGCTGGCGCAAACGCTCGCGATGTTGTTCCAGGCTTCCATCCTCCTGCCAGAACTCCGCCACCCTGGGCGAGTTCTGCCAGCGATGAAAACGCTCCAGGTCCCTCTCGATGTCCAGGGTACGCAAGGATATCCAGCATCCCAATCGCGCATCGAAGCGCCGGTAGACCTCTCCCCTGGGCTTCGGCCGGCGCAGCGGATGACGCTTTCCATCGGTAAGTTGCATCGACTGGGGATAGCACGGCTGGGCAAGCGGCAGCCAGGGCCATGGCAACTGCCAGAACCGGCCCCTCTCGCAGACATAGGTGCCCGCTGCGGCGGCTCCTGTCAGCATCCCCTTCGCCAGGGACTCTTCGGGTTCCCAGGACAGCGACCAGACGAGCCGCTGGCAATCCGGATCGCGGGCGAACAGCCAGTAGCTGGCGGCCCACAACGCATGCTCGGCATCGCCGCCGGGAAGCTCCTCCACCGCCAGCCGTATTTCCGTGTCTGTGCGCTCCAGGCGCAGGCGCAACAGCAACGCACCATCCAGGGCAAGGCTGAGCCGGCTATCGGTTTCGTCGCCACTCAAACGCTGCCCGCCAGGCAACGGCAATACAGTCAGGGAATTCAACAGGGGCATGATCGGACTCGAGACACGGAGTTGTTCTCAGAGGAACGTCATGTGAAGGAGGAAATTTAAGCGCGCGCGAGCCAGGCGGCAACGCGCGCGTCGAGGCGCCAGCGTCATCCAGAGGCGCGGCCGGAGGAACAAGGAAGAACCCGAGTGAGCGAAGTACGCGGCGCCCACTGGCTCAGTAGACTTCCGGCACGATGATCTCGCCGGGCGTCGGATGCCTGACGTAATCGGCGTGGCGCAGGCGCTCCGGCAGGTGTACCGGCGGCTGCGGAACTTCCCGGTAGGGCATCTGCTGCAACAGGTGGTGGATGCAGTTCAGCCGCGCGCGCTTCTTGTCGTCGGCCTGTACCACCCACCAGGGCGCCTCGGGGATGTGGGTGCGTTCGAGCATGGTTTCCTTGGCCTTGGTGTAGGCCTCCCAGCGCCGCCGCGACTCCAGGTCCATCGGACTGAGCTTCCACTGCTTGAGCGGATCGTGGATACGGCTGAGGAAACGCAGGTGCTGCTCGGCGTCGGAGATGGAGAACCAGTACTTGAGCAACTGGATGCCCGAGCGCGCCAGCATCTTTTCGAACTCAGGCACGCTGCGGAAGAATTCCTCGTATTGTTCGTCGTTGCAGAAACCCATGACCCGCTCGACCCCGGCACGGTTGTACCAGCTGCGGTCGAACAGGACGATCTCGCCACCGGCCGGCAGGTGCGAGACGTAGCGCTGGAAATACCACTGGGTCTGCTCGCGGTCGTTCGGCGCGGGCAGCGCGGCGACCCGGCAGACCCGAGGGTTGAGGCGCTGGGTGATGCGCTTGATCACGCCGCCCTTGCCCGCCGCGTCGCGTCCCTCGAAGAGAATCACCACCTTGTGCCCGGTGTGCACCACCCAGTTCTGCAGTTTCACCAGTTCCCGTTGCAGGCGGAACAGTTCGCGGAAATAGCGGCGCCGACTCAACTCGCCGGGCGCATCCTCCTGCTCGGGACCGAACAGCTCGTCCAGGTTCAGCTCGTCGTCGAGCAGTTCCTGCTCCAGCTCTTCGTCGTGTCGATCGAGCCAGTCGCGACCGATGCGGCCCGAGGTATCGCCATAGGAGTCCATGCGCTGCTCTCCACGTCATGCCGAAATACCGCGAATGCTAGGCGCGCCTTCATGACGGTTTGGTGACGGTTCGATGAAAACGTAGCGATCGCCCGCCGTCGAAAACAGTCGAAAGGCCACTGAAAGTCAGAAAATTCCCTAATCATTTGAATGACTTGGCCTAAGCTGGCCAGCCTCTCCGCACTTTCCACATGCTCCGCGCACCCCGGCGACCGCCGGGGCGAACCGCGCCCTTGCGGCGCCATTGATCGGAGATCGACCATGCAAGCGTTTTCCAAACAGCAACTCATCGATGCGCTGAATGCCCAGAGCAGCGACCTGGCCACCCTGCAGAGCCTGGTCATGGGCCTCTACCTGTGGATTCGCGACAGCCATGGCCAGGCCAGCGTCGATGCGGCCTTCCAGCGCGCCCGCGAGGAGGCCAGGCAATTCCGCCAGCAGAGCGGCAACCAGGCTGACGAGCGATTGATCCTGCACCTGGCGGAAATCGTCCGCGAACAACCCTGAGCCATGACCGGCACAGACTGACCGGTTCGGCCTGACTCAAGGCCGCAAGGCAGTCCCGGGCGCCGCGGAATCGACTTTCGCGGTGTCCTCCGCGGGCAGCACCCGGATGGTCGCGGTCACGCCGGCGCGCAAGGTGTTGCGCTGGCGATAGGCGGGATCGATGGCGATGCGCACCGGAATTCGCTGGGCCAGCTTGACCCAGGTATAGCTCGGGTTGATGTTCGCCAGCAGGCGCGAGCCCTCGGCATTCTCCCGGTCGGTGATGGCATGGGCGATGCTCTGCACGCGCCCGTCGAAGCGCTCGCCGCTCATCAGTTCCACCCGCGCCCGGCTGCCGACGCGGATGCCCGGCAACTTGGTCTCCTCGAAGTATCCGCTGACATAGAACGAATCGCGGTCCACCAGCGCCAGCAATGGCACCCCGGCGTGGGCGTAGTCGCCCTCGCGGGTCTGCAGGTTGGTCACGTAGCCGCTGACCGGGGCGCGCACCTGGGTACGTTCGAGGTCGAGACGGGCCTGCTGCAAGGCGGCTTCGGCAAGCTCCACGTTGGCCTGGGCCAGGCCGAGGCTGGCCTGGTTCCTCAGCAACTCGGCCTGGGCCAGGCTGACGTCGGTCTGGGCCTTTTCGTTCTCTTCCACCGATAGCATCGAGCGCTTCTGCAATGCCGAGCGCCGCTGCGCCTCGCTGCGGCGCTGGCGCAACTGGGCCTGGCTGGCCTCGATCGCCGCGCGCGACTCGCCCAGCGCCGCCCGCGCCACGTTCACCGCGCGCTCGGCGCGCAGCACCGCCAGTTCATAGCGCGCCGGATCGATGCTGAGCAGCAGCTCGCCCTTCTCCACGGGCTGGTTGTCGCTCAGCGGCAACCGGGTGATCAGCCCGGAAACGTCCGCCGACAGCGTCACCACATCGGCGCGGACCCGCGCGTCACGGGTCCAGGGCGTGCGGGTGTAGCGTTCCCAGGCGAGGAACACCAGCGCCGCCGCCACCAGCACCGCCAGCAGGGTGGCCAGGCGCGGCCATTTGCCTTGCAACAGGTTCATCGGGACATCTCTCCCATCCACAGGATCAGACCGGCGCAGATCGCGCAGTACAACGCGCCCTGGAACAGCGCTTCGTGCCAGACCCGCTGCAACACGCCGAAGCGCCGCAACAGCGGGTTGAGCAGCAGCAGGATCAGCCAGGCCAGCAGCAACGCCTGGGCGATCGGCGGCAGGTAGGCGCCCCCGACCTCGACATCAGCGGGCATGTCCGCCCTCCTCTTCTGGTTCTTCGACGACCGCCGGTGCGCCGCGGTCCTCCTCCAGCAGCGTCCGATAGCGTTGCAGCGACTGCTGCAGGATCAGTACCGCGACATTCATGATGAAGCGCTGCCGCGTCGCCCCGAGGTCCTTCGACGGCTGCGCCAGCAAGGCCTCCAGGCCCCGGCCGAAACGCCGCAGGGCGGCCAGGGCGAGGTCCTGCCGCGGGGCGTCCGCGCCGCCGGCTATGTAGGCGGCGACCTCGCGCAGCGCCTCGCCCAGCAGCGGCTGCAACTCCAGCGGCACCACCCCGGCGTCATGCAGCGGCTCGCGCAGGCGGTTCAACGCTACGCCCATCACCACGCAGCCCAGGGCGCACTGGAAACGTTCCGCCGCAGCCGGCTCCTGGCTCGCCGGCAGCAGGCCGACCATCACCGCCAGGCGATCGATCATCCGCGTCTCGAAGGCGAAGCGCTGCGCCTCGCTGGCCTCGCAGCGCGACATTTCCGCGACGTCCTGGCGCGACAGGTAGAGCAGCCGGCGCAGGCGCGGGTCGGCGCGGAACGGATAGACCAAGGCGAACACCAGCACGGCGAGGACCGCCGCGGCGAGGAAGCCGCCGACGAACTCGAACCACTGCGAAGCGTTGCTGTAGTAGACCGCGATATTCTGCGGCGCCACCATCAGCAGGGTCTCCAGGCCGATGCCCATGGCGATCCCGGCGCTCAGCGGGCTGCTCAGGCCGACCGCGACCACGTACAGCAGCAACGCCATCCACAGCGCCAGCCACTCGAAGTCGGCGGATGCCGGCAACAGCACGAACAGCAGCGCCGCCGAGATCAGGATCGCCAGCAGCAGCCCGCGCAGGAAGTTCTGCGCCGCCAGCAGCGGACGCGGGAAGGTCGCCATCAGCGAGCACATCACGCCGACCAGCAGCAGGCTGCTGAGGGCGCCGTTCCAGGCGCTGGTGATCCACAGCCAGGCGGCGCAGGATAAGGCGACGAAAGCGCGCACGGCGTTCATCGAGGCCAGTGCCCAGTCCAGGTGCAGCGCCTGCGCCTGGCCACGGCGGTAGAAACTGCTGGCCTGGCGGCCGGACTGGATCGCATCGTTGAGTTCGAGCACTTCGCCCAGGCGCTGGAACAGCCGCGCGTATTCCCAGCGCAGGATCGCCACCTGCGGGCGCAGCGCCGGGCTCAGCGCCTCGTCGTAGGACTCCGCGCGCGTCGCCGCGGCATCGAAGGCCTGGCGCACCGCCTGGAACTCCTCCAGCACCTCGGAGGGTACCGCCCGCCCCTGCTCGGCCAGCGCGTCCAGCACCCGCAGCGCACGATCCAGCAGCGCCTGGATATCCGCCGGCAACGGCCCGACCCAGTGCGCCCGCACCAGCAGGCGATGCTGGCGCAGCAGCAACAGCCGCGAGGCCATCAGCACCAGCAGGTTACCCAGCAACTGCACCAGGCCATCGGCGCGGCGCAGGTTCGGCGCGTCGAAATAGAGGTGCCGGCGCAGGCCGTCCAGCGCGGTGATGCTGGCGACCAGTTGCATCTGCCGCTGGTTGAACGACTCGTCGCCCTCGTCGCCGCGGATCACCGCCGCGGCGTGCCGCGCGGTACTGCGGATCAGGCCGTCGACCTGGGCGAAGTAGCCCTTCGCCACCGCCTGCGGTCGCGCGCTGAGCAGGCTGACCAGGGCCACGCAGGCGACGCCCAGCAGGGTCTCGGTGACCCGCACCACGGCGAGCATGAAGGTGTTTTCCGGATCGGGAATCGACAGCACGGCGACGATCACCGCGGTGAAGCCGCTGAGCACGAAGGCGTGCGAGTCGGTGTAGCGCAGCAAGGTGCCGCCGGCGGTGCAGAGCGCCAGCCAGAGTCCCAGGGCGACGAAGAACGGCAACGGTTGCTGGGCGAACAGCGCCATGATCAGCACCGCCACCACGGCGCCAGCGAAGGTACCGAGGACCTGGGCGAAACTGCGCTTGAGAGCCATCCCGGCCAGCGGCTGGCTGACGATGACCACGGTCATCAGCGCCCACTTCGGCTGCTCCAGGTCGAAGAGGAAGGCCAGGTACAGGGTCAGCAGCCCGGCGGCGACGGTGCGCAGGGCGAACAGCAGGGTTTCCCGCGGCGGCCGCCAGAGCAAGCGGGCGTAGAATTTCAGCCCTTCCATGCCCGGCCCCGCACCTCCAGGCAACGGTTGGCCGCGGACCAGGCGGCGATGAAGCGACTCGACATGCTGGTTTCTCGTTCGGGGTTCATGCGGCGGGTTCGCTTCCAGTCTAGAAGGCGCAAGGAAATCCGTGGCCGCCTACGGGGGCGGGCAGGTGCGGTCGGCCACGGAGCGACGAGTCGCGGCTACAGGGTAAAAGCCCCGACGGCCTTCCCGGTAGCGCGTCCAGGCGAAAACCGTTTTCGCTGAGAACGAACGCTGCGGCGCCTTTCGATTGGGTAAGCTTGCTCAAGGCTGGATCGATTTAGCTTGCGAATCAAGCGGATAGAAAGCCCAAGGAAAACGACCAGGAGGAGCCGAGAATGCGTCGAGCGATTGCCACTGTATCGTGGGCCCACCGATGAGCCTGCGTTTCGACGATATCGAAGCCTTCCTCAACGTCGCCGAACTCAACAGCGTGACGTCGGCGGCCGAGCGCATGAGCCTGTCCAAGTCGGTGATCAGCAAGCGTGTCAGCGATCTCGAACGACGCCTCGGCGTCCGCCTGCTCTATCGCACCACGCGCAACGTCGAGCCGACCGAGGCCGGGCATTTCTTCTACAAGGCCGCCAAGGCCTCGCTGCAGGAACTCAACAACGCCGCGGAGATTGTCGCCCTGCGCGAGAACGACCTGTGCGGCGAATTGCGCATCGTCACCCCGATGAGCTTCGGCACCCTCTGGCTGTCGCCGATCATCGCCGACTTCATGAGCCAGCACCCGCGCCTGGAGATCGTCCTGCAGATGGACGACCGCCTCACCGACTTCGAGAAGGAAGGCTACGACCTGAGCATCCGCGTCACCCGCCTGGACGACAGTTCGCTGATCGCCCGGCCGCTGGCCAACAGCCAGCGGGTGGTCTGCTGCAGCCCCGACTACGCGGAACGCCACGGCACGCTGGACACCCTCGAACAACTGATGCAGCACGAGTGCCTGGGCTACAACAACGCCACGCCGAGCCAGGTCTGGACCTTCGAACCGGCGTTCCCCGGCGCCAAGCCCCGTGCCGTCTCGCCACGCGGACGCTTCAGCAGCAACAACGGCCAGGCCATGCGCGACGCCGCCCTGCGCGGCCAGGGACTGGCGTTGCTGCCGCTGTTCATCGTCGCCGAGGACCTCAAGAACGGCCGCCTGGTGGACGCCGCGCCCGGCCTGCGCCCACTCGACGACGTGATCTACGCGATGTATTCGCGGGCGGCGGCGATGTCGCCGAAGGTCAAGGCGTTCATCCAGCATCTCCAGCAGGCGCTGTCGATCCCGCCCTGGGGCAACGGCTGAGCGACCGAACCATTCCGGCGAGGCTCCGGTCAGATACTGGGCATGCGGAGAAGACTCCCAGGAGCCTGTCGTCTCTCCCCCGTCCGGCCACCCGGCCCACAAAGGAGAACTGCCATGATCGTGCGTACCCTGCTCATCGCCGCCGCCCTGCTCGGCGGCACCGCCCAAGCCGCCGAAAGCACCGACCTGTGCGGCGCCAACCTGCAGAAGCTGGACGATATCCTCGCCGTGCGCGGCAAGACCTCGGTCACCGGTGCGCGGGTCACCGAGGTCAAGGAACTCCAGGCCAAGGCCAGGCAGGACCAGGCCAGCGGCGACACCAAGGGCTGCATCACCGCCACCACCCAGGCCCTGCAGATCCTGCAGAACACCGGCAAGAAATGATCCGCGACAGACGCAAGGCGGATAACCGCAAGCGGTTATCCGTCCTACCCCAATGCAACCCTCCGCAGGCGTTATCCGCCGACACTCCAGCCCCCGCCCCGACCGCGTCCGATTTCGCTCACTCGAAGCGCAGGCTTTCCCGTACCGCGCGGATTTCCGCCTGGCTGGCGTCGTAGGCCTCGGCCAGGCCGGCATAGGACAGCGAATAGGCCGAGGTCTTGCCGGCCGCGGCGAGCAAGGTCTGCTTCATCACCACGGCGCCGCGCTGGCGAATGGTGCAGGTGGTCTCCAGCGCCGCCAGCCCGCCGGTGGTGGACGGCTGCGGCGAGGTGCAGGCGGTCTGCAGGCCGTTGCGCAGGAACTCGATCTGCACCAGCTTGCGCATGTGCCCGAGGACTTTCTCCAGGTTCACTGCCTGCCCGCTCTGCAGGGGCATCCGCGTTACCTCCATCACCAGTGCCTGGGAGCCGTCTGCCTGCAACTTGACCGCGCGCTGGCGCTGGCCGGCGCCGGCCTGGCCGGGCTGCGCGGCGGGCAGGTCGCTGACCTGCCAGCCCGCCGGCCAGCGCGCCATCGACGCCTCGGCCAGGCTCAGCGCGGACAGCGTGCCGACCGCCAGGGCCAGCCAGCGCCAGCCGTTGCGTCGCGTTTGCGCCTGCCTCACGGTGTACCCTCCTCTTCGCGTCCCTCCACGGCCGGCCGGGGCTGCCCGAGGGGCTCCTCGAAACGCAGCAGGCGTCCGGCATTGCCCAGCACCAGCAAGGTGCTGAGGTTGTGCAGCAGCGCCGCGACCATCGCCCCGGCCGCGCCGAGCAGGCCAAAGGCTGCCGCGGCGACGATCGCCAGGGTCCAGCCGAGGCCGATCGCCACGTTGACCTGCAGGGTCCGCCGGCATTGCCGGCTGAGCCGCACGCAGGTGCCGAGGCGGCGCAGGTCGCTGCCGATCAGCACGATATCCGCCGAGGCCAGGGCGATGTCGGCGCCGCCGGCGCCCATTGCCACCCCGACCACACCGGCCTTCAGCGCCAGCGAATCGTTGATGCCGTCGCCGACCACCATCGGCCGGAAACCGCTGCCGATCTCCGCGCCGACCTGGCGCAACTTGTCCTCCGGCAACGCCTGCGCCACCAACTGGCGAATCCCCACCTGCTTGGCCACGGCGTCGGCCACCGCCTGGCGATCGCCGGTCAGCAACAGTTGCCGGCCCAGACCCAGTTCGCGTAGATCGGCCAGGGCCTCGGCGGCCTCCGCGCGTACGCTGTCGGCCAGCAGCAGCCAGCCGAGGAAGCGCCCGTCCAGGGCGATTCCGGCGATCGGTCCCTCGTGCGCCGGCACCTCGCCGGCGTCGATGCCCAGTTGCTGGAACAGCTCGGGCCGGCCGAGGGCGGCTTCGCCCGCCGCTGTTCGTGCGACCACGCCGAACCCCTGGCGTTCGCGGATATCGCTCAATGGATGATAGGCATCGTGCGCCGCCAGGGCCGCCAGCGCTCGGCTCACCGGATGGCTGCTGGCGGCGCCGAGGCTGGCGGCCAGGCGCAGCACCGACGCCTCCTCGGCGGCATCGGCCAGGCGCAGCGCCTGCAGGCGCAGGCTGCCATGGGTCAGGGTGCCGGTCTTGTCGACCACCAGCGAAGTCAGGTCCGCCAGTTCCTCGAGGAAGGCCGAGCTGCGGATCAGGATGCCATGACGGGCGGCCACGGCGATCCCGGCGATAGCCGTGGCCGGGGCGGACAGCACCAGGGCGCAGGGACAGGCGGCGACCAGCACGGCGAGCATGGCCTGGGCATCGTTGGTGACGAACCAGGTGACCGCGGCGATCAGCAACACCAGCAACATATACTGCCCGGCGTAGCGCTCCAGCAGGCGGGTGATCGGCGGCTTGGCGCGCTCGGCCTGCTGCATCAGGCCGATCACCTTGCCCAGGGTCGAGGCCTCGCCGGTACGGGTTATCTCGATGCGCAGCAGGCCGTCGAGGTTGATCGCGCCGCCGTAGACCTCCATCCCCGGCGCCACCTCGAGCGGCACCGACTCGCCGGTGATCGGCGCGGTGTCGAGACTGGCCTGGCCCTGCAGGACCCGCCCGTCGGCCGGAACCCGGTCGCCGGCGCGCACTTCCACCTGGTCGCCCGCTCGCAGGCTGGCGTTGTCCACCTCGCTCAGGCTGCCGTCGGCCTCGATCCGCCGGGCATGGCTGCGGGTCAGCTCGCCGAGGGCGGCGATGGCCTCCTGGGAGCCGATCACGCTGCGCTCCTCCAGCACGTGGCCGAAGATCATGATGATCGGCAGCAGCGCGGCGGTCAGCAGGTCGCCGCTGGCCCAGGCGCCGAGCATGGCCAGCGCGATCAACTGGTCGGTGACGCCGTGCAGGCTCGGATGCCGCAGGCTGTCCCAGGCCGAGCGGGCCACCGGCAGCGCCACCAGCAGCGACGCGACGCCGAGCAGGATCTGGCTGACCCCGGCCTGGTCCGCCGCCAGCCAGCGCCAGGCCAGGCCGAGCAGCAACAGGCCGAGGGCGAGCATCGCCAGGCTCAGCTGGCGCGCGGCGCGGCGCTGCTCGTCGCGGCTGAGCAGGCCGCCGCCGAACGGCAGGTGATGATGGTGATGCGCGCAGCCGCCATGGCTGCCGTGGGCGGTCGGCTCGCTCATGCGCACCTCCCGGGGCGAGCCGCGGCGGCTATTGCGGGAAGCGCGCGTCCGGCCGGCGTACGTAGTCCAGGGCTTCCTTCTCGGTGAGCTCCCAGATCTGCTTGACCTGCCCGTTGTTGTCGCTCTTCAGCCCGACGAAACTGCCCTTGAGCTGGGGCATGCGGCCATAGACGATGAACAGGTTCTGCGCCGTGCGGATGCGCACCGACGGCGCCACCGAATAGCTGACGGTCTTCTTCCCCAGCCCCAGGGTGAGCACGCTGCGCAGCAGGCTCTGCTTGGGTTTCTTCAGGGTGATGACCGGGTACTGCGCGCTGGCCACGAAGCCCACCAGCATGTCGCTCGGCAACTGCCGCGCCAGCGCCTCGCCGCCGCACAGCAACAGCGCCAGCCCGCACAGCAGGGCCCTGCCGGGTGATAGCCGCGCACCGTTGCCCGTGAATGGAATACCGCCTGCCGTCATTGCCCGTCCCGTTCGCCTGGTTGTTCGACTCGGCGCCGCGTTCCGCTGGCGGAAGCGCGTACCGAAGGTTGATGCCGACGCAGGGTAGCCGTTTCACGTTCGCTTGTCCGTCCATTGTTTCACAGCCCGCGAAGGGCACCGTCGGGCAGCGGCTCATGGCTGCCCACCTTGCAGAATCAGGCGGCCATCGTCGCGCGGATCGACGCTGCCGACCGAACCGGCCTTGCCGAGGATCGCCGGCACCCGTTCGCGGTACAGGCGCCAGAGCAGGCCGGCATCGGTCGCGCCCAGCGCCGGGGCCAGGCCAACGATGCTGGCGGTGTCGCGGCGCGCCTGGGCCAGCCGTTCGCCGGCCTCGGCGCGGGCGACCTGCAGGGTGCGGTCGGCCCCCTCGGTGGCGGCCTGGGTGAGTTTCTCCGCCTCGGTGCGCGCCTTGGCGACGTTCTGCTCGGCCAGTTGGCTGGCGGTCAGCACCGCGTTGAAGGCGCTTACCGCATTGCGCGGCAGGCTCGACTGCACGTCGACCCGCACCACCTGGATGCCCAGCCCGCTGCCGGCCGCGGCCAACGCCGCCAGGCTGTGGTTGATGCCCTGCACCAGGTCGCCGCGCAGGCGTTCGCGGCGCTCGGCGACCGCGCTGTCGTTGCCGAGCAACTCCGGGCGCGCCACCAGGATGGTGTCCAGGTCGCGCGCGGCGCAGACCTGCACGGCGTTGCGCGCCACCAGCCGGTCCAGCGCCGGCAGCACGTGGGCGCCCTGGAGGACGTAGGCGTACGGGTCGTCGACCTTGTAGAACACCCGCACGTCCAGTTGCACCACCCCGGCGTCGCCGGTCAGCAGGTAGCCGGAGCCGGCCAGCGCGTCGCTGGACAGGCTGACGTCGAGGTCGGCGCGACGCGCCTGCTCGGAACGCAGCAGGCCCTCGACGCGGCGTTCGATCACCTGTTCGGCGGACGGCAGCAGCACCACCTGCTCCAGCGGCTGCGGCCAGGCCAGCAGCAGGCCGGGACCGGCCAGGCGCTCCAGCGCGCCCAGGCGCAGCACTACGGCGCGGTTCTCCGGGCCGATCTGGCGGACGTTGGAAAACGCCCAGGCCAGCGCCGCCAGGAGGGTCACGCCGAACAGTGCGAGGAACGCCAGGCGTCCGGCCTGCAGCCAGGGGCTGCGCAGCCCCTCGCGCGCTTCGCCGCTCATGGCCGGCGCCCGTTGGCCGGCGCTTCGGCGGGGAGCGCCGGCGGCCCGTCGACCAGCACGCGGAACGGTGCGGCATCGGTGCGCAAGACCAGCCGGGTATCGCCGTTGACGATGGTGCCGAGGGTGTCCAGCGAGCGCAGCAGGTTGTATAGCTGCGGCGAACCGGCGTAGGCCTTGCCGTAGATGCGCGCCGCCTCGACCCGTGCCTGGGCCTCGATCTCCGCGGCTTTCACCGAAGCCTCGGCCTGGATCACCCGGGCGTCGCGCTCCGCCGCCGAACGGATCTCCGCGGCCTGGCGACGGCCCTCGGCGGTACGCTCGGTGGCGATGGTCTCGCGCTCGGCGCGCATGCGGTCGACGGTGGCGCCGAGGGTCACCTTGGGCAGGGTCAGCCGCTCGATGCCGACCTGCACCACCTTGACCCCGTAGGTCGCCAGCAACTGATGGTCGATCTGTTCGCGCAGGCGCGCTTCGAAGTCGCCGATACGCACCCGCGACGCCTCCGTATTCACCAGGTCGGCCAGGTCATAGGCGCTGGCGGTGGTTTCCAGCGCCGAGCCGACGAAGGTGCGCAACTGCCGGGCAGCCTCGTCCGGCTGGTTGCGCACCGCGCGCATGAAGCGCTGCACGTTGTCGGCGTCGCCCTGGACCTGCCAGGCCACGTAGGCCTGGACGATGATCCGCAGGCCATCGCGGGTGCCGACGTCCTGCAGGCCGCTGGAGGTGGTGCGCAGGCGCAGGTCGACCGGGATCGCGCTCTCGAACGGCAAAGGCAGGCGCCAGGCCAGGCCCGGTTCGAGCAGGACCCGCGCCGGGTTGCCGAAACGGGTGATGACCATCGCCTCGCCGGAACGCACCTGCACCAGGCAAGCGGCGGCGACGGCGAACAGCACCAGCAGCGCGGCGACCAGCAGCCGGCGCCAGGGCGGCGCGGCCTGTGCGCCATGGCCGTGATCGTGATCGTGATCGTGATCGTGATCGTGATGATGCTCGTGGTGGCTGTGCGAGTGGGAGTGACCGAGGCTCAAGAGCGCTCTCCTCATGGTGCGGATTGCCCGGCCGCGGACGCCGGAGCGGCGGACGGACGGGACGAAGACGGGGAATCCAGGCGGCCGAGGCCGAAGCTGCGCAGGTCGATGGTCGGCGCGCCGGCGCCGGCGATGCGGTGGTCGATGAGCAGCAGGTTGGCCTTGCCCAGGCCGAGCCCGAGCTGGCGGTAGTAGGCCTCCAGCAGGAAAGCCTGGCCGGCGTCGGCATAGCCTTCCCGCTCGGCGGCGAAACGCCGGTCGGCGGCCTGCGCGGCGGCCAGGGTCTCGCGGGCCTGCGCGCTGGCCCGGTCGTGCGCCACGCTGGCCTGTAGTTGCGCCTCGTTGCGCTGCGCGGCGGCCTGCCCGCGCTCGCGGGCGATCAGCGCCTGGGCGGTGATCTGCGCGGCCTGCACCGCGTGGTAGGCGTTCGCCGCACCGGCCGGCGGATGGATCGCCTCGACCGCCGCGCCCAGTACCTCGACGCCGCTGCCGAGGCGGTCGAGATCGGCCTGCACGGCCTGGCCGATCTGCTCGGCCAGGCCCGCGCGCTGCTCGCCGAGGACCTCATCGAGGGTCCGCGAGGCGAAGGCATGCACCAGTACGCGGCTGGCGGTGCTGCGCACCAGCGTCGGCACGTCGGCGCTGCGGTAGGTCGCCGCCAGCGCCGATGCGTCGTCGAGAGCGATGCGGTAGACGATGCGCACGTCCATGTTGACGATCTGGAAGCTCTGCCGATGGTCGGCCAGGCTGGCGATGACCTGCGATTTCTCGCTGACGTGGGAGGCGTCCCACAAGCGGTTGGCGCTATCCGGGGCCGGACCTTCGGCGGGCGCGAGCGGCTCGGCTCCGCCGTCGCCGGCGGCGACGCTGGTGGCCAACTCGTGGACCACCCCGTTCTCCACCGCCAACACCCGCCCCAGCGGCCAGGGCAGCCCCAGGTGCAGGCCGGGGCCGAGCACCGCGACCGGCTTGCCGAAGCGCTCGTAGACACCCCGTGCATCCATGCCGATCTCGCGTACGCCGCTGAGCAGCCAGCCGCTCAGCGACACCACCGCCAGCACCGGCAGGAACGCCCGCCGCATGAAACCGAAGGCCCAGACCTGGCGCAGGTCGATGCCGAAGCGCTGGTGCAACTCATGCTGCAGACGCTGCAGGGGACGCGGCGGCCAGCGCAACAGGTCGGCCAGCAGGCTGGTGGCGACCAGGCGCGGTTCGAGGCCGGCACGCTGCGGCGCGAACATCGCCAGGATCGCCCTACCCAGCAACTCCAGCGCCAGCGCCGCCGGCAACAGGCCGAGCAGTACCGCCAGGCGCGGGGCCCAGGGGTGTCCCTGGCGAGCCAGGAACAGACAGAGGGCGGCCAGCACCAGGGTACCGATCAACGCCCGCGCCAGTTGCCCGAGGACCGGGGCTTCCGGCCACTGCACCGGCCCTTGGCTGGCGAGGCGACGTTCCAGCACCAGCACCGCGAAGGCCAGCAGCAGGCAGATACCGATGGCGAGGTCGGCCGCTTGCCCGGAACTGGCCGGCGGCAGGTCGAGACGCCAGCCGGCGGCTACCAGGCACAACGCCAGCGCCGCGCTCGCCGCCAGCCACAGCGCAGCGTGCCCGAGCTGGGCCAGGCCGTGGGCGATGGCCTGGCCCAGGCGCTCCAGCAGCCGTTCATAGGCGCTGTCGGCGGTGGCGTCGGGTTCGTCCCGCTGCCAGCGCAGCCAGGCAGGCCGCGCGCTGGCCTCCGCGCCGAGGACCACGCAACGCCAGGCCGCGACCCGGTAGGCCGCGTGCAGACCGGCGAACAGGACCAGCCAGGCCGCGCCGAGGTTGTACAGCAGCGGCGGCCAGAGCGAGTCGGCGGCGAACAGGCCGATGAAGAACCCCAGCACGGCGCAGGCGGCGGCCAAGGCGACGCTGGCCGCTGCCCATCGCCACAGCTGGCGCAACTGCCGGGGCGCCTGCTGGAAACGCGGCAGCGATTCGGCGGCGACGCCCTCGGCGTCCAGGTCGACTCTCATCTTCACTCCAGGCAAAACTCGAAGGTACCGGCCAGGCCGGCGCAAACGCCCGCAACTTTATAACAATGCGCGTTAAGAAGTTGTCATGATTTGAAAAACAGTCTGCATCCCAAGGCTCTTGACTGGAAGACGAGAGTCTGTGTGCAGCACCCTGGGCAACACCTAACCAATCGAAAGGTTCTAAGCAGCCGGGAAAAACCACCGGACATCCGTGCAAACGACCATTCGTCGGCAATTCTCATTCAAATCGGATTTCTTATAACCAATCCGCATAGGCCTACCGGAGCCCTCATCTCCCCCGCAAAGGCACGCCATTCCGGGCCTCGACGCGTAGCCGGCAGGCCTTTTCGCATAGCCTGACGGTTTTATAACAGCGGCAGAGCGTCAATAATCCGACCATCGACTGTGATAGCGTCAAAAAAGAATCATATCGATCCTTTGTAGCGTTATCCGGTGCCATGCAGTCCTTATCGAACAACCGCCGGGGCCTCGCCAAGCCCCGGTTCGAGCCACGCATTGCGTGGTCGCAGCAAACGTTTGTGCGGATTACCCCAGGAGGCTCGCCCATGACCGAATCGACTGCCGGGGCCGGAGTCCATGGCACAGCCTCCGGACAGGCTGGCGAAAGCCCTGCCGCGCGCAGGGAACGATCGCCGGTGACGGATCGTCGATGAGCCGGGGGAAGCCATGCGAAGCCTGATCGGGATGACGTTCCTGAACTCCTCCGTAGGCCAGCGCCGGCTGCGCCAGAACGGTATCGTGCTGCGCCTGGGACCGGTAGTCGCGGATCGCCGGCGCGCGACCCTGCCGCACCGGCAAGGCCACTGCCTCGATCGTCAGGGCCTGGAAACCCTGTTGCTATGGCTACAGCGGCACTTCCTCTGCGTGCCCCTGGAACACCTGCTCGAAGGCCCCGCTCCAGCCTGCCTGCGGATCGCCCTGAGCGTCGACGGCAACCCTGCGGAACTGGCCGAGCTGGTCTATCCGCTGCTGGAACGCTACGAAATGCCGGCGAGCGCCTTCATCGGCGGTGACCCGCGCAGTTGGCGCGAAGCGGTGGCCGAGACGCTCTGGCAGGCCGATGCGACTGCCGCCGGACCCTTGCTGGAACTGCTGGAGGGTTACAGCGGCGCGGCACTCATGGCGGTGTTCGAACGCACCGGCGACGACCAGCGTCGCAGCCGCAACCTCGACCTCCTCCTGCGCAAGCTGGAACGCCTCGACCCGGCCTCGCAGCAGGCCTTGCACGCGGCCTGCCCGGTTCCCGCACCGTACAGCGCTGGCGACTGGGAGCGGGTCCGCCGCCTGGAAAACAGCGGCCTGCTTCGCTTCGGCCTGCGCGGACAGGAGCCGCACCCATCGGCAGGCCTTTGCGCCGAGGACTGTCTCGGCCGCGCCCACCGCCAGCTCCAGCAGCATTGCGCCGCCCCCCTGCCGGTGTTCTGCCAAGCTCGCACCACACCCGCCGCGCAACCCGGCCTGCGCGCCGCCCTCGGTCGGCTTGGCTACCGCTTCGCCTTCGGCGCGCGCAATGGCCTGGTGGATACCCGTTGCGACCCGCTGGACCTGCCGCGCATCGAGGTGGATGCGGCGATCGCCGCCCGTCCCGGCCGGCTGGCCTGGCGCATCTATCGTGGAGCCCGCCCATGAGCATGGCTTCCAGCCCGTTGCCAAGGAGGCGCGACAGGCAGTCGCCCTCCGCCGGAAGACCGCCCGAACCACGGGAAGCGAACGCGCCGTCGCCCGCCATGCCGCAGCGACGCCGCTCTCAGGGATATGGCCAGCCCAGCTGGCCCGGTATCAGCAAGGATCGTCCCATGACTGCAGACACCCCTACCTCTGTCGCTACCATCAACCACCTGCTGCTCGGCGCGCCCTACACCAGCCCACTGGTGATCCCCGGCGACTGGCTGGTCGACGAGCTGGAAGGCGCCGTGGAGGTCGGCGGCTTCACCGACGGCCTGTTCCGCTGGCCGACGCGCAAGCGCAGCGGCCGCCCTTCGCCGATTCTCTGCGGCGACCTGCTGCGCGCGGTACGTACCGAATGCGCCGAGTCGGTGCAGTTCTGGTGGGGTTTCAGTCCGAGCCTGGTGGGGCGCTGGCGCCGCGCCCTCGGCGTGACCCGCCGCAACAATCCCGGCGACCAGGCGGTGGCGCGCGCCCGCGCCGCCCTCGCCCGCTCGCTGGACCGCAAGGCGCCGCCGAAGGCACCGGCCGCCTGGTCCAGCGAAGAAGTCGAGTTCATCCGCCGCCACGGCAGCAAGCGCAGCCTGGCCTGGTGCGCCTACATGCTCGGCCGCAGCTACCAGAGTGTCGCCAGCAAGGCCGAGGAGCTTTCCCCGCACAGCGGGCGCGACCGCAACAATGCGATCTGGAGCAAGTCCGAGGAAGATCTGTTGCGCCAGCACTACCAGCAGCGCGGCTCGCTATGGTGCGCGCAGCAGACCGGCAAGACCCGCGCAGCGGTATTCCACCGGGCCAAGAAGCTGGGCCTGCAACGGCAGCGGCCGAAACACCCGTGAGGCCGGTCGCCGCCCTCTCCCGCCGAGGCGAGAGAGGGCCAGTGCTCAACCGCGGTAGTAGCGCTGCGCCACGAAGGGCATCTTGCTGACCACCAGGGTCACCGGCTTGCCGCGCACCATCGCCGTCACCTCGCTGCCCAGGCCGGCCAGCTCGCTCGGCACGTAGCCCATGGCCAGCGGCGCGTTGAGACTCGGACCGAAACCGCCGCTGCTGACCTTGCCGATCGCCCGCCCCTGGGCATCGACGATCTCGGCGCCCTCGCGCACCGGCATCCGCCCCTGCGGCAGGAAACCGACGCGCTTGCTGGCAACGCCCTGCGCCTGCTGGGCAAAGATCCGCTCGGCGCCGGGGAAGCCGCCGGCGCGCACGCCGTCGGCGCGGCGCGCCTTGGAAATGGCCCAGCCGAGGCTGGCTTCGACCGGCGTGGTGGCGCTGTCCATGTCGTGGCCGTAGAGGCACAGGCCGGCTTCCAGGCGCAGCGAGTCGCGCGCGCCGAGGCCGATCGGCGCCACTTCCGGCTCGGCCAGCAGGCGCCGCGCCAGGGCCTCGGCATGGGCGGCGGGCACGGAGATCTCGTAGCCGTCTTCACCGGTATAGCCGGAGCGGCTGACGTAGCAGTCCTGGCCGAGCAGCTCGACGCGGGCGAACTGCATGAAGGTCATCTGCGCCACCTGCGGCGCCAGGCGCTCCAGCACCCGCACCGCCGCCGGTCCCTGGAGAGCGAGCAAGGCACGCTCCTCGAACAGCGGCTCGACGCTGCAACGGTCTTCCAGGTGACGACGCAGGTGCGCCAGGTCCTGGTGCTTGCAGGCGGCGTTGACCACCAGCAGCAGGCAATCGCCGAGGTTGGCCACCATCAGGTCGTCGAGGATCCCGCCCTGCTCGTCGGTGAACAACGCGTAGCGCTGCTGGCCCACCGGCAGGTCGAGGATGTCCACCGGCACCAGGCTTTCCAGGGCCAGCGCCGCATCGGCGCCCACCAGGCGGATCTGGCCCATGTGCGAAACGTCGAACAGACCGGCCTGCTCGCGGGTGTGCAGGTGCTCCTTGAGCACCCCGGCCGGGTACTGCACCGGCATGTCGTAGCCGGCGAAGGGCACCATCTTCGCCCCCAGTTCCAGGTGCAGGGCGTGCAGGGGCGTCTTGGCGAGGGTTTCTGCGGTCATGTTTCACTCCATGGCATCCCGGCCTCCTGTCTGCCGGAGAGCCGCGATCGATTGTCGGGAAAGAAAAAAGAAGCGCCGGCGCAGCGGCGCGGTTCAGCATTCGATGATGTTCACGGCGAGGCCGCCGCGCGCGGTTTCCTTGTATTTGCTTTTCATGTCGGCGCCGGTCTGGCGCATGGTGCGGATGACCTTGTCGAGGGAAATGAAGTGCTGGCCGTCGCCGCGCAGGGCCATGCGCGCGGCGTTGATCGCCTTCACCGAAGCCATCGCGTTGCGTTCGATGCAGGGCACCTGGACCAGCCCGCCGACCGGGTCGCAGGTCAGCCCGAGGTTGTGCTCCATGCCGATTTCGGCGGCGTTCTCGACCTGCTGCACGCTACCGCCGAGCACTTCGCAGAGCGCCCCGGCAGCCATCGAGCAGGCCACGCCGACCTCGCCCTGGCAACCGACCTCGGCGCCGGAGATCGAGGCGTTTTCCTTGTAGAGGATGCCGATCGCCGCGGCGGTGAGCAGGAAGCGCACCACGCCGTCGTCGTCGGCCCCGGGGATGAAGCGCGCGTAGTAATGCAGAACCGCCGGAATGATCCCCGCCGCGCCGTTGGTCGGCGCGGTCACCACGCGGCCGCCGCTGGCGTTCTCCTCGTTCACCGCCAGGGCGTAGAGGTTGACCCAGTCGAGCACGCTGAGGGCGTCGCGCAGACCGGCCTCCGGCCGCTGGCACAACTGGCGGTGGAGCGCCGCCGCACGGCGCCTGACCTTCAGTCCGCCGGGCATGATGCCCTCGTTGCGGCAGCCGGCCTCGACGCAGTCCTGCATCACCTGCCAGATACGCAGCAGGCCGGCACGGGTTTCCTCGGCGGGGCGCCAGGCCTTCTCGTTCTCGGCCATCAACTGGCTGATCGACAGGCCTTCGCGGACGCAATGGTCGAGCAGTTGCCGCGCGGTCTTGAAGGGGAACGCCAGCGGCGTGCGGTCCTCGACGATGCGGTCGAGGCCGGCGGCCTCGTCGTCGACCACGAAACCGCCGCCCACCGAGTAGTACTCGCGGCTGCGGACCTGCAGGCCGGCGGCGTCGAAGGCACGGAAGATCATGCCATTGGGATGGTAGGCCAGCGGCTTGCGGATCAGCGCAAGGTGTTCCTTCTCGACGAAGCGGATCGGCCGCTCGCCGAGCAGGCGCAGCTCGCCGCTGGAACGGATGGCATCGAGCCGAGCGGGAATCGCGGCGGTATCCACCGTGTCCGGCTGCTCGCCCTCCAGGCCGAGCAGTACCGCCTTGTCGCTGCCGTGGCCCTTGCCGGTGGCGCCGAGCGAGCCGTACAGCTCGACCTTGACGCTGGCAGTGGCCTCCAGCAACCCCTCGCGCCTCAGCCCCTCGGCAAAGCGCGCGGCGGCACGCATCGGCCCCACGGTGTGGGAGCTGGACGGCCCTATGCCGATCTTGAACAGATCGAAGACACTCAGGGACATGCTCGTCTCCGCTTGCGGATTGGCCACCACCATGGCGGCGTTCCTGTTCAATCAGCGTAGACCGGGAAGTGCCGGCAGAATTCGCCGACCTGGCCCCTGACCCGTTCGCCGACCTCGGGATTGTCGATATCGTCGAGGATGTCGCAGATCCAGCCGGCCAGTTCGCGGCACTCGCCCTCGCGGAAACCGCGAGTGGTCACCGCTGGGGTGCCGATGCGGATGCCGGAGGTGACGAACGGGCTCTGCGGATCGTTCGGCACGGCGTTCTTGTTCACCGTGATGTGCGCCGCTCCGAGCGCCGCGTCGGCGGCCTTGCCGGTCAGCCCCTGCTTCACCAGGCTGATCAGCATCAGGTGGTTGTCGG